>CAYOBW010000103.1:0-23390 GCA_964402115.1 uncultured Victivallales bacterium
TCAAGCAGCCGGAGTGGTACGACGTCATCGTGACGGAGAACCTCTTCGGCGACATTATCACCGATCTCGCGGCGATCATCCAGGGCGGCCTGGGCATTGCCGCCGGCGGCAACATCAACCCCAACGGCGTCTCCATGTTCGAGCCGATGGGCGGTTCCGCGCCGAAGTACACCGGCAAGAACATCATCAACCCGCTGGCGGCGATCGGCGCCGGGGCGATGATGCTGGACGTGCTGGGTGAGCACGCGGCCGGCCAGGCGATCGAAAATGCCATCGGGCAGGTGACGGGCACGAAGCTGCAGAGCCTGGCAGCCGGCCGGATGGGGTACTCCACGACCGAGGTAGGCGACCTGGTGGCGGAGCGGGTGTAGGAACACGTAAGAGGCGACATGAGCAAGAGTTATACAGTGGCAGTGGTCGGCGCAACGGGCGCCGTGGGCGTCGAGATGATGGAAACCCTGGAGAAGCGCCGCTTCCCCGTGAAGCAGCTGCGGCTGCTTGCCTCCGAGCGCTCGCGCGGCAAGCTGATGCCTTTCCAGGGGCGGCAGGTGCCGGTCGAGGTGTTGAACGCGGACGCCTTCGCGGGCGTGGACATCGCGCTGTTCAGCGCGGGCGCCTCCCGCTCGCGCGAGTTCGCCGCCGCCGCCGTCAAGGCCGGCGCCGTCGTGATCGACAACTCCTCGGCCTTTCGCATGGATGCCGACGTGCCGCTGGTCGTGCCGGAAATCAACCCGGATGACGTCTTCGCGCACAAGGGCGTCATCGCCAACCCGAACTGCTGCACGGCGATCATGCTCGTGGCGGTCTACCCCCTCCACAAGGTCAACCCGGTCCAGCGCATCGTCGTCGCGACCTACCAGGCCGCGAGCGGCGCCGGCGCCAAGGCCATGGCCGAGCTGGAGGAGCAAACCACCCGGATCCTGCGGGGCGACACCGACATCAAGATCGAGGCGCTGCCGCAGCGGATCGCGTTCAACCTCTTCCCGCAGGTGGATGCCTTCACGGACAACGGCTACACGAAGGAAGAAATGAAGTTCCAGAACGAGTCGCGCAAGATCATGCACGCGCCGGCCCTTCGGGTCAGCGCGACCTGCGTGCGCGTGCCGGTCTACCGCGCCCACAGCGAGGCCGTGAACCTGGAGTTCGAGCGGCCCATGACGGCGACCGAGGCGCGCGCCATTCTCTCCCGGTCGCCGGGGGTGGAAGTGGTGGACGATCCCGGCAACAAGCGGTACCCGATGCCGATCGATGCCTCGGGCAAGTACGACGTGCTGGTGGGCCGCATCCGGCAGGACTGCTCGCGCGACGACGGCCGGGGCCTGGATCTCTTCGTCAGCGGCGACCAGCTGCTGAAGGGCGCCGCCCTGAACGCCGTCCAGATCGCGGAAGTGCTGATCAGCCGCCGGTGAGCTGGGCATGGGGGGGGCGGACCATGATTCCGCTGGAAGACCCTCCGGCCATGGCGGACGGGACCGAGCCCGGCCCTGCAGCGACCCGTAAGACGGCCTGTTCGGGTCGTTGGAGGGACGGCCTCCGTGCCGTCCCCGAGGTTTTTTCAGCGGAATCAGGCATTCTGACGCATCCCCGATCCGTGCCGATTGGCCTCCGTGCCGCCGTGGCAGGCCTGCTGCTGGCTGCCTTGGTCGCCGGGGCGGCGGACGCGCAGACGACCGCCGCCGCACCTGCCGCATCCGCCGCCGCGTGGGAGTGGGCAGGTTGGGGCGGGGGCGGCTTCTACTACGCGGCGGTGTTCCATCCCGCCCGGGACGGTGTGATCTACCTCGGCGGCGACGTCACGGGCGTCTATAAGAGCGCAGACCACGGCCGGAACTGGCGGCTGATCAACAACGGCCTGGCGGACTATGGCGTCTTCTCGCTCGCCGTGGACCGCACCGCCCCCGAAACGGTCTACGCTGCCACCGACGGCGGCCTCTGCAAGAGCACGGACGGCGGCGAGCAGTGGCGGCTGCTCCCGCAGACCGGCCGCGAGGAGCTGCGCCTCACCGGCGAGAAGGGCCGCAGCGTCCGTTGCGTCGCGGTGGATCCGACCGACAGCCGTACCGTCTATGCCGGGAGCCCCGCCGGTAGGGTCTGCAAGAGCACGGACGGCGGCGAGACGTGGCAGACGGTTTACGAGAAACCGGCCGAGCAGGAGCCGCCCGGGACGTTGCGCGTCCAATTCGGCAAGGTCAACGACAACTGGTTTGGCGGCTTCTGGCTGCCGCTGGTCTTCCCGCCGGGCGTCGCCTCCGCCGATTGCGCGGGCTTCGGCTTCTCGTTCAAGGGCGACGGCACGGTGCCGCGGGACGCGTTCCTGACGCTCAAGACTACGGCCGGCGTCGCCTACCGCAGCCGGAACCTGCGCGAGCTGTTCAAACAGGACCGGTGGGGCGACGTGACGCTCGGCGAAAAGGACTTCACCCTCGACCCCGAGTACGCGAAGAACAACCCCGACAAGGCGCCGGCCGGCGCGCCCGACTGGGCCGCGGTTAACCGCATGGATTTCGCCTGCGTCGGCCCGCTGATGAACGAAGCGCCGGTGGGCAAGTTCACCCGCTTCTTCTTCGCCCTCACGCGCACGCCGGACGGCCAGGCGCACCCGGCGGCGACCCCCTGCCCGCACACCGTCAAGGAGTTCACCAGGAGCGCGTCCGTGCCGACCTACGGCAACGTGCGCGTCGGGCCGTTGCAGGGCGGCTGCATCTACAGTGTCGCGGTTGCGGAGAAGGAGCCGGCGCTCGTCATCGCGGCGACGGATGACGCGGGCCTCGTGCTCAGCAACGACGCGGGCCAAACCTGGCGCGCGCTGGCCACGCCCCGCCAGGCGGCGAGCGTGGTGGTGGCCCCGGGCGATCCGAACAGGCTCTATGCCGCCTGCTTCAAGGATGGCGTCTGGACGTCCGCCGACAAGGGCCTGACGTGGCAGGACCTTTCGCAGGGGCTGCCGAAGAACCTGGCGGTCCAGGACGTGGCGGTCAGCCCCGCCAACCCGCTGGACGTCTGCCTCATCGGCTCTGCTGACTGGAACGGGCGCTTCTTTTACTCGAACGTCGGCGGCCGGACCTGGACCGACGCCTCGCAGCTCGTGCCCGACCCGGCCGCCGATCCCACCCTGCCGGACGACTACGCCGGGACGACCGGCCTGAGCGCGCCGCGGAACCTGGCCCTCAACCCGCTGAACCCGCGCGAGCTTTACATCGCCGCCAACTGGCGCCCCTGCCACAGCGCGGACGGCGGGCGCACCTGGACCGAGCGCGTCCGCGGCGCGGACATCTCCTGCGTTTACGACCTCCGCTTCCACAAGGGTCGGGTCTATGCTTCGGCCATGGACGAGGGCGTGCTGGTCAGCGAGGACAACGGCGGACGCTGGCGCGCGCTCTGGCCGCGCAAGTACGACGCGGAGCTCAGCGGCCACCACTGGCGCCTTGCCGTTTCCGACAGCAAC
This sequence comes from uncultured Victivallales bacterium, assembly GCA_964402115.1. GTDB lineage: Bacteria > Verrucomicrobiota > Kiritimatiellia > UBA8416 > CAYOBW01 > CAYOBW01. The sequence continues at coordinate 3,446 of CAYOBW010000103.1, forward strand.
GGCGTGGACCGCATCGTCAGCACCTGCAGCCCGTGGAACTCCGCGGGACCCAACCGCGTGGTCGTGAGCGACGACGGCGGCCGGACTTTTGCGCGCAGCACCAACGGCCTGCCGGCCACCGTGCCGACCGCGAATACCATGTGGGGGACCGGCTACCCGCGCGCCCTGGCTGCCGATCCGCGGAACCCGCGGACGCTCTACCTGGGCATCGACGGCGATCCCTCCGAGGGCCGGAGCGGCGGCGGCGTCTTCAAGTCGGCGGACGGCGGCCGCACGTGGGCGCCGCTGCCCGGCCAGCCCGGCAGCCGCCGCATGTTCTTCGGGCTCGCGGTCGACCCGACCGCTTCCACCCGCCTCTACTGGGGCGCCTGCGGGGCGGGCGGCGGGCTCTACCGCAGCGAGGACGGCGGCGCGGCGTGGCAGCACGTCTTCAGGCACGAGCAGTGGATCTTCAACGTGCATGTGGCGGTCGACGGCGCCGTTTACTGCCCCGGCAAGAATCTCTGGCGCAGCACGGACCACGGCAACAGCTGGCAACAGCTCACCAAGTTCCCGGACGGCTCCCGCGTGATCGTGGCCGTCGAGACCGATCCGGCCGACGCCAGGCGGATATGGTTCGCCGCCACCACGTGGGGCGGCGGCGCCGACGGGGGCGTGTACGAGACGCGCGACGCGGGGGCGACGTGGCAGGAGATCACGGGCAACCTGCCTTACCGCAAACCGCTGCTCCTGCGCTACAACCCGGCCACGCGCGAACTCTGGGCTGCGGGCGTCTGTCTCTTCAAGTGCCGCAGGTGAGTCGCGTGACAGCCAGTTTGGCGCCTCCTCCCCGGACACTCCGTCACAAGCTGCGGAGCCCGTCCGCCTCGTTACCTCGGCGGCTACGACGAGGGGCCGCTGTCATCCATCCCCCAACCCCGTGATTCACCTGGTACCGTATGGACGCTACAGCCTGCCACTCTTTCTAGGTTCACTCCGTGCTCTGACCAACTTGTCATTGACACTTTGCCGATGATGGGGGGATAGTTCCTCTATAACGGCCCTGTGGGCTGGGCTCAATAACGCTTTGGCTGAGCGCCAACGAAATGAACATGCGGCAAATCAGAGACCTCGCCCTGAAGATACTGGGCATTTACTACCTGTCACACGCTCTCACCTACGCCCTGCAATTTGCAGGTGTCTTCACGTCCTGGGGCAAGATCTCCGAGATCGCCGGAAACGAGTTCGCCGTTCTGCTGTCCGTCCTGCTCCCGTTGCTGTTTTGGGTCGTCATCGGGCTTGTTCTGACGTTCCGCACATCGCTCGTGGCAGCGATCCTTTGGGCTGCATCTGCTGAGGACCAGCCGGCACCGGCGACGGCAAGGCCATCGCTGCGGTTCTGGGTTGTCTTAGTCGGCTTCTTCTTCCTCGTCAAGTCGCTGGGAGGCGCCGTATCCCAACTGTGGGTGTTTGCGGCGAGTCAACAGATGCGAGGCTCGTTCTCGTACTACCGATCGCTCCCCGAACTCATCACGCTCGCGCTCAGCATTGTGTGCATTGCGAAGGCGCAGGCGATCGAAGCCTTGCTGATGACCAAGATTGAAAAAGACAGCCCACCGACTCCCGGAGGCGATTCCGCAACCCGCGCGGACGCGGGTCCCGGAACGCCTCAGGAGTGACGGTTGGCGACCGGCGTGCATGCAGAAACCGGGAGCATTGACGGTGAAGCTGTCTGGCAGGCACGGTACAAATTGGCTCTCCTGGTAGAACCTATGGTTGCTTCGCAACAAGCAGGTTACGCGCGAATAGCGGTGCTGTCGCCGGGGCGGCCCCCAGCGGGCTCAGTACCCGGTCTTGGTGACCTTCTCCCCGTCCCACAGCAGCGTGACGCGCTTGCCTTCGGCGGTGAAGCTCACCGGCGGGAGGAACTGGCCGTCCGCAGCGCGCGGGAGGCGGCTCTCGACGGTGGGGAACTCGTCCTGGCGGTAGGCCCGGTTGACCAGCGGCGCCGTTCGCATGCGTGGCCGGTAGGGTGACTCCGCGTAGACGTCCTTGACCGTGGGGTCTGACGGGGGATAGTCGGAGCGCTTGAAGATGGGATCCTCGGGATCCGGATCCGCCATGGCCCGGAGCTCCCGTTCGCCCCTGTACGCGCAGAGCGTGTCAACCCATAGGATGAGCTTGGTGAGGCTCAGCTCGTCCACCTTCACCTGGTTGTGCTTGCCGCTGGCGGCGATGTCGACGAGCTTGCTCGTGTAGGACAGCGCCGTCATGGGCGGGAAGGTCTTGTAAGTCTGCGGCGTCCAGGGCCGGGCCTCCGCCAGGATGGTCCCCGCAATGCCGCCTTCGCAGTGGGAGGGGAAGTCGCCCAGCTGCCGCTTCTTGCCGAGCGTCAGCGTCAGGTAGGGTTCGGGGAAAACGCCGCCGTCGGCACTTGGGCGCAGCGTCAGGTCCAGCTTCTCCCTGCCCTTGCCGTCGCCTTGGTGGCATTTGCCGCAGTACCGGTCGAGGACGGGCTGGATGTCGCGCTCGTAGCCGAGGCTGTACACTGCGCCGATCGGATACGGCTCGATCTTCGCCGGCGGCTTGGTCAGCGCGATGGCCCCCTGCCGCAGCGGCGCGGCGTTCTGTCCCTCGTGGCAGCCGACGCAGCCCCGGTGTTCCCCCGGCATCACGCTGGTGAACGAGCGCATGGTGTGCAGGCAGCGGTGATTCCCGTCGAGGAGCTGGACGTGCAGGGTGGTGCAGGGCGGGGCCTCGAAGTAGAACGACCCGTCCGCCTCGATCGGGACCGTTCCCAGCACGAATTTGACGGCGTCGTTGACGACCGCCGACACGACCGGCCCCACGTGCATGTGCGTCCTGGCGCTTGTGTTCACGACATCCTGGATCTTCTTGCCGAGGGTCATCGTGTTGTAGTCCTGCGAGATGACGCGCAGGTACTTGGCCTTGCCGCGCAGGATCTCCGGGGCGCCCTGGTAGACGTTGGGGCTGTAGAACGTGCCCGGCGCGATCGGCTTGCCGTCCTTCTGGGCTCCGGCCCAGGCGATACGCTCCGGGATGGCCGGCGGCAGCGGACGGGACTTCACGGGCAGGGCGAAGAGCGCGTGAAACGCTCCCGCGTAAATCAGCTCGCGGTTGCCCGCGACGTCCATCAGGAAGAGTTTGTGCCGGGTGCCCCCGCCGCCGTGCCGCGCCGAAACGAGGAACACCTCCTCGCTGAGAGGGTAGGGGGATTTGTAGCCGCTGTAGCTGCCCGACGTGTGGTATGCCGCAGACTCCTGCTTCTCCGCCGGTCCGTTCCCGACCTCGCACCAGGGCACGTCCCACGTCACCTTCGTGAGGCCGTCCGGGTAGTTCAGGCCGACGCGCGGGTCCACGATCCCGATGCTGCCCCAGTAGACCTGGTGGTGCCCGTGTCCGGCGAACATGACCCTGTGGCTGCCGGGAATAGGCCGTGCCTCCATCAGCAAGTCGGGCCAGTAACTCTGGTTCCCCCAGAAGACCGTGGTCGCCGTCCCGTCGGGGTTGACCGTCCACAGGCTCTGGATGCGCATCAGTTCCTTGTCGGTGTATTCCCACCGCGTGTAGAGCACCTGCCCGTTCGGCAGCAGGGCCGGCGTGTACTCGGGCTCGTTCCCGCCGCTGATGAGGTAGATGTTCCTGCCATCCGCATCGCACCGGGCCAGGACCGTGCTGGGGTGCCCCACGACGCAGCGGGCGTGGCTGCTGCCGCGATTGGAAACGAACACGATGCGCCCGTCCGGCATGTAGATCGGGTCCTGGTCGTCGTAGTTCCCGGACGTGAGCTGCCGGAGCCCGGCGCCATCCAGCCCGGCCTCGTAGAGGTGAAACGTCTTGTCCGCCTTGGGCCTGAAGCAGAACAGGACCCGCGTGCCGTCGAACGACACGTCGGGCCGCCAGTACCAGCCGGGGCCCAGCTCCGGGGTGAGTTTGCGGACCGCGCCCCACGGCTCGAGTCCGTCCAGGACCAGCAGCCGTACGCAGTTGAGCTGCGCCTGCGGATAGACGCGGTGCATGGATTCGTGCGGATACCGTTCCGGCACATCGATGAAGACCAACTTCGTGAAATCGACTTTCGGATCTTTGAACATCAGGCGGCGCTTGGCCCTGCGCACGTCGAAGTAGGCCGCCTCCAGGGCCTCGTCATTGGCGCCGCCGGCAAGCCCCCGCACGGTCCGTTCCAGCGTCTCGAGGCGGTTGAGTTCTTCGGTCAGGTCGGGAGGCGGCGCCGCTTTCCGGAGGCGCGCGGCCAGCTCCCGCGACCAGGCGATTTCCTGCAGCGCGCGTTCGTCCAGCGGCTTGCCTTCGGCCTGGAAGCGCCACTCGTCCTCCAGCAGGCGTTCGCCCTCTTCCCGGGACAGGGTGCGGGTCTCGGGCTCCACATCGACGGACGGCATGCGGTCCGCAGACGTGTCGCCGGCGAAGGCGTTCCAGGGGGCGCAGCCGTAGGCGCCGAGGCGCCTGGCGCTCCGCCAGGCGGAGTCGTCGAACGCGAGTGTCTCCCAGCCGGCCGCCTTGTCCGCGGCCGATTTCCAGGTTGCGTCCGTCGCGACGACCAGCGGCTTCCCCGTCACGAAGTCGATGCGCAGGGACCCGATCAAGCCGGCTGGATTGTCGCCGTTGGCTTCCCAGTTGCCCGCCTCGATGGCGATGACGTTGTCCCCGGCCTGGAGGAGCTTCGTCACGTCAAAGGCAGACACGCTTGTCCAGTTGTCGCTGGCGCCAACCTGCGTGCCGTTAACATGCAGGACGAAATCGTTGTCGGCCGACAGGCTGAAGGCGGCAACCTTCGGCGTTCTGTTCGCGGGAACGGCAACGTGCTTGCGGAAGAAGCGCTTGCCCGCGGGCATGGAGACTCCCTGCGGCCTGTCGGCGTGCCAGATCCACTGCGTGCCGTTCTCGAAACCCGCCGCGCTGCGGATCATAACTGACAGCAGCAGGACCCCCAAGCTTGTGCGTATCGCTGTTTTCATATTCTCCCGCGTACCATGGCAAAACAGCCCGCGTGTGTCCACCCGATTCGCCCTCTTCTCGTAACGCATCAGTGACGCACGGGGGGAGGGCGATAACGGCGGGGACCGCCGTCTCCACGCCTCGTCGCCTGCCCACGCGATGGAGACGGCCGTCCCCGGCCGTTAGTGTCTGTCAGCATTCAGGAGTCAACATGAGAAGACCGACAAAGAGCGCATTTCATGCTGACTCCCGACTCCCATTTTGCGATTGCACAAAACTTCCAAGGATCGTAGGCTTAACCCACGCAAACGGGGCATGACACAACGAACCGGTGCGAGTCCGCCAACATATGTGGACGTCCCGCCTGGGCGTCCAGGGAGGGGCTGCGTATGAGAACGCCGTGCAAGGCGCCTGTCCGTAACAAGACGCGAGGACGTGGCATCAATCCCGGACTCCCGTGGCTTTGCGGCCTGTTGCTCGCCGTCTCGAACGTCCTGGGGCAGCAACCGCTCTTCCGTGTCGCGGCCGTGACGCCAGGCGACGCCGCCGTGCTGCCGGCGTTTCCGGCGACGGTCACCGTCGCGTTCAGCGCCCCGCTGCGGCTCGACTCCGTGCAGGCCGGCGACCTCGTCGTCAACGGCGTCTCCGCTACCTCGGTCATGCTCGTGGACAGCACGCACCTCGCCTTCGATGTGGGCGCGGCCGACGCCGGCGAAGGCGCCTATACCCTGACGCTCGCGGCCGGCTGCCTGGAGGACACGCAGGGCAACGCGCTCGAGGCCTTCACGGCCACGTTCGACGTCGACGTCACACCGCCCCGCGTCGTCGCCAGTTCGCTGCTGGAGGGCGCCGTCGTGCCGCCCGGTGCGCTCTCCTGCACGTGGGAGTTCAGCGAAGCGCTGGAGGCGAAGACGGTGACGACCGCCTGCGTCATGCTGCTGGACGCGGGCGGTAGCCAGGTATTCCCCGACTCTTTCGGTTACAATGCCTTGGCGAGACAACTGACCGCGAGCTTCTCCCCCCTGACCGAGGGCATTTACAGCCTTGCCCTGCTGAGCGGGGAGAACCGTTTCGAGGACCTGGCCGGCTGGACGCTCGACGGCGAACCCGCTCCGGGCACAACGGTGCCGTCGGGCGACGGCCATGCGGGCGGTGACTTCCGCGTCAACCTCGTCGTGGACGCCACCGCGCAGCCGTTCCCCGCGTTGCTGAAGGCGGCGCCGCCCGCCGGGAGCCTCGTCTACACCGGCTCGGTGCGCGCGGCGATCGCCCCGGTCAGCGACACGGACGCGTACACCCTTACCCTCGACCCCGGCCAGTGCCTGGCGGTCATCGTCGCCCCGGCCGCCACGTTCAAGCCCACCGCGCGCGTGATGGCGCCGGATGGCTCCGTGCTTGGCGAGGTCACGGCGGCCGGCTCCGGCGCGCCGGTGGTGTTGCAGACCCTCTCCGTGGTGGCCGGCGGTACGTACACGGTCACGCTCGCCGGAGCGGACGGGACGGCCGGCGACTACACGGTGACGCTCGCGCTCAACGCCGTCGTCGAGGCGGAGCGCCATGGCGGGGCTGCCAACGACACGCCCGGGACGGCGCAGTCGCTCGATCCGGTGATGCTTCCGCTGGTCGGCAACAGCGCCCAAATCGCCGTGCTCGGCGCGCTGCGCACCACGGGGGCGGATACGGACTGGTATGGGCTCGCGCTGCCGGCCGGCGGCAGCGTGGGGCTCGGCCTCGCGCAATTGACCGCGGGCAGCGCCCGGCTGGAGGTGTTCGATATGGTTGGCACGCTGCTGGCCGCGGGCCACCCGGCGGCCAACCTGGCTGCCGCCATCCCCTGCCTCGTCGCGCCCGCCGCCGGCACGATGTATGTGCGCGTCAGCGGCACGAACGCGCAGTACAACCTGGTGATCGTGCGCAGCGGCGTCTTCGACACCGAGACCAACGAACTGCCGGCCGCCGCCCAGGACTTGCAGCCCGAGGGCGTGGTGCTGGGCGCCATCGAAGCCCCCGGCGCCGTGGACGACTACCGCGTGGCCGCGACCGCGGGCGACCAGCTCGCCATCTCCACGCTGACGCCGGCCGACGGGGCGGGCGTTTTCGCCAACGACCTCGATCCGGCGCTCGAACTCTACTCACCCGCCGGTGGTGGGGTTGCCGCCAACGATGACGGGGGCCCCGACGGTCGCAATGCCGCCCTGATCTACACCGCGCTCGAGAGCGGCGACTACCGCCTGCGCATCCGCGGGGCGGGTGGCAGCCGGGGCGAGTACGCGTTGCGCGTCACCGGTGCCACGGGCGGGGCGCAGCCCTTCCGGGTCGCGGCCGTGACGCCCGCCGCCGGCCTCTTGCTGCCGGCGTTCCCGGCGACGATCCGGCTGGCCTTCAGCGCCTCGCTGCGGCTCGACACCGTGGCTGCCGGCGACCTCTTCGTCAACGGCGTCCCCGCCACCTCGGTCATGATCGTGGACAGCACGCACGTCGACTTCGATGTGGCCGCCGCTGATGCCGGTGACGGTGTCTACACGCTGACGCTCGCGGGCGGCTGCTTGCAGGACACGCAGGGCAACCCGCTCGAACCGTGCGCGGTCACCTTCACCGTGGACACCACGCCCGAGCCGGAAATCGAAGTGGCGGTCGGGGGGCGGCTGCTGGCGACCCCGGGATTGCTGGACTTCGGCGACGCGACACCGGACGCTCCGGTCGACCGGACCGTGACGGTGCGCAACGGCGGACTGGAACCGCTGCAGCTCGTGCAGCTCGACCCGTGCGCCCTGCCGCCCGGCTTCAGCCTGCTTGAGGCCTTCGACCGCACCACCCTGGCCTACGGCGAGGCGACCAGCTTCCGGCTGCGTCTGCACTGGCCCACGCCCGGCGCCCTGGGCGGCACGTTGAGTCTCGCCAGCAACGATGCCGACGAGAACCCGTTCGTTCTCGCGTTCACCGGCCGTGTCGTCTGCCTGGACGCCCCCTTGATTGTCGATGACGGCGACCCCGGGTTCACGTCGAATGGCGATGGCGATTGGCCGGTCGTGCTGGGCGACGGCTACTTGCGTGACTACCACGTCTCCATGGCCTTCGGCGCCGCGGTCTGGAACGAGGCTCGCTGGCGCTTGCGCGTCACGCCCGGCGTGTACCGCATCTCCTTCACCTGGCCCGATGTGCCGGACCGTTGGTCTTCGCCCTTCTGCATCATCTACGACGGCGAGGCAGAACTGGCCGGTACAAGCTTGGATCAAACCGGACTGCCCGACGACTTCAGCGACGCGGGTGTCACCTGGGAGGATGTGCGCCCGTGGTGGGATCAGGCCGGTTGGTTCGTCACTCAAACCAACCTGTCGCTGGTCCTGGCCGACTGGGGCGAGGGTCACACCCTCGCCGACGCTGTCCGCGTCCAGCGCGTGGCTGCCCTGCCCGTGGCCGACCTCGAAATCTGGGACGGAGCGGTCGCGGTCACCAACGGCGGGACCGTCGCCTTCGGCACGCTGCCGCTGGGCGTTGTCACGACCAAGACCCTCCGCATCCGCAACGCCGGCGCGGGGTCCACGTTCCTCAATCCCCCGGCCCCGCCCCCCTTCGGGTTCGAGCAACTGGCAGGTCTGGACCGTTTGAACCTCGACCCCGGCGAGGTGACCTCGCTGACCCTGCGGTGCGGCGGCGTGGGCGGGGGACACGCCGGCGCGCTGCGCTTCGAAAGCGCCGACCCCGACGCAAACCCGTTTGTCGTTTACCTCGCGGGCACGTCCACCGTGGTCGGAGCGGGCCATGCCCTCCGTTGCGACGGCCTTTCGGCGGACGTCAACATCGGTAATCCGCCTGCGCTGCGTCTCACTGACGCGCTGACCGTCGAGGCGTGGTTTCGCACGGACGAGGCGCTGATCGGCGACTACCGGGCCCTGGTTACGAAGTGGCACACGGCCGGGGCCAGCGCCTCCTACGGGCTGTACTGGACCACCGCCTTCGGCCTGGGATTTCACCTGAACAGCGAGGCCAACGTCCCGCTGCAGGCGGTATCGCGCGCCCCGTGGAATGACGGCCAGTGGCACCATGTCGCGGGCACCTGGGACGGGACGACGATCCGCCTGTTCGTGGACGGTTACGAGCGCGAGACCGTTTCGGCCCCCGCCTTTGGCCGGATCGCCGCGACGCCCAATCACGTCCGCATCGGCTCGGACCACAGTCGCAGCGCCGACCGTTTCTTCGTGGGCGACGTGGACGAGGTGCGCATCTGGAACGTGGCGCGCACGGGGGACGAAATCCGGGACGCCATGCACCGGCCCCTGAGCGGCAGGGATCCGGGTCTCGCTGCCTGCTACCGGTGCGACGGCGCCGTCACAGCCACGCTGTTCGACGCCACCACAAACCGGTGCGACGGCTCGCTGGAGTTCGGCGCCGCCTTCGTTCCCAGCGCGGCGCCGGTGGCCGCCCGCATCGCCAGTCACGCCAATCTGCGCGGCGTGTGGACCGGCCAGATCCGCTCCCTCGAATCCTCGATCCTCGGCGTTTCCCTCGCCGGGTCGGAGGCGCTCGCCTACCGCGTCTTCGGCCACGACGACGGCCCCCTGGCGCGCAACCAGACCGACACGCCGGCCGGTTGTCTGTGGCGCCTCGACCGGGCCTGGCGCATGGAGGGGCCGTCGTGGATGCAGGGCGAGCTGGCCTTCGACTGCGCGGGCCTGCGCGCGCTCATCGCCGCCGGCCTCAACCTGGTGCTGCTGCGCAGCAGCGACGGCACGTTCGCCGGCGCGACGCCTCTGCCGGCGGTCTACGACGCCGTGCACGACATCCTGCGGGCCAGCACGCTCATTGAGGATGGGGCAACTTACACACTGGGGGAATGGGCCACGCGCTACTGGGTCATCACCACCGCCGCCAGCGGCTACGGCATCATCCAGGCCGAGCGCGACGTGGTCGTCTCCGATGGCGCTTCCGCGTCGTTTACGCTGCAGCCGGGAGCTTTTCACCACGTCGCGGACGTGCGCACGAACGGGGTTTCCGTCGGGCCGACGCGCGCGTACACCTGGACCAACGTTACCGCCCACGGGATGCTGGAGGCCGTATTCGCGCCAGACCTGGCGGCGGGCGGCACGCCGCACTGGTGGCTCGACCAGTATGGCCTGACCGCGGGCGGCCTGAGCTTCGACCAGGCCGAGGCGGGCAATCCGGACGGCGATCCGTTCACGAGCGGGGAGGAGTACATCGCCGATAGCGACCCGAACGACCCCGCCTCGCATTTCCGCGTCCTTGCGGTTTCGCGGAACGTGCCGGTCACCGTCACCTTCGAGTCGTCCGCGGCGCGGCGGTACACCCTGCTGGGCTGCGACACCCTGCTCGGCGGGGCTTGGGACCCGGTGCCCGGCGGCGGCCCGCGCCCGGGCGTTGGCGGTCCGGACGCGCTGACCGACACCGGCGCCGTGCCGCGGCCCTTCTACCGGCTGAAGGTCGAGCTGCCGTAAGGAAGAACGCGCATCACGCCGGCTCCTGCTCCGCCGCGCCCGGTTCGTCCGCGCACGCCGCCTCGATCTTCGCCATCTCGCCGGCGGCGCCCTCCCAGCGTTGGGTGTACTGCTCGATCAGCGTCTGGACGCTGGCGAGCCGCTGGTTCAGCGCCGCGTAGTCCGCGCCGGGCGCGGCGGCCGCGATCTGCGCGAGCAGTCCGTCGCGCTCGCCCTCGAAGCGCGCGACGTGCTCCTCGCACTTCGCCAGGAGCTTCTTCAGGTCGCGCGTGCGGGTGTAAAGCTCCTGCCGCTGTTTCGCCCGCTCGCGCCGGGCGGCCTTCTTGTCGGTGGCCGGGTCGCGGTCCCGCCGGGCCGTCGGCGCGGCGGCCTGAACGCGCGTGGCCTCGGCCGTGCTCTTCTCGTGGTAGTAGTCGTAGGAGCCCGGCCAGCGCCGGATGCCCGGCGGGCGCATGGAGATGATGCCGGTGGCCACGCGGCGGACGAACTCGATGTCATGGCTGACGATGCAGAGCGTGCCCGCGTAGTCCTGCAGCGCCTGCTCGAGGGCCTCGCGCGCGGCAATGTCGAGGTGCGTGGTCGGCTCGTCGAGAATCAGGAAGTTCGGCGGGCGCGCCAGCAGTCGCGCGAAGGCCAGGCGCACCTTCTCGCCGCCGCTCAGCACGGCCACGCGCTTCTCGACGTTGTCGCCCGAGAAGCCGAACCCGCCCAGCAGCGTCCGGGTCTCCTGCTCCGACAGCTCGGGCGCGAAGCCTTTCAGCGTGTCGAAGACCGTGCGGTCCGGGTCCATGGTCTCCGCGAAGTCCTGCGACTGGTAGCCGACCGCGACGTTGTGGCCCACCACGCGGCGCCCCTCGGACAGCGGCAGGCTGCCCCCGAGCAGGCGCAGGAGCGTGCTCTTGCCCATGCCGTTGAGGCCCACGAGCGCCAGCTTCTCGCCCTTCTCGATCCGCAGGTCCACGCCGCGCAGCACCCAGCGCGTGCCGTCGTAGGTGAGGCCGGCCCCGTCGAGGCGCACGATCTCGTGCCCGCAGTGGGGCGGCGGGCGGAGGCGGATGCGGCCGCGGCTGACGATGCGCTGCGGCGTCTCGATCTCCTCCATGCGCTCGATCATCTTCATCTTGCTCTTCGCGCGCGTGGCGAAAGTGTTCTTCGCGCGGAAGCGCTCGACGAAGCGCTCCAGCTGCTCCCGCTTGCGGTCCTGGTTCTTCTGGGCCGCCAGCGACTGCTCCAGGCGGACTTCCCGCTCGCGCGCGTAGTAGTCGTAGTTGCCGGGGTAACGCGCCACGCGCCCGTTCGCCACCTCGAGCGTGACGGTGGTGAGCTTGTTCAGCAGGAAGCGGTCGTGGGAGATGAGCAGCAGCGTGCCGCGGTAGTTCTCGAGGAAGGCTTCGAGCCACTCCACGGCGGGGATGTCCAGGTAGTTGGACGGCTCGTCGAGCAGCAGCAGCTCGGGGTCGGCCACGAGCGCGCGCGACAGCTCCGCGCGCATCTGCCAGCCGCCGCTGAAGTCGGCCAGCAGGCGGTGGAGGTCCTCGACCGGGAAGCCGAGGCCGCCGAGGGTGACTTCCGCGCGCGTCTTGAGCGTGTAGCCGCCGGCGTGCTCGAACTCGCTCTGCAGTTCGCCGAGGCGGCGGAGCAGGCGCTCGCGCGCGGCGGGCTCGGTCTCCGCCGACAGCGTCTGCTCGAGCGCCTCGATGGCGTGCTGGTTCTCCAGGAGGGCGGGCACGGCGTTCTCCGTGTAGTCCAGCAGCGTCACGGTCGACGCCACGAACGGGAGCTGCTGGCGGACGTAGCCGAGGCGCAGGCCGCGCGGCAGGGTGACCGTCCCCTTGTCGGACCCCAGCTCCTCGACGATCAGGCTGCAGACCGTGCTCTTGCCCGCGCCGTTCGGCCCGACGATGCCGACCCGCTCGCCGCGGTTGATGGTGAACGACACGTCGCCCAGCACCGTCTGCGCGCCGTACTGCTTCGTAACCTGCCTGAACTCGATCATAACCCGTTATTCCTGTTCATGTGCGGGCGGCAGTGTAGGGCACCCCCGGCCCGCGGTCAAACGCGACGTGAGGCCACGGGAATGCGGAATGCGTCCGTCACGCAGGGGGCTCACAGGGGGAGTAACGGTCGGGGACGGCCGTCTCCATGGTGTGCGCCAGAGCCGTGACATGGAGACGGCGGTCCTCCGCCGTTATGCCCCCCCGCGCGACGTGGGCGTTGCGCCCGCGGGTAGGCTGTGCCTCAAGTGGCGCGGGTATCCGACCCGCGCGTGGAAGAAGTGGAGCGGGGCTTGAGGCTGGCCTGGTCCGGGGTGCGCAAAGCCGCGGCTTCCGCTCTTGGCAGTGGACGCGCCGGTCGGATACCGGCGCCACGGGGGCAGGCACCCGCCTGCCGCGACGGGCGTTGACGCGCGGGGGGGAGGACGGGCATGATACGCCGCGGGCACGGCAAAGGGGGCCCGGTCACGCATGAAGATACTTTTTGTCTACACGGATCTGAATGTACGCGGGGGCGCGAAGAGCTACCACTTCGGCATCGGCATGCTCAGCGCCATGCTCAAGCGCGACGGCCACGCCACGCGCCTGCACTACATGTTCGGCGCCTATGCGCCGGAAGCGCTCGCCCGCGTGGTGGCGGAGTGGCAGCCGGACGTGCTGGCCTTCTCCGCCGTCTCCCCGCAGTTCGCCTTCGTGCAGCGCATCTTCCGCGACCTGCAGCCGTTCAAGCCGTTCACGATCCTGGGCGGCCAGCACGCGACGCTGGCGCCGGAGTGCCTCGAGCAGACGCCGGGGCTGGACGCGATCTGCGTCGGCGAGGGCGAGTACCCGCTGCTGGAGCTCGTGCAGGCTCTCGCGCGCGGGGAGCGGCCGGAGCAGATCCAGAACCTCTGGATCAAGCGGCCCGACGGAACCGTCGCCCGCAACCCGACGCGGCCGTTTCACGCCAACCTGGACGACCTGCCCTTCGCCGACGTGGATCTGTTCGACTACCAGGCCATCATCGACTCGGATTTCAACACGGCGCTGCTGATGTTCTCCCGCGGCTGTCCCTTCAAGTGCACCTTCTGCAGCAACCACGCGCTGCGCGAGAAGCAGTGCGGCGTCTACGTCCGCTTCCGCAGCCCGGCGAGCTGCCTGGAGGAGATCCGCGGGGTGGTCGGCCGCTACCGCGTCAAGGCGCTCTACTTCAACGACGACTGCTTCACCGCCAACCGGAAATTCGTCACCGAGTTCTGCCGGGCCTACCCGGCCGAGTTCAAGCTGCCGTTCGACATCAACGCGCGGCCCGAGACCCTGACCGACGAGACGTGCCGGATGCTCAAGGCCGCCGGCTGCCGCCGCGTCTGCATCGGCATCGAGAGCGGCAGCGAGCCGTTCCGGCGGGAGGTGCTGGGGCGGCATCAGACCAACGCGCAGATCGAGGCCGGTTTCGCGGCCTGCCGGCGGGCGGGGCTGAAGACGAAGTCGTTCAACATCGTCGGCTTCCCCCACGAGACGCCGGCGCTCCACGCGGAGACCGTCGCCCTGAACGCGCGCATCAATCCCGACAGCGTCATCGTCGGCATCTTCGAGCCCTACCCGGGCACGCAGCTCGCCGACGTCTGCCTGCAGGCCGGTTTCCTCGACCGGGCGCAGGCCGACGGGGCTTTCGTGGGCCGCACCGACACCGTGCTGCGCATGCCGCAGTTCCCGCGCGAGGAGGTGCTGCGCTGCTTCCGCACCTTCGCCTACAACGTCTACCGGCGCCATTCGCTGCGCAAGGCCCTGCTCCTCCGCCTGTACTACTCGCGCCACGGCGAGAAGCTGCTGCGCGTGCTCGAACCCGTCAAAGGCGTCCTGCGCCGGCTGACGATGGGCGTCTAACCGTCTGGAGAAGGTCGGGTTCGTTGTGAAGAAGGCGGGTACGCGTGACTACGAGGTCAACGTGGACTACCTCAAGACGCATCTCTTGTAACGCCTCCGTGACGCTGGGGGGGCATAACGGCGGGGACCGCCGGCTCCACGCCACGTCGCCTGCCCACGCCATGGAGACGGCCGTCCCCGGCCGTTATGCGCTACGTAAGCCCCTTGCGTTGCAGAGGCGTTACCAGGTCTTTCTCTTCTCCCTTGCACCCCGCCCAAATACACAGTAAATACCCCCGATGGTGTCGAGGGGCCAGAGCGTGGCTGAACCGTTGACCGAGACAGGGAAACTCCCTGTTCTCTGCGCCACCACAACCCTTGCGCAGGGCATCAACTTCCCTGTCGGCGTCGTGGGTCTCGCCGGCGGCAAGGATCGCCGTGTCGGGATCGCATTCAAGCGAGGGCACGGATGAGCGAAGCAGCAGGCACGCAACTGGTCCCCGTTGAGCAGGTGGAGAAACTGATTCACCTGGCGCGAGGGGAGAAGGTGTTGCTGGACTCCGATCTGGCCACGCTCTATGGGGTCACGACCGGCAACCTGAACAAGGCCGTGAAGCGCAACCAGCTACGGTTCCCATCCGATTTCATGTTCCAGCTCTCTGACGAAGAGGCGGCGGGGTTGATCTTCCAATCTGGAACATCAAAGCATCGCGGCGGACGACGGCACAACCCCTACGCCTTCACCGAGCAGGGGGTGGCCATGCTTTCCAGCGTGTTGCGGAGCGACCGGGCGGTGCAGGTCAATGTCGCGATCATGCGGGCCTTCGTGAGTCTGCGCCGGATGCTCAGTGCCAACGAAGCCCTGGCCCGCAAACTGGCCGAACTGGAACAGCGTCTCGAAGGTCACGATCAGGCCATCCGGTCGCTCTTTGACGCCATTCGTCAGCTAATGGCGCCGCCGGCCAAGCCGCAGAAACAGATCGGCTTTCAGGTCAAGGAAGCTCGCGCGCCCTATAGAGTGAAGAGGAAGCAGCCGTGACGACTCTCCAAATTTGCCAGGAGGCGGCCGGGAAGAAGCACCGGATCCGGCTGACGTTGGCCGCAGGACCTGGACGAGATTGCGCTGAACGGCCGGACGGCGAACGGCTGCCGGATTGCGGGGGGCGGACCGAAAGAATGAGCAAGGCCGATGTCAGGCACACGGTGCCCGTTCCACCAGAGCGCCGAAATGATTCTGCTGAAAATGGTTCTGTCTCATCTGGATCGCTTCGCGCTGCCTGTCCGCCGCGTTACCGCGGCAGCTACAGGTTCCGGCTTGCATCGCGCGCTCAGGGGGCCAGTGCGGCGGGCAGGGTTTCGGGGGCCACGGGGGCGGGCAGGAGGGCGAGGAGCGTTGGCTGCCACGGGTCGAGCGTCAGCGCGATGCTAGCCGTGTGGCCCAGGTAGCGGGCGGCCCGCAGATCGTACACGTGGGCGGGGTTCTCCAGCACCAGCCGCACGGGCCGCGGCGGGGCGTCGGCCGCGAGGCGCTCTTTCACCTTGAGGTCCTCGCCCATCTCGCCGCCGGTCTCGCACTCCAGCGCCACCAGGCGCGCGGCGCCGAGCCGGTACCGGTAGACCGCCACCCCGGCGCCCTCCGGCTCCACGCGCAGCGGCCGCGCCACGCCCGCCACCAGCGTGGCCAGGTTCGTGTCCGCCGGCCGCGCGTCGAACAGCGGGGCGGGCCGCAGTCGCCCGTGCTCGTCGAACGCGCCCGGCTCGCCGTCGTAGACCAGCCGGCAGCCGGCCTGACCCGCGAACGCGCGCAGGGCCCGCGCCTCGGCCTCCGACAGGGCCAGCGAGCCCGGCAGCACCACCGCGCGCCAAGCCCCGCCGGCCAGCGCCCCGCTCTCGAGCTGCGCGGACGAGAGGAAGCGCGGGCTGAAGCCGGCCGTCCGGAGGTCGCGCAGCAGCCGCACGCGCTGTGCGGCGAGCCGGTTCGCGCCGGCTTCATAGCTGGAGAAGCGGCGGTGCCACGTGCGGCCGTCCACGGTCGACTCGATCAGCCAGTCCACCTGGATGCTGGGCTGCGAGTAGTGGATGGCCACGGGGTCGTATTCGCGGCGCGCCCGCACGAAGGCCGCCGCCAGCGGGCCGGTCAGTTCCTTGAACACGGGCGCCAGCGCCCGCCCCTTGGGCGTCGGCGCGTAGTCCGGGCTCTTCCAGTCGAAGCAATCCTCGCTCCACCACACGATGCAGCCGCGGTCGCCCTCGAGCAGCAGGTGCCACAGCCGGCGGCGCGCCAGGCGGGCGTCGGCCTCGCCGATGGTGCTCAGCAGCGGCTTGCCCTCCATGAAGGAGCCGAAGATGGCCCGCGCGCCGCCGATGTCGTAGGGCTCCGCCCAGTCCAGGGCCTGGGAGAGCCGCCACAGGTCGTACCCGCCGAAGGCGCTGGGCATCTGCGTGCCTTCGATGCCCACCGGCGTGGCCGGGTCCAGCTCGCGCGCGGTCCGCCGCAGCTCGTCCAGGAGCGTGGCCAGCGTCTCGTCCAGGAAGGTGCGGAAATCGCACCACGGCGAGAGGTTCCAGCGCGTGGGCGCCCGGCGGGCGGCGGCGGGATCGTACCGGAGCGCCGCCAGCGCCTGCCAGTCGGGCTGCCCCCGCGGCTGCGCCGCGCCGCCGGCCATGCGGTTCTTGATCTCGTCGGTCGTGAACGGCAGCACGGCGTCCCACGAGGGGTAGGTCGTCTCCCACGCCGCGTTGAGCGCGGGCAGGCTCCCGTAGCGGGCCCGCAGCCAGCCGCGCAGGGCGGCGAGCGTGGGCGGCGCGAAGTCGTAGTCGAACGGGTTGGCGGATTGCGTAATGGACAGCTCGTCGCGCAGGTCGTACGCGAGCGGGGCGTGCGCCCGGTGGCGGGTGACGAGGGTGCGCATCTCGCCGTGGGCCCACTGGCGCCAGCCGGCGTCGTAAAGCGGGTACTCGCGGACGAAAGCGCCGCGGTCGCGGGTTTGCGCCCAGCGGGTGACGAAAGCGTCCCAGTCGCGCACCCGCGAGTTCCACTTCAGGCAAAGGCCGCGGTTGACCATGTTCTCGACGTAGTACGGCATGCCGGCGGCGAGCCAGGGCTGCGGATCGGCCTGGCCGTGCACCATGCCGTGGGTCACGCCCAGCTCGCGCAGGCGCTGGATGTAGAGCGGCACCTTGTCCGGCTGGCGCCAGGCGCTGTCGCCGGTCCACATGATCACGCGGTACGCATCCCACGGCCGCGGCTCCGCGGGCGCGCCGCGCGCGCCGCCCAGAAGGAGGAACAGGGCCAGCCAGCGCATCACAAGGCTTGTCCGCATACGATCCGCCTTTCTTTCTCTTCCGTCGATGCCGACAGGGTGTGCTCAAACCGCCGCCGTCAACCGTGCGGGTGGTCGCGGCCCGTGCGCATGATCTCGCGGTAGAGCTCGGCGAAGTGGATGCCGTCGCGGTAGCAGTGGGCGAAGCGCGCGGCGTGGCCTTCGGAGACCCAGAGCTCGAAAGCCTCCTGCCAGTCCACCTCCCGCCGGACCTGCGGGCCGCGCTCGTACTTGAATTTCTCGACGCACTTGATCTGCAGGATCTCACGGGTTTGCCGGGGCGCGGCGCACAGGATTTCCTTGAGCGTGCAGTACTGCCCCTTGGGACAGCAGGCAACGTCTTCGATCATCTCCCTGATGGCTTCGCGCGAGCGGGTCGAGTGTTCGGGTCCGTGACGGTTTTCGGGCATGGCAAAACCTCTCTTTTCGGATTCCCCGGTGGCGGGTGGGGACGCTTCCCGGGGAAGGCGGGCGCCCTCGGCAAAACGCGTGTGCGTATTGGCATGTGTTCATGCTGCCAGACCGGAGGCCCGCTGTCTATATCCTGCTTCGCGGCTCGTGGGGACCCTCGCCCTCCCGTGTCACGGCCTCTGCCTGTCGCGCCTTCGGGGAGGGCGAGACGCCGTCGAGCCGTTCTCCTCGCTTAGCGCGCGGCTCGTGGGGACCCTCGCCCTCCCGGTGACATGGCCGGGGCCGCAGTGCGGACTTGCCGCCCTTGCTCGCGTCCCGGTAGTATCGCGTCATGCACGTGAAACGCTGTCTGTGCCGGGGGTTGCTGTTGATCGGCCTGCTCGCCGTCTGGCCGGCAGGGGGCCGGGCGGCCGAAACGGACGCGCCGGGGGCGTTCAACTACATCCTCGGCACGCAGACCTTCAGCCCGACCTACCAGTTCACGACGAACACGCGCCTGGTCGAGACCGCCGCCGCCATCCGCGAGCTCGGCGCGACAGTGATCAAGTTCGAGGTCTCGTCGCGCTACGCCGCGGCGTGCCGCTATGTGCCCGCGCCGCGGCCCGGGGTGGACTCGCTGCGCGCGCTGGTCCGCGACGAGCCCTCCTACCGGCGCGTGCTGGAGCTGCCCTTCGCGCACTACGTGCTGTGGGCGCACACGTTCTGCGGAGACCGCGCCTCCTGGCGCGAGGGCTTCCCGCCCGCGGCGCAGGAGCGGGAGTACCGCGAGCTCTACGACCTGGCCGTCTACCTGCTGCGGACCTACAGCGGCAGTGGCAAGACGTTCTACCTGGGCCACTGGGAGGGCGACGGCTGGCTGCGCGGGTCGGTTGCGCGCGAGAACGATGCGCGGGTCACGCCCGCGGCGGTGCAGGGGATGATCGACTGGCTGGGCGCGCGCCAGCGGGCGGTGGAAGACGCGCGGCGCGACACGCCCCACGCGGGGGTGGCGGTGTGGCACTACACCGAGGTGAACCACGTGAAGCTCGCGCTGGAGGAGGGGCGGCCGGCGCTCGTGAACACCGTGCTGCCCAAGGTGCCCGTGGACTACGTCTCCTACTCGTGTTACGACACGCAGAAGGACGCCGCCGGGCTCCGCGCGGCGCTCGACTACATCGAGTCGCAGCTCGTCCCCAAAGCCGCGCCGGCCGGCAAGCGTGTCTTCATCGGCGAGTACGGGTTCCCGGCCTGCTGGCACAAGCCCGCCGAGCAGGACGCCCTGTCGCGCCAGGTCATCCGCACCGGCCTCGCCTGGGGCTGCCCGTTCATCCTCTACTGGGAGCTGTACAACAACGAGGTGGAGGCCAACGGCCGGCACCGCGGCTTCTGGCTCATCGACGACCAGGGCGTGAAGCAGCCGGTCTACCACACGCACCAGCGCTACTTTGCCTGGGCGCGCCAGCGGGTTGCCGACAGCCTGCGCGCGACCGGCCGCCCCCCGGCGGAAGCCGACTTCCGCCGCGCCGCGCTGGACTTCCTGGCCGCCCCGGCGCCGTGACGCGCCGCGGCTTCTCAGCCCCGTTCTTCCATCGGTATGTAATGCCGGAGCTCCGGCCCGGTGTAGATCTGGCGCGGCCGCTTGATCTTGAAGTCGGGGTCGTCCTGCGACTCCTTCCATTGCGCGATCCAGCCCGGCAGGCGGCCGATGGCGAACATGACGGTAAACATGTTCATCCGGATGCCCATGGCGCGGTAGACAATGCCGCTGTAGAAATCCACGTTGGGGTAGAGCTTGCGGGAGATGAAGTAGTCATCGCGCGAAACCAGGTCTTCCAGCTCCAGCGCGATCTCCAGCAGCGGATCCCGCGTGCCGGTGACGCGCAGCACGTCCAGGCAGGCCTGCTTGATGATCTTGGCGCGCGGGTCGTAATTCTTGTAGACGCGGTGGTCGAAGCCGTAAAGGCGGACGCTGTCCTTCTTGTCC
>CAYOBW010000104.1:0-21329 GCA_964402115.1 uncultured Victivallales bacterium
GACCGCGCGCCGTCCGCCACGACGCGGCAGGCGAACACGCCGGGCTGCGCGTCGGCCGGGATGACGAACTTGAGCGCGTCGTCAGCCGGCTGCAGCGCCGGCAGCCGGACCCAGGCCAGCGCGGGCCGCGCGGCGGCCTCGGGATCGCCGTCGTCCAGCCGCGCGAACTCCACGGCCGGCTGCGCGCCGAAGCCGCCCCCGCGCAGCAGCACCGTCTCGTCGGGCCGGACCGGGTCCGAGGCCCACGCGATGCAGGGCGCCGCGCCCAGGCCGCGCATGGCGCTGACGGTCAGGCACAGGAGGACGCCGATCGTGGTCTTCATGAACCTCTCACTCCGGCTTCAGTACCTTCAGCTCCACTTTCCGGAAATCGACGGGCTGCCCCTCGCTCTGCAGGCCGATGAAGCCCTCGCTGAGCAGCTTGCCCTCCTGGAAACAGGCCGGATCGTACCCGGCCACGACCCCGCCGCCGATCTGCGGCTGCCCGTACGCCAGCACCTCCCTGCCGTTGACGATATGCACGATGCGCGCGCTGCCGTGCACGATGATCTCCGCCCGCACCCATTCCCCGGGCGGATAGGTGTCGGCGCTCGACTCGATGATGTGGGCCGTCGTCAGCTTGCCGTTGTGAACCACGTGGGTGCCCGGCGTGCAGACGTTGCCTGTCGCGCGCGGTTTGCCGTCCGGCAGCCCGGCGAGGAACTGCAGCTCGAGCGCGATCGGCCAGTTCTGGTCGAGCAGGATCGTCTTCGGGTCCTGGGCGTGGAACATGACGCCGCTGTTCAGCACCGCATAGCCGGGGGCGCCGCGCTGCAGGCTGCCGACGAAACGGTATTCCACGGCCAGGTGGTAGTGCGAGAACGGCAGCCTGTAGAAGAGGTGTCCGAAGCGGTCGCTGAATTCCCCGTACCCGTCGTAGCGCACTTTGAGCAATCCGTCCTCGACGCGGAAGGTGTTGCCGTAATTCTCGTTGAGCGGGTGATGGTTCAGCTTGACGGTCCAGTCGGCGAGGTCCTTGCCGTTGAAGAGCTGGATCCACTGGCCCTCGCGCGCCGCCGCGGCTGAGGCCGGGCTGCCGGGATCCACCTGCGCGTCCGTGCCCGGGTGGCGGCAGCTGGTGGCGCCCGTCAGCAGCAACGCGCCGACCAGCCGGCTGGTCGCCGAGCGAAGGGGTGCGGGAAACAGCGGGCGCGGGCGGAACGGGAGACGTTTCATCGGGTTACCTCCAGGCGACGATGCCGTGAATATCCACGCGTGGTGCGACGACCGCCGCGCCCACGCCGCGAACGACGTGGGACACGCGTCTTTGCAGCACGCTGCAAGCGAACGTTCTCTCAAGCTGCAAGGCCGATCCTTCCTGCGTCTCAAGCACGCGATGCCAAAGGGGCGCACACCGCACTCGCCGCATCGTGCCTGAGATCAGGGACCAGCGCAAGCCGCGCGTGGGCAGCGCGTGGGCAGCCGTCTCCATGGCGTGGGCAGGCGACGAGGCGTGGAGACGGCGGTCCCCGCCGTTATTACCCCCCCCCCATTGCGTGGCTGAGGCGTTACTGAAACGGAATTGGGGGGCGAACGTCCTCGTGCGCCGTGCGCGATGCGGGTGCGCAGGCAGCGCGAGGTGCGACGGCGACCGCGTAGGTGAGGATTTCGGCTCCTCACCCCGATACCTAAACGAACTGCTCACTCGATTCCATCAGCAAAACCCCATTCATCAACACGAAATCCCCGAACAGACCCAGAAGCGCCCACGTGGCGGCATTCGATTCAAAGCCCGGCGCAGGTCTTGCACTTGAGCGTTGCGATCTGGACGTTCAGCGTTGAGCGTTCGTGCCCCTTTTGCCTTGAGACTCCATCCCTGAAGTTCTACTTTCCGCCTTGGGAATCGGGGTGGAGTGCCGTGCACGTCGCGCCACACGCTCGGTCGACGTCCCGGCAGTTCTCGGCCCTTGGCGGCCCGTGGTTTTCCGACATGAAGGGACGCAGGACAGAGGTTGGACGGGAAGACGGAATGACTATCGGTGACATCATCGCAGCCCGACGTCGACCCTACGTGTTAGCCTCGCGAGCATGCGGTGTTCTGACGGTATTTTCGGCTGTAGTCGCCAGCGCGGTGGTTTGGCGAATATGGTCTACAAAGAATCTCGAGGTCGTGGGGCCATGGGTCGGATGGGCACTGACAACTGGCTTTTGGGTCGGCTATCTCGGCTGGATAGCTGCCACGTTGATTCCTGCCTTCGCCATCCGATGTCCACAGTGCCAGAACAGGATCGGTCTGCCCGCGAAGAGATGGCGGCATTGCCCGTGCTGCGGCATCTCCTTCGAATCGGAGGACCGGAATGGACCAGAGGTAACGGTGCCAGGTGAATAGCGGCGCGGGATTCCGGCGCGCGGTGTGGCGCGGGTATCCGACCCGCGCGAGGAAGGAGCGGAGCGGGGGCTGAGGCTGGCCTGACCCGGGGGAGAGCAAAGCCGCCTGCTCCGCTCTTCGCGGGGTCAGCGCCGGTCGGATACCGGCGCCACGGGAGGCGCGGGCGAGCGCGGGACAACTGCGGGTGGTGTGCCGACCACAGCCACCACAGCACCCGCCATCGTCGTCCGTTTTTGCCTTGAGACTCCACCCCTGAAGTTCTACTTTCCGCCTTGGTAACGGGGGGGTGGAGGGCTGTACTCGTCCCGCCCCCCTCCGCAGACGCCCCGGCAGCCGCTGGCCCTTGGCCGAGCCTGTGACCTCCGACGCAGGCGTCTACATGACAGAGGTTGGTGCTGAGCGAAGATGAATAGGATCGTGGCTTTCATTCTCGTGATGACAGGGTTCATGTGGTTGTGCGTCGGAGTCTTCATGGAGGCGCCAACTGCCCGCAGTGTTCTGCGGGCACACTCACATGCGTTGCAGCCCGACGCTAGCTATACCGCCAGACAGGTTCACGAGATCATCTACAATGCCGGCAACGAGATGTTGGAACACCGACCATGGATACTGCTCCCGGCATTGCTCATGCTTATTGGTTACGCCTTGGTGGCAGTAGACAGAATGAAGCGCCAACCCCCGCACGCACGCTAGCGTCACTTCGTTCCGCAGCGTGTGCCAGCCAACTACCTCAAGAAACTGGTCAACACGGACGACATTTGGGAAGTTCGCGTTGGTATTGGCCGCAACAGGACACCTAACGGTGCCAGGTGAATAGCGGCGCGGGATTCCGGCGCGCGGTGTGGCGCGGGTATCCGACCCGCGCGAGGAAGGAGCGGAGCGGGGGCTGAGGCTGGCCTGACCCGGGGGAGAGCAAAGCCGCCTGCTCCGCTCTTCGCGGGGTCAGCGCCGGTCGGATACCGGCGCCACGGGGGGAGTGGGCGGGTTCTGCCGCGTGGCGCGGGTACCCGACCCGCACGGGGTCATCCTTGCGGGTTGAGCAGGCTCGCGCCCATCAGGCCGATGATCGCCTCCTGAGAGAGCGTTTCGAGCGTGAGGCTTTCCAGGGTGACGTCCGGTCGCAGGCGCCGGTTCAGCAGGATGGCGCGGCAGTTGTTGCCGAGCTGCACCGTCTGCGGCGGGACCTTGGGCAGCGCGAAGCCGTCGCGCGGGTAGTCGTAGTCCGCGCGGCCGAAGGGGCACAGAGACCAGAAGTTGAACGGCGGCACCAGTTCCAGTTTCTCCACCGTGCCGTCGGCGTACTTCAAGCGCACTTCAGCGTTGGCGATCCGGCCCTGCATCGGGTTGGTGAAGCCGCACACGAGCAGCCAGAGGCCTTCAGCCTTCCGGTTCACCGGCACGACGACCTGCCCGGGCCAGTTGTCCCACAGCGAGGTGAGGGCGATATTGCGCTCGCCCTCGGCCCACGCGAACGGGACGCCCTGCGGCGTGCGCAGGCGGCGCGCCGGATCGAGCAGCGCCGCCACACCGGAGAGGTCGATCGCTGGCGGCCTGTGTTTGGGGTCCAGCATCATCTGCCAGGTCGAGTACCCGTCGGTCGCGAGCCGCAGGGAGCAGGTCGCCGGGCGCGGGGAGAGGTACTGCTGCCGGAAGATCGCGCGGACGTCACCGTTGAACGCCGGCGACAGCTCCAGGCAGGCCCACCGCGCATCCGCCGGCGGCTTATCGAAGACGCGCGCGGCCTGCGCGGCTGCGGCCGCGGGATCGTTGACTTTGACCTTGAACAGACGCCACTGCTGCGCTTCGCCGATTTCCACCAGCGCGTCAATGAGATGGTACCCGGCGTTCGTCGGGATCGTGGCGTATTCGATAATCCTGGCGTCCCCGACCGGCGGCTGGGGGTTCTCTCCCGTGCTGACTTCCAGCGGCAGCGCCGGGAATTGCGGCAGGGGGTCCACGCAGGCGATTGCGACCGTCGCGGTTCTTGTGGCAGGCAGGCGCACGCGGACTTCGCTGCGCCCGTAGGCGGGCTGCAAGTCCCACTCGACCGGTTGCCCGTTGACGCTGACAGCCGTGACTCTCCGCGCGCGCGCCGGGAGGCGCAAGACGAGCTTCGCCGGCCGGGTGAGTTCGACGCGGTACTGGTTGCCCTGGGCGGCGAGCGAAAAGTCCGGAGTCCTGATGGACGCGCGCTCCCAGCCCGCAGGCAACTGCGGCGCGATGGTCACCACGCCGTTGGGGTAATCAGGACGGTAGCCAAAGAGCCCTTCCACCACCGTCCGGCAGAACATGCTGGCGCAATCGTTGAAGTCCGTGCCGCCATTCGGGAAGCCGAGATCGCCCGGGACGGGACCGAAGAAAGCCATGTGCGGGAACATGCCGCGCAGCACGTTCCAGCCTTCGTCCGGCAGGCCGGTCTGAAAGTACGCGAGCGCCAGGTGGTAGTTGTCGCCCGGCCACATCTCGCGCAGCGACCACAGCGACGGCACCCAGTTGGACGCCCACACGCGCTCGCCGCCATAAGGCATCTTCTCTCGCTCCAGCCCCCACTCGGTATAGTACAGCGACTCGGCAGCCAGATCGGTTGGAAGCATCCCGGCATCGATGGGGCAGAAGATGGCGTAGAGCCAGGAGTCCTCGTGCAGCCGCCCGTGCCCGCCCTGCTCGACATAGGAGCCGACGTACCCCTTGGACGGGATCCAGAGCTTATCCCTGAAGCTCCGCTTGATCTTCGCCAGCCGCGCCTCGTGCCGGCCGGCCGCGTCGTTGTCGCCGGCGCGGCGCGCCAGCTCCAGCGCCGCCTTGTGGCCGGTGCAGGCGTAGGCCGTTTCCTCCGCGGTGCCGCCGCCGTTGTACCACTGGTCGTCGGTCGGCCAGGTGTTGGCGTAGCTCTCGTAGAGGCCGTCGTCGTCCGGATCGAAGCAGTCGCGGATGTATTCCAGGTGCAGCTCCAGCGCGGGGCGCAGCAGCTTCTCCAGCTCCGGGTCCCCGGTCCAGCGCCAGGCGTGGATGAGCTGATCGAAGAACTGGCTCTGCATGTCGTAGTGCCAGGGGTGGTGCAGATCCACCCGGCCCTTGCCGAACAGGCGCGAGTCGAGCGACTGGCAGGCGAGGCCGGTCTTGGGGTCGGCCTTCGGGAGGGTCTTGTCGGACGCGGTGATCTGCCGCGCCAGGCAGGCGCGGGCCTGGGTCTTGACGCGGTCGTGCCAGCCGTAGGCCGTGCCGCCGAAGATGGTGCGCCAGCCGAGCAGCGGCACGCCCCAGCGCATGCCCGAGTGCGTGAAGACCCCCTGGCGGAACACCCCGTCCATGACCGCGCCCGACGCCGCGACCAGCGCGTTGAGCTGCGCGTCGGGCGTGTCCACCACGACCCGGTTGCCGATCGCCTCGGCCCGCCGCCGCCCCGCGGCGAACGCCTCGGCGGGCGGCGGCAGGCGCGGCACGGCGAGGGGCTTGCCGCTCTTGAAGACCCGCGCCGCCCAGAAGACCTCCCGCCGGCCGTCCAGATTCACCACGGCGCAGGCCAGCGGCCGCTCCTTGCCGGAGCTCGCCAGCAGCTTCAGCGGGTCCGCCCACGCGCCGGCGTCGGCGATGGCGACCCCGGAGGTGACGCTGCACTGCGTGACCGCTGCGCTTGCCGCCTTGCCGGCCTGGGCCTGCACGCTGAACCGGCCGCCGTCGAGGGTTACGCGATTGGTGCGGCAATCGTCCGGCACGAAGCCCCGCAGCAGCGTCTTCTCGCGCCCCCCCGTGGTCACATCCCAGACATCCACCATGCTCTTCGGTTGCTGCACCGCGCCGCCGCAGGCCCAGATCAGCCGGTCGCCGGGCTCCGCGTTCTCGATTTGCAGGCGCAAGGCCATGCCCGCCCCGTCGGCCGGCGGCACCGCCTCCAACGTCAGACGCGTCGCCCCGAAGCCGGCGTCCTTGAGCACCCACTCCATGCGGTCGGGGCGATACCTGGCCGTGATGTCCGACCAATCGTGCAGCCACCTGGCCCGGTTGCCGCGCGCGAGCGCGGCCATGAACGTGCCATTGAGCACACTCCCCTCGCCGAACCGGAGCAGCGGCCGATCCCCCGCGACGACAATGGCGCTGACCTGGTTGCAGTAGAGCGGGCGGTTGTTGAACCGGTCCCCGTTGTGCCGGACGAACGCATCCCCCTCCGCGCTGTAAAACGGCGTGCGCAGCGTCGCCGGGTCCACCCGTCCCGTGGGGCCGGCGTGCGTCAGTGCAGTCACCGTGAGCCAGAGCATGCCCGCGAGTCGCAGTCCGTTCATGGATTCCCCTCCCATGCTTCTGCCGCAAATGGTTCCGTCGCGCCCACCCCGCCGCCTGCCTGGCGCTTTTCCTCCGGTTTGGCGCCGAGCAGGAAAGTCCGCTCCACGAGGGCCGCTGTCTGGACGCGGGGTTCGGCCGTCCGTCCCCACTGCCAGGCGACGACCGTTACCGTCAGCGGCAGCTTGCTGCGCGACGGAATGGGGGTGAAGACGAGGCGGTCGCCTTGCACGGTCGCCGGGCCGGCGCGGACGAAGAAGCGCACGGGCAACCCCGCGTCGGACGTGGCCTGCAGCGGCGCCTCCCGCGCGTCGGCCGCCTGGTCCGGGATGGGAGCGAACGTGATGATCTGCGGGCGGCCGTTTGTGTTCGGCTCGAACTTCAGGCCGCCGGGGTTCGTGGCGAGGCGGTGGGTTTCATCGCCGGGGTGCCAGACGCGCACGTAGGAGTCCGTCTTACGCCACGTCCGGTCGAGCGCCACCTGGAACGTGTTGCTGCCGAGCGGCACATACGGCCCGCACAGCCATTCGATGGCCGGCTGGCCGGGCGCATGATCCAGCGCGGCGCCGCCCTTCACGAAGTGGTTGGGAAGCCGGTCGAGAAAGGTCCCCGCCAGCCGGAACGTGATGCCGTCGTCAAGCGTGGCGTAGCGCAGCGGGCCGAAGATGCCGCGGGTGTTGAAGGGCAGGGGCTGGCCGGCGGCATCCGCGAAGGCCGGCACTTGCGGTCGGGCGTCCCAGTTGATGCGGGCGAGGTCACAGGCGGCCCGGGCCGAGGCCTCGTCGAAGTACCACGGCAGGCTGCGCTGCTCGGGCGTGCATTGCGCGTACGACACTGGCGGCAGGGGCGTGACGCCGGGCACCGGCAGGCCGGTCACGAACCCCGCGGCGAGGTTCACGGGTCGCAGCGCGGGGCTGCCGTCCGGGGCAAGCCGCGCCTGGCAGGCAGCCCGCATGTACTGGGCGATCAGCACGGCCATCGGCTCCGTGCAGGCGAAATGCGCGCTGCCGCCCTCGATCAGCAGGCTCCCCGGCCATTCCGGCTGCGCCGCGCGTTTGGCCCGGTGCTGGCGCAGGTTCTCCGTGGCCTGCTCCCGCCAGCGGGTGAAGATATCGAAGCGGTGCTGCTCCCACTCCGCGGCCGTGCCCGTGGTGACCAGCACGGGAACTTGGGGCGACTTCAGCCGGTCCCACTGCCCGTCCTTGATCTGCACCCCGGCGATGCAGCGGTTCGGGAAGGCGCTGGTCAGGGCGTTGGGGACCATCAGCGCCATGGACTCCCCCATGGGGAACCAGGGCACGGTGGCGAGCTCGGCGTAGCCGGACTTGTCGGCCAGCTCGTCGAGGATCCGCTGGAGGAACCGCCCGTGTTCCGCGTCGCGGTCGGGGTAGTCCTTGAACGTGTTGAACATCAGGAAGGAGCGGCAGGTGAAGAGCAGCGCCAGGTCGCAATCGGTGCAGGCCGCCCGCATGGCCGGATGCCCGGCGAGCCAGTGCTCCGGCACGTTCTGCGCCAGCACCACCACGCCGCGCAGGCGCCGGCACGCGGGCGGAATCCACAGGTAAGCGTCCGCGGTCGTCGGGGCCAGGCCGGGCGCCGCCGTCGGCGTATGCGTCACCGTGACCATGAACTGGAAGACCTGGTTCGCCGGTGAGCGGGAGGGCCGCGGCGCCTCGGCGGCTTGAAGGCCACGCAGCTGCGCCACCAGCAGGGCGACGAAGACGAGGACGCATTTCATGGCTTCCTCCAGCGCGCGAACGTTTCGCGCAACACGTCCGCGGCGGGCTTGAGCGAGCCGTCGGCGCGGACGAGGCCGAAGTGGGCCTCGTTCGGGTTCCTGATCGGGTAATCGTGCAGGCACCAGGCCAGCACGCCGGCGGCCCGGCCCTGCTCGGCGCCCGCCAGCACGAGCGCATAGAGGCGCGCCTGGTCGGCTTCCGAGCCCGGCGCCGCGCCGATGCCGGCGCGCAGCTCGGGCGCCGCGCCATGCGCGTCGTCGCGCGCGGTGCTCATGCCGCACTCGCCGATGAGCAGCGGCCGCGAGCCGCCCCACTGGCGCTGGTTGCCCAGGCTCGCCAGCACGCGCTGCGCGCCCTCCTTGAACAGGTCAGCTTTCGGCGCATACTCATGATACTGCAGCACGTCCGGCAGCCCGACCTCGCGCAGCCTGTCCGTGCGCCACGCGAGGCCGACCGTGGTGAGATGGTTCGTGTCGAGCTGCTTGATGAACGGCTGCGCCGCCTTCAGGTAAGCGCGGGTCGCAGCGGTCCATTTCGCGTCATCGTCCGGCTCGTTCATCACGTCCCAGAGCAGGACGCGGCCGTCGTCGGCATGCGCGCCCACCGCGTCGCCCAGCGCCCGCTGCCAGCGCGCCGCGGCGTTGGTGGCCGCCAGCCACGGCTGGCTGAACTCGAAACAGACGACCACGCGGATGCCATGCCGCCAGCCCGCCGCCAGCAGCAGCTCGAGCTTCTCATGGTAGGCCGGCGTCAAGGCGCCATCGGGCTTGAGCAGCCCGGCCTGTTCGATATGCGGCGCAAATTGAAGAAACGTGCGGACGGTGTTGCAGCCGAGCGACGCGGCCAGCGTCATGTCCTGCTCCCACACGTCCGCCGGCGTCTTCGTCCACATCCCGCCCCACGGCGTCTCGCGCGGAAAGTAATTCACCCCGCGCACCGAGAGCGGCGGCAGCTCGCGCACGACCGGCGCGCGCGCCGGTTCGGCCGCGGCGCCCGCCCCCGCGATGGCGAGAGAAGCGACGCAGCCTGCCCAGGCCCGGAGCAGGGAAGGTCCGCGGCCCCCCGGGCGCGCTGCGCGCGGGGGGCAGCCGCGCCACGTTGCCTGCGTCCTGCGTATCGCCATGCGCGGGCTCCTCACTCCGGCTGGAACAGCACGTTCCGCAGGTTGACCGGCCGCCAGGCCGCGGCGTCGCCGGGGCGGACCCTGATCTCCTGCAAACCGGCCTCCTTGATTTCAACCAGCCCGAAGTCGAGCGTTGCGTAGTCGTCGTGCGACGCCGTGCGGGGCGCCTGGCCGGCCAGCCGGACGCCGCCAATCTCGATCGCCACGGGCACGTCCGGGTTGGGCGAGGCGGTCTGTGCCGTGACGCGATACGTGCCGGGGCGTGCCAGCCGCGCGCGCCAGGAAACCCAGTCCTGCGCGTTGTTCCAGTAGCCGAGGTTCAGCGGCCCCGCGCGCGTCTCGGCCTGGACCTGGCCGTGCGTCTCGGCTGCGTCGGGCGTCAGCGTGAGCGAGCCGTCGGCGGCGGGCGCCACGGCGCCGGGGCGAAAGGGCGCGGCCTTGAGCTGGTCGCCGACCACCTTCAAGCCGTAGGCGAATGCACCCGGCCTGGTCGCGGGCAACGCGACGGTCAGCCCCTCTTCCGTCTGCTGCCAGGCGAGCTGCGCGCTGCTGCCGAGCAAGCTGACGGAGGCCACCTTGCCGGCTGCGGCGGCGAGGGAGCGCACAGTGACGACTCCGCCGGTCGGCCACGCCATCAGGTAGGCGTAGACCGCCCCGTTACGAGTCGTGAAGCGGATGTCCTGCCCCGTGTAGGGCGTCCGGGCATGCTCGGGGCCGAGGTTGCCGTGCTTCATCCCGACCCGGCCTTCGCCCCAGCGGTCCCAGGCGCTGGAGCCGTGGATACCCTCGCTATTGATGTCCATCCAGCTGCCCATGTCCTCGAGGGTCTGGAGCCCGCCGGGGTCGAGCTCGCCGGACGGGGTGAGCGGGATGTTGATGGCGTAATTCCCGTCGCGCGACACCGCTTCGAGCAACTGGTGGATGACCATGCCGCTGTCGTAGAACGTGCCCTTGAGGTAGAACCACTCGCCCAGGCCGTTCTCGGACTGCCAGGGCTGGTCCCGCTTGATGTCGCCGGGGAAGCTGGACTCGACGTTGACCGCGACGGCGCGGGCATCTTCGTTGCCCTTGGCGAACGCCATCGCCTCGAGCCTGCCGCCATGGGCCCGGATGCTCTTGTTGTAGAGGTGCGCGATGACGCGCGGCGTGGCGTCGGCGCGCAGGCCGCGGCCGGTGAAGCGCCCGCAGAAGGGGTAGCTGCCGCCGCCGTCGAAGTAGATGAAGTCCGGGTCGTGCTGGTCGATCGCATCGATCACGCGCCGGGTCCACTTCGTGGCATACCACACGGCGAAGTCGCGGTGCTTGCGCAAATCGCCGTCGGGAATGCCATGGGAGAGGGGATCGCGCATGCGGAACTCGAGCGGATCGCCGGCGAAGCCTGCGGGAAATGCGACGTCCTCCCTGAGGTCGATGCCGTAGAGGTCCTTGAGGTCCAGCCCCAGCTTCTGCCACCAGGTATCCTGGCCGTCGTAGCTCCGTGCGCCGTCGTAGGGCTCCCCCTTGCGCGGGCCTTCGAGGTCGGCAAGAAACGCCGGCTGGAACCACCAGAGCGAGTAGTCGCCGTGAAACGCAATGCCGAAGCGGATGCCCTGCTTCCGGGCCGCGCTGCGCCAGTCGCCGAGGATGTCGCGCTGCGGGCCGATCTTCACGGCGTTCCACGGCTGGTACTTCGAGTTCCACAGGTCGAAGTTGTCGTGGTGCATGCCCTGGCCGATCACGTAACGCGCGCCGGCGCGCTTGTAGAGCGCCATTAGCTTGTCCGGGTCCCACTTCTCCGCCTTCCACCGCGGCAGGATGTCCTTGTAGCCGAACTCGCTCGGATGCCCCACGCGTTCCAGGTGATGCGGGTAGACGCGTGTGTAGCCGCCCCAGGCATGCTTCGGCATGTAGATCCACTTGGCATACCAATCCCCATCCTCCCCCACCGCTTGCGGGCCCCAGTGCAGCCACATGCCGATCTTGGCCTCGCGCCACCAGGCCGGGCACTTGAAGTGCTCGCCCAGCGACTGCCAGGTCGGCTCGCACGGACCCTCCGCGATCGGGACGGCGATCTGCTCCATGTCCGCCGCCGCCATTGTTGCCGCCGCCGTCAGCCCGACTACTGCCACACGCAGACTCGACATACAGAGCTCCCGATTTGTGGGTGCAGACTACAGCACGCCTCGGGCCTTGTCCACGGCCCAGCGATTCCCAGCAAGGCCCACCGCGACGACTGGGGTGCGACAGAATCACGGACGGCAGAAGCATTTCGCTGGCGAGGAGACCGGCAGGCGGCGGCCCTCGCCTTCGGAGAAGGCGGGGCTACGGACGGCGGCAGGCGGCAGGGGCGTGCGCGAGGCGGCGCGAGGCGCAGTACACGCGTATCAGGCGAGGACGAGACCGAACGGCACGAATGCGCTGAAATCGTCACGATTGGATGTTGCCAGCCGGCAGCCGCCAACCATGGCGCACGCTGCGATCATGGCATCCACCCGCAGGCGCCGCAGCCGGCCTGCGGCGTTGAAGAGCCGGGCGGCAGCAGCGGCTTGCGCGTCTTCGAACGCGAGGAGACCACCCGTGAGCAGCCCGCGTACGAGCAAAACTTCTTGCGCCGTCACGGGGCCGCAGAGGAACTCGAACCACGCCACCGACGACGCGAAGAGCGTCTCGCCATCCCGCAGCCAGGTCGTCACCTGAGCCGCTTCGGGCGTCTCACGAACAAGCGCACGGACAAGGTAGTTCGTATCGAGACAGATCATGCCTGCCGCCACCGTTTCCGATCTTCACGCACCTCGGTCAGGTACGCTTCCGCTTTCTCGCGGGCGAGACCGCCCTGGGCATGATAGGCCTCCAGCGCCGCGACCGGGTCGGTTACGTCCGGCAGGGGCTGTTGCTCGGCCTGCGAAAGGGCGCGCCGAACAACCTCGGCCTGAGAGACCTGCCACCGGGACGACAGATTCTTGAGTCGTCGCATCGTGTCGCCGTCAAAAGCGAATGTCGCGCGGTACCGCATCGTTTGCATACCAGCATGCTGTACCATAACGGAAAGAGAGTCAAGACGCCGCCGCCTTTTGACTCAACTTCTGCGTTCTGACTCCTCCACGGCAAACACCCCGGATGGTTTCCTCGTCATCGCGACTGGAGCGGCTCGTTCGGCGCGTTGACGGGGCGCGCCGCCGCGCTGCCGGGTTTTTCGGCGCGCGCGCTCAGCGTGAGCTCGCACAGGTCGACATGGTCGCCGCCGTTGCCATCGCCCCCGTCGGTGGAGGCGATCTTCAGCTCCGTGACCCCCTGCATGGGGACGCAGACGAAGCAGGGTTCCTCGCCGGCTTTCAGCAGGGGGGTCTCGTAGATCCTCCGGCCGTCCGCCCAGACCTGGACCGTGGCCGTGCCGTTGTTGTTGTCGCGGTCGATGCCGGTGAAGAAGCTGAGCCACTGGAACGCGCCGTTGAGCGGCCAGACCTGCTCGGAGCTGGCATGCGTGCCGATGCCGTGCTGGAAGGCGGCCGAACCGATGCGCAAGGGCTTGCCCTCGATGCTGCGATCGGCCTGCGACTGGCCCCACCCGGGATTGTCCACGATGGCCGAGGCGAGCTTCGGCGTGGCCAAGCCGTCCCGTCCGGGGGCGAGCAGGGAGAGGGCCGCTTTGAGGACGACAGGGTGCGCGCCGTCGGGATCGGCGACCAGCTCCACGGTGCAGGGCTTTCCGGCGTTCAGCCACGCGGCGGCGATGGGAACGGCGACCTCGGCGCTGCCATAAGGCGGGATGGCCGGCAGCGCGGCGGTGACCGTATGCGGCTCGCCCGCCCCGGACCGGATGGTCGCCTTCAGGGCGGTTGGCGTCGACGCAACCTGGCCGAAGTTCTCGACCCTGACGGCGAGCGCGTCCGGCTTGACGAGCCTGGGACGGCGTGCCGCCAGGATCGGGTCGAGGAAAGACTGCCCGGGGAGCCGCGCGTAGCCGAAGAGCAGTTCCCCGCGCCTGTCTTTGCCGAGCAGCTTCCCCGCGAAGTCGGCGGGCGCGAAACCGTTGCCGGCGGCGTCGAAGACGACCACGAGGTCCTTGCCGAGCGGCTCCGACTTCTTCGGCTTGCAGCCTTTGCCGAAATTGACGGCTGCCACGGCGCCAAAGGTTAGGGAATCCACGT
This sequence comes from uncultured Victivallales bacterium, assembly GCA_964402115.1. Classification (GTDB taxonomy): domain Bacteria; phylum Verrucomicrobiota; class Kiritimatiellia; order UBA8416; family CAYOBW01; genus CAYOBW01. The sequence goes on from CAYOBW010000104.1 coordinate 13,636, forward strand.
CCACGTCCGCCTGCGGATCGAAGCCCGCCTCGGCCCTGATGGCGAGCCGGATCTCCCGCGTATCCGCCGTGATGGGCCGGTCATCCAGAATGGCCAGGCGCCTGCCCACGGTCAGCGGCAGCGCCACGCTCTTGGAACTGTGGGTGTCGCTCCCGTGGTCATCTTCCTTTGCGGCATCGATGGCCGCCAGGTACAGGTGCGTTGCGCGGCCGCAGGCATCCTGCCGGACCTTGGGTCGCTCCAGCTTGTGCCACCCTTCGATCTTCCCGTCCGGATGCCGCACCACGTCGGGGTCGTAAGCTTTGCCCGGATCCCAGACCCAGTGCAGGCCGTCCCTGGAGCGCAGGTAGTACGCGGTGCGCCCGAACCAGTCGTTGACGATGAGGTGGTACTGCACCTCGTCGCGCCAGACGACGGGGTCTTCGAAGGCCCCCTTGATCGGCGGGTACACGCTCTCCGCCGTGAGCCGCACATACGGCTTGAGCCCGTCCGGGCTGACCCACACCTGGCCGGTGCGCGACACCATCAGCACGCTGCCGTCCTCCCGGCGCGTGAAGGTCAGGTTCGACATGTTCACCGGCTCCATGCCGCGGAGGTCGAACTGCAGGGTCACCTTCTCCCACGGCCCTTCCAGGCTCTTGGCCTGGTAGCTGCCGCCGATCACGTAGACCACGTACGTGCCGTCCTGCGCCTGGTAGGCCTCGGCGTTGTGGCCCGGGCCGATCTCCCCGGTGACCGTGAACGGGCCGGCGGGGTTGTCCGCGACAGCATGGACGAGGCGGGAGCGCGGCCACTCGCGGTGGCCTTGCGGCGAGCTTTCCAGCCAGCGGCAGACGAACATGTGCTCGCGGCCGTCCGGGCCGGGCAGGACGCTCGTGCACCAGTACGACCACTGCGCGTCCTCCAGGCCGTTGTGCGCCTCGCGGGGTATGACGTTGGCGCCGCCCCACACGTTGGTCTCCAGCCCGCCGTGGACGGGGATGGGCCGGATGAGATCGATGAAGGCCGCGCCTTTCACCAGCCCGTCGGGCACTTTGTAGGGCGAGGGGCCGAATTGCGCCCACAGCGGGGCGGCGAGCGCGAAGAACCAGGCGAGGGCGTGGCGTTTGTGCATGCGTGTCTCCTTGTGGTACGGCTGGCGCTTCCTGGCCGGTCGGGCTTCCGCCCGGCGCGCGGCGGCTACCATTGGGCCGGGAGGTATTGGTCCACGTTGTCCCTGGTGACGATGGCCTGCGGCAGGTAGCGGATCGGGTCGATCGGCTTGCCGGCAAACCAGTCGGCGGCGAGCTGCATGGGGATCGCACCGTCGGCCTCGGGCGGCTGGTACGTGACGGCGTGCAGCCGGCCTTCCTTGATGAAGTCCATGCCGACCTTGCTGTTGCCGGCGGAGACGCGGATGATGTCCTCACGGTTGGCGTTCTTGACGGCTTCGTTGATGCCGACCTGCGTGCCGGAGTCGTCGCAGGAGATGATGCCTTTCAGCTCGGGGCCGAAGCGCGTGATCCAGCCGGAGACGACGTCCTTGGTCTTCTCCGACTCGAGGTCGGTGGTCTGCATGACGAGGCATTTCATCTTCGGCGCGATCGCCTTCAGTTCGGTCAGCGGCGCGTAGCTGCGCGAGAAGAACGCCGAGCAGCCGGGCCGGTGCTGGACGATGCAGTAGCTGCCTTCGTTGTTCATGCGCCGGGCAAAATCGCGCGCCAGCAGCCGGAACTGCCCCCAGTCGTCGGGCCCGGTCCAGGCCAGGATGTACTTGTGCGCCTCGGTGGCGGGCAGGAGGTTGATGCAGATGACGGGGATGCCGGCCTCGTTGAGCTTGCGGAACAGCGGGACGCACGCCTGGCTGTCCACGGGGCTGACGATGACGAGGTCGGGGCGCTCGTTGATGACCTGGTCTACCTGCTGCGCCTGGATGTTGATGTCGTTGTTGCCCGTCTTGAAGCGGAGGTTGATGCCGTAGGCGCGGGCGACCTTCTCCATGCCGGCGACCATGGCGGTCTGGTACGGGTGATCCACGGCCTTGAGATAGACGACGTTCTTGCCGCGCGGGCCGGTGCCGGGCGACTTCGGGATGTTCAGCTTCCCGACCCCCCAGCCGGAGTACTCCATGTCGTACCAATGCCCCGCGCTGTCCTCCGGCAACGCCGCCGGGTCGGCCGGCCGGGCCGGGATCGCCTTCGCGACCGACGGCAGGATCAGCGGCTGGCCGTCGCCCGATTTCAGGCCGGAGATATCGACCTCCTGCGTGGCGGCTGCGGCGGGCGCGGCCGCCGCGGCCAGCGTGACGACCGGCTGCCGCGTGTGCAGCAGGTACATCGTGAAACAGGTCACCATGGCCGTGCAGGCGATCGCCGTCACGCACACAATGGCCAACGCCGTGTTGTCTTTACGGGGATTCATCGCGTCGTTCCTTTCGTCTTCGTCCTCATCGGGTTCCACCATCCGCTCCAGTTCCTCCAGCAGCTCCCGGCGCTGGCCGCGCGTTCGCCGTTCCCGCGCCTCCAGCACCGCCTCGCACAGCACCACCGAGCCGAGCACGACGCCGGCCGCCAGCTTCCGCGCCTCCCAGCCGGCGCCGAGGCATTCGAGGCCGTTGTACAACATCGTCAGCGCGACCAGCGCCGCCAGGCTCTTGACCACGCTGCCGCGGCCGCCGGTCATGGCCGTGCCACCGATGATGACGGCGGCGATGACTTCCATCAACGCGTTGTTGCCCATCGTCGGCATGGCCGCGTTCACGCTCGCGCTGAACAACGCCCCGCCGAGGCTCGACAGCGCCCCGGACAGGGCGAACGCGCCGATCACGTACCGGTCCACCGGCAGGCCGGCGTTCCACGCCGCGGACGGGTTGCCGCCGACGAAGAAGAACCCGCGCCCGACGGTCGTGCACCGCAGCAGCGCGTCGAACCCCGCCGCCAGCGCCAGCGCCACGGCCACGCGCGGCGTCAGCAGCGGCAGCCAGGGCTGCTCCAGCCAGTCGCCGAGGCGGAAATCCGCCACCGTCAACGTCGCGCCGCGGCAGTAGATATAGACCAGGCCCTGCGTCACGATCATCGCGCCCAGCGTGGCGATGAACGAATCCACCTTCGCCTTGGCCACGAGGAGCCCGTTGAGCAGTCCGACCGCCAGCCCGGCCAGCACCGCCACGCCCAGCGCGCCCGCCCAGCCGAGCTGCGGCTGCAGGCCGATGGTGAGCATCCCGCCGAGCGTCAAGCTCGTGCCGATGGACAGGTCGAGCTGGCCGCAGATCGTGACGAGGGTGAAGCCGATGGCCGGCAGCACGCTCAGGCTCATGCCTTTCATGATCGCCGTCTGGTTGTCCCACGTCAGGAAGCGCGGCGCGCAGCACGCCATCAGCGCGAAGACCGCGGCCAGCAGCAGGTAGATGCGGTTCTCGGCAAGCCTACGCATCGCTCCTCCCCGTGCGCCGCGAGAACCACGCGGTCAGGCCGACGACCGCGACGAAGACCCCGCCCTTGACCACCATCTGCGCGAACGAGCTCAGCCCGATCAGCGTCATCAGGTTCGACAGCACCCCGATCGTGAGGACGCCGCCCAGCACGCCGACCAGCGAGCCGCGGCCGCCCTGCAGCGCCACGCCGCCGAGCACCACGGCGGTCACGGCGTTGAAGTCGTAGCCGAGCCCGGTGTCGAACGTCCCCTGCTTGTTCATCGACGTCAGCAGCAGCCCCGCCACCGTCGTCGTGAACGCCGACAGCACGAACGTCAGCAGCACGATGGCGCGGACGTTGACGCCGCTGAGCCGCGCCACTTCATAGGCCGCGCCGGTCAGCTGCACCTGCGAGCCGAACTTCGTGTGCCGCATCGCCCCGTACCCGAGCGACACCAGGGCGAGCATCGCCAGCGTCGTCGCCGGAAAGCCGCCCGGCAGTTCGCGCTGCGACAGCTGCAGGAAGAACGCCCCGGCGGGCGTGGCCGCATCCGGGTAGATCTGGTGGCCGCCGAACACCCAGCGCAGCAAGCCGTCGAGCAGGAACGACATGGCGAGGGTCCAGATGATCGGGTTCAGCCGCAGGTAGCCGACGACGTAGCCGTTGACCAGGCCGATGGACAGCCCCGTCGCCAGCCCGCACGCGAGGCTCGGGCCGCTGCCGAGCGGCTGCGCCGCCACCGCCACCATGCCGGAGGTCGCCATGATCGCCGGGATCGAGAGGTCCACGTAGTGCCGGCCGTAGGCGATGAACGCCACGCCGGTGGCCACGATGCCGAGCAGGGTCACGTTGCGCAGCACGTTGAGCAGGTTGTTCAGCGTGCAGAACTCCGGGGAGCACAGGGCGCCCGCGCCGAACAGGAGCAGCAGGGAGAGCCAGATGCCAAGCTTCCCCATATGTGTCAACCAGGTGCGCATGGCAGTTATCAGTGGTCAGTGGTCAGTGAACAGTGGCCCGTTGTCACTGTTCACCAACCCCTTCCCCGTTCGCGGCCAGCAGGACGGCCTCCTCGCTGAACCCGCCCTTCTGCATTTCCCGGATCAGGCGCCCCTTGCGCAGGATCACCAGCCGGTCCGACAACCCCACCAGCTCCGGCAGGTCCGACGAAATCAGGATGACGCAGGCGCCGCGGTCCGCGAGCCGGCCGATGGCCTCGTGGATGACCCGTTTCGCGCCGACGTCCACGCCGCGGGTTGGCTCGTCGAGCACGCAGACCTCCGGCGCCGTGGCCAGCCACTTCGCGAGCAGGATCTTCTGCTGGTTGCCGCCCGAGAACTGCAGCGCCTGCCGGTTCGGTTCGGCCGGCGCCAGCCGCAGCTCGGTCGCCAGCCGCGCAAACACCCCGTCCCCGTCCCGCCGCGACACCAGCCGGCGCCGCCGGGCGTTCAGCGCCGCGAGCGTGTTGGCGCGGGCCGTGTTCGTCAGCGCCAGCCCCTCCTGCTTCCGGTCCTCCGTGAGGTAGGCGAACGACCGGCCGTCGCAGGGTTCGCCGTCCAGCGACACCTCGCCCTCGTCGCACGGGTCGATCCCGCACAGGCTCCGCGCCAGTTCGCTGCGGCCCGCCCCCGCCAGACCGCCGACGCCGAGTATCTCGCCCGCCCGCACTTCGAAGGAGATCCCGTGGAAGAACCCGTACCGGCTGAAGTCCCGCACCCGCAGCCGCACCTCTCCCGGCGCGCGCTGCCGGTGCAGGGCCGCCTCGCTCACCTTCCGGCCGATCATCATCTCCACCAGCTTCTCCGCCGTCAGTTCGCGCAGCGGACGGGTGTCCACCTTCCGCCCGTCGCGCATGACGGTGCAGTGGTCGGCCACGGCGAACACCTCCGGCAGGTGGTGCGAGATGTAGATGATGGCGAGCCCCTGCGCCCTCAACTCGCGGATCAGCGCGAACAGGAGCTCCACCTCCGCCCGGCTCAGCGCCGAAGTCGGTTCGTCCATGATCAGGATGGAGGGGTTGCTGCTGAGCGCCTTGGCGATCTCGACGAGCTGGCGCTCGTGCTGGCTCAGCGCCTCGACCGGGGTGAGCGGGTCAACCGTCAGCCCGACGCGGCCCAGCGATGCCCGCGACTCCCGGACGAGCGCCCGGCGGTCGAGCCAGCCCCACCGGCCCGGCAGCCGCCCGGCGAGGATGTTCTCGGCGATACTGACCGGCGCCGCGAGGCTCAGCTCCTGGTAGATCATCCCGATGCCCGCCGCCCTGGCCTGCGCGGGCGTGTGCAGCCGGACGGCCCGGCCCGCCACGCGGATCTCGCCGGTGTAATCGTCGAAGGACCCGGCGAGGATCTTCATGAGCGTGGATTTGCCGGCGCCGTTCTCCCCCATCAGCGCATGCACCTCGCCGGCGCGGATGTCGAGATCCACGCCGTCCACCGCCAGCGTGCCGGGGAAGCGCTTGCTGACGTTGGTCAGCCGCAGGATCGCCTGGTCAATCTCAGTCGCCATGAAACGGCGTACACCCCCCGTATGCGAACATGCCGAAGCGTGCCCCGCGCCTCCCGCGGGGTTACTCCGCGGGCGCCAGCTTGACCGTGCGGAGATTGATGGCTTTCCACGTCGCGGCGTCCGCGGACCGGACCTTGACCGGCACGACGCCGGGCTGGCCGATGGTGAGCGTGCCCGCGGGCACGTCCTGGAAACGCATCCAGTCGCCGGTGTTGGGCACTTTCACGGTGAGCGTCTGCCCCCCGGCTTCCACGACCGCCGTGGCGCCGTCATGCGGGGTGGCGCTGTTCAGGCTGACCTTGTACGCGCCGGCCTTGTCGAACCGGACGTTCCAGGCGGCCGAGTCGTCGGCGCTGTCCCAGAAGCCGATGTTCTCGACGCCCTCCTTGGCTTCGACCTGCAGCCCGCCCTCCAGTCCGGCGTCGCCCGCCTTGAGCGTCAGCGCGCCTGCCGCATCGGCCCGGATGACGGCCGTCGTCGCCGCGGCCACCGGGGCCGGCTTCAAGCCCGCGCCCGTGATCCGCAGCGCGCACGTGTACGCCGACACCTTCTGCGCCGGCAGCGTCACGACGAGGCCGTCGGCTGTCTGCTGCCAGTCCAGCTTCGCGTCGGAGCCCAGCAGGGCCACGGTCTGGAGCTTGCCGGCCGGCTCGGCCAGCGACCGCACGACCAGTTTGCCGTCCGCCGGCCAGCCGAGGGCGAGGGCGTAGAGGGTTGCGCCTTTCGTGGTGAAGCGGACATCCTGAGCGCCGTACGTGAAGTCCTCCTTGAAACTGCCGCCCTTGGCCTTGGTCGCGCCCTCGCCGTACACGAGCCAGGGCCGCGAATCGTAGATCGCCTCGCCGTGCACGGCGGTCCAGGCGGCCAGCTCCTCGAGCATCTGCTCGACTTCCGGATCGAGCGAACCGTCCGGGCGCTGGACGACGTTGAGCAGGAGGTTGCCGTTCTTGCTGACGTTGTCCACGAGCATGTGAATGACCCAGCTCACCGGGCGGAACTTCCAGTCGCGGTTGTAGTACCAGTCGCCGATGGAGGTGTCGGTCTGCCACGGATAGGGGTCGATCTTCGGCATGATGCCGCGCTCGAGGTCCTCGATCCAGCGGCCCTCGGACTTCTGCTTGCAGTTGTACACCGCGTCCGGCTGGCTGTTGTAGAGGTGGGCGATCATGCTGAGGCCGACTTCGTTGGCGAAGGGCACGCCGCCGTCCGTGTAGAGGAGGTCGGGGTGGTAGTTGTCCACCAGCTCCCGGATGGCCGTGTACCACTGCCGCTGCCAGCGGGGGTTCTGGCTGTACCAGCGGGTGTCGCCGGGCTCCGCGGGGAAGTGGTAGAGGCTCTGCCACTGCGGGTTGGCGCCGTCGTAGGGCACCCCCGCTTTCGGGCCGCTCTTGTCGGCGCCGTGGCTGGTCTGGAACCACCAGAAGCTGGCGCCCAGGTGCTCCGAGACGCCGAACTTCAGGCCGTACTTCTTCGCCGCTTTCTGCCACTCGCCGACCACGTCGCGCTTCGGCCCCATCTTTACGGAGTTCCACTCGTGGACCTTCGAGTTCCACAGGAAGAAATTGTCATGGTGCGAGCCCATGCTCACGAAGTACCTGGCCCCGGCCTTCTTGTAGAGCGCCATCAGCCGGTCGGGGTCCCACTTCTCCGCCTTCCACAGCGGGATGATATCCTTGTAGCCGAACTCCGACGGGTGGCCGTAGTGCGCGAGGTGGTACTTGTAGTGCCGGCTGCCCTCCTCGTACATGCCGCGGGCGTACCAGTCGCCATCCATCGGCACGGCCTGCGGGCCCCAGTGGG
>CAYOBW010000104.1:21339-23387 GCA_964402115.1 uncultured Victivallales bacterium
ATGCCGAACTTGGCGTCGCGGAACCACGCCGGGCACTGGTACTGCTTGAGCGACTCCAGGCTGGCCTTGAAGGGGCCCCCGGCCACCGTCAGCGCGACCGGGTTCGGCTGCGCCGCCGCCGGTGCGTCCGCCGCCAGCCCCACTCCCGCCACGCTCACTCCCAAGGTCGCCAGCCAGATTGCTCTCATGTACATGCCACGCTCTCCATTTCGTCTTGTGCTTCGCTTCGTTGCCTGAAGACCGTTTCCGAAGTCTGCTCCCCGGCACTCGCGACACTTTCACGGTCCGGGTGGCGTATTGTCAAGCAACACCCCTTGCGGCCAGAGCCTCACTTCCAGTCGTCGGTGCGGAAGGTCTGCGCGGGGAGGCCGTCCTTGTTGAACAGGTTCGCCCACGGCGCGTTGCCGGACCAGGCGTACCGGACGGCAGCAGGTTGCGGCACGGCGGCGCTCGAAACGAGCACGCTGTCGCCCTCGATCGCCGCGTCGGCCCAGTGGAACGTCTTGTCGGCGCCTGCGACCATGAAGCCCTGCAGCTTCTCGCTGTGCCGCGCGGCCAGACCCTGCCCGATGTGTGTGAACGTGACGCGGACCCGGTTGCCCTCGATCTTGTGCGAGGCATAGAGCGGGCCGCTGTACGCGACGGGCCGGCCGTAGACGAAGCCCAGCGCCACGCGGACGGCGCGATCGCCATAGCCGGCCTTGTTGGTGGGGTGCGTGCCGCTGCCGAGGTCGGTGCTCGTGACCATCGCGGTTTTGGGGTGCTGCTGGATCTTGAGGTGCAGTTCGCGATAGAGACCGTCGTTGTTGCCGGGCGCCTGCGCCGGCAGCGGGCTGAACTTGCTGGCGTTCTGCGTCGTCGGATTGTCCAGGTCCCAAGCGGTGCCGCCGCCGCTGGTCTTCTGGACGTAGAGGAACGGGAAATCCTGCGCCCAGGCCTTGCGCCAGCCCTTGATGAGCGCGCCCATGAGGTTGAACTGATCCACGCCGGTGATCGCCGTGCCGCTCTCGCCCTGGTCCCAGAGCACGCCGCGAATGGCATAGGGCGCGTAGGGCTGGACGTGCGCGAGGTAGAGGTTGCCGATGCGGCCGGAGGATTCGCCGGCCTTCGCGGGACGGTTCGGGGCGCGCGGCGCGCGGGCCTTTTCCTGCTTGGCCTTTTCCGCGGCCACTTTCCACGCGGCGAGTTCCTGCTCGTACTTCTTCATCGCCGCATCGAAGTCATGGGTTCTGGCAAACTCCTGCGCCTGCGCCTGGCACGCCGCGTCGCTGCGCAGCATGTCCTCGGTCAGCCAAAAGCCCGAGGGGGTCCCGCCCACCGCCCCGACCATGATACCCACGGGCACGCCGAGTTCCTGCTGGAGCCGGAAGCCGAACGCAAAGAGCAGCGCGGAGAACTTGACGTTGTTCGTGGGCGTGGCCTCTTCCCAGCCCGCGCGGCCCTTGTGGAGCAGGCGCAGCTGCGGATAGGTCGCCGCCGCGGCCTTGGCCAGCACGGCGTCGCCCTTGGTGTAGCTGGCCACATGCATGTCCATGTTCGATTGGCCCGACCCCAGCCAGACCTCGCCGACGAGCACATCGCGAATCGTGATGGTGTTCTTGCCCTTCACGACAAGCGTCAGGGCTTCAGTGGCTTTCAGCGGGTCGAGCAGCACCTTCCAGTTGCCCTGGCCATCGGCTGTGGCCGTCTTCGTCTGGCCGGCGATGGCTACGGTCACCTGCTCGCCAGGCTCCGCGCTGCCCCAGATCGGCGCGGCGACCTCGCGCTGCAATACCATGTGGTCGGAAATGACCGGCGGCAGTTTCACGTCCGCGCGTGCGGCCGTGGCTCGGAGGGTTATGCAGGCGACGCAGAGAACCGAGGCGAGAGGCTTCATGGCCGTATCCTTGTCTGGTTTGGGTTGTCTTTATTTTCTGGGAGCGAGAAAAGCAGCGCGCCGCCCCCACGCGTCGCGTACTCTGCCACCCCCTCCCGCGGGGAGTCGAGCGAAACCGGCGGGCGGGTCCCCGCTGGGGTGGATTGGGTCGTCCGCGTTGCCCGTGTTTGAC
>CAYOBW010000105.1:0-23342 GCA_964402115.1 uncultured Victivallales bacterium
CATGGGCGCGTGGCTGGCGCGGCACGGCGAGAGCATCTACGGCACGCGCGGCGGCCCGTTCATGCCGGGCGGCTACGGCGTTTCCACCCGCAAGGGAAACACCATCTACCTCCACCTGCTCGAAATGGATGAGCAGCCGATCCGGTTGCCGGCCCTGCCCGCGAAAATCGTGGGCAGCCGGGCGTTGACTGGGGGCCAGGCCGACGTGCGCCAGACCGCTGCCGGCATCGAGATTGCCGTTCCCGCGAGCGCCCGGCAGCCTTTCGATACGGTGGTGGCGCTGGAGCTGGACGGCCCGGCAACCGCGCTGTCCGCCGTGCCCGTGCCCGCGCTGCCGTCGCTGACGACCGGGGCGAAAGCCACGGCCTCGAACGTCTTCCAGAAACAGGCGCAATACGGCCCGGACAAGGCCGTGGACGGAAACGCCGACACGCGCTGGGCGACCGATGGCGGCGTCACGTCCGCCTGGCTGGAGGTGGACCTCGGGAAGCCGGCGGAGCTCCGCCGCGCTGTCATCCGGCAGGCTTTCCCGGAGCTGAAACGCGTCCACCGGTTTGCCGTCGAGTATTGGCAGGATGAACAATGGAAGAGCTGCTGCCGCGGCGAGAACCTACAAGCGAAGTTCTCGGCCACCTTCGCGCCCGTCACCGCCCAGCGTGTGCGTTTGAACATCGCCGAGGCCACGGACGGTCCGACGATCTGGGAGTTCCAGCTCTTCGCGCAATGATGCTCTGACGACGGAGGCAACCCGGATGAAACAGAACCTCGCCCTGCTCGCCATGTGCGCCGCCGGATGGGTCGGCGCCGCCGAGCCGATGGTGACCGAAATCCGGCAGGACGGCGGCACGTCAGTACTCAAGGTGGTGGCCGACGGCCGGGAATTGGCGTCCTACACGGTCGACCTGGCCAGGCGCTACCAGCCGGCAACCAATCGCAACGAGGTTGTGCGGCGCTGGGAGACCTACCGGTACGGCGGGTTCTTCTGCTTCAACGACAACCAGTTCTGCGGCACGGAGATCCCGAAGAACAGGGACCCCGGGCTCTACAACCCGTCGCAGCTGGATGTCGCCGGCTGGGCCAGGACGATGCAGGCGGCCGGCATGAAGTACGCCGTGTTGACCGTGCGGCACACCTCGGGCTTCCTGCTCTGGGACAGCGCCACCACGCTGTTCGATGTCGCCGCGAGTCCTAACCCGGCCGACGTGGTTGACCAGTTTGTCAAGGAGTGCCGGAAGCAGGACATCGCTCCGGGCCTGTACTACTGCCTGTGGGGCGGCTCCTGGAATCCGCACCCGAACGCGCGGGCCATCATCCTCGCGCAACTGCACGAGCTGGCCAACCGGTACGGCGAGATACCCTACTTCTGGATTGATATGGGAACCTGGCGCCCAAAGGACCTTTCGCCGCAGGAAGTGTACGCTGTCCTCAAGAACAGCCAGCCCAATGCCGTCGTGATCCTCAACCAGCATGTTCAGGACGGCACGACGCTCCATTACTTCCCCACGGACGTGGTCAACGGCGAAGTGACCGTGCCGCCTGCCGGCGGTCACCGGCCCTTCCGGAAGGTAAACGGCAAACGGTACTACCTGCCGTTCGAATTCGAGCCGGTCTCACAGCGCACAGCGAAGGGCACCACGACGCCGCAAGGGCCGGTCGGGGCGTGGTTCACCTACGGCGCGGGCAAGGGCTTCCCGGCCAGCCAGCCCTTGCCGGCCGCCATGCTGTTCGACTGGATCAAACAGGCGTACGACCGCGGGGCCGCGAATGTGCTGCTGTCCCTGGCGGCGGATCACACCGGCGGTATGCGCCAGGAAGACGTTCGGCAACTGGAGGAGCTTGGGACGCTGTTGCGCGCGGCCGGGCTGCTCGAGCCCCCCCGTGCGCCGGCACTGCCGGCCATCTCGCTGGCGACGGACAAGCCCGCGCAAGCCTCCGGCGTCTGGGAGAATGATATCCGGCAGTATGGGCCGGCGGCGGCGTTAGACGACGATCCGGCTACCCGCTGGGGCGGGCCTGTCGACTCGCGATCCGGCTGGCTTGAGGTGGACCTCGGCAGGCCGTGCGAAGTGGCCCGCGCCGTGATCCGGGAGGGGTGGGACCGGACCCGCAAGTTCGCCGTGCAGTACAAAGTCGGCGACGCGTGGCAGGAGGCGGTCGCGGGCACAACCATCGGCGCGAACCGGGAGCTGAGCTTCGCACCCGTCAAGGCGCAGATCTTCCGCCTCGACATCACGGACGCCATCGACGTGCCGACGATCTGGGAGTTCGAACTGTTCGGAAAGTGAGCTGCCTGTGAAATCAACAACCCGCGGCGCTTGCGGCGCGTCTCTTGAGGCTCCTGCAGAACCTCAGCCAGGGCGGCCGGGACGGAGCCCGGCCCTCCAGAAAACGGCCGGTTCTTCACCATGGAGGGACGACCTCCGTGTCGTCCGCGGGGGGTTTGCAGGCGCCTCGCCAATCATCGGCGCTTTGGCATGCCTGATTGTCTCCGCCCTGGAAGGGCAAGGCGTGCAAGCATTGGAACTTCGCGCCGCGGGCATTCCCTATCCCGCCGCGCTGGAAGCTGCGGCGATAGGCGAGGAGAAGATCTCCGACCTGAACAGCGAGGCGCTGGCCATCGGCAACGGTGACCTCAATGCGCTGCTCTGGGAGCGCAACGGCGCGCTCTGTCTGCGCGTAGCCAAGAACGATATTTGGGACGCGCGGGTGGACACCTCCGCCGATCCGCCGCTGATGAAGGTTGACATACCGAACCAGAAATGGAGCGGGGGCGGCGGGAATGTGCCGAGCTGGGGAAACCCTTACCCGAGTCCGCGCTGCGCCGCGGTCGTGCGGCTCGGGGCGGCCCGGGGCGAGGATTGGAGCTGCATCCGGGCTGGCGGCCAGGCGAACGAATGGGTTCGGCAGGGTGATGGCTCGGGCGTCATGGCGATCGAGGGGGCCGCGGGCGCCTCCGCGGGGTACCAGATTGCACTCCCGGCACAGGCCACCAACTTCAACCGGGTCGCGTTCAAGATAGCCGGAACGCCGGGGGCGCGCTACTACGTCACGCTTCTTGCCACTTCCGGGATCAGGGAAAGCGGATGGAAAGATTCCGCGCCGGCCGAGGAGGAGGTCGCATTTGACGCTCCGCCCGGCGGCCGCCTGACGGCCGTCCTGGTCTACGTCATGACCGTAGACGGGAAGCGGGTGGAGAATCGGATCCGGGACATCAGGCTGACCGGCACCATGGCCCCGCTGACGCTCCCGCCAGGCATGCGGTCCGGCCGGCCGAGCGCGGCCCGGCTCGATCTGCGGCGGGCCGTGGCGACGACGAGGGGCGCCACCGTGCGAGCGCTGGCGGACCGCAACGTGTTTCTGATCGAGACCGACCAGGACGTGTCGCTGGAGGAAATCCGGTCGTCCCAGCTTCCGGTCGCCGACCAGGGTGAGACGGACGGTGTTGCGTGGTTGCACCAGAAGATGCCCGGCGACCTGGATTATGCCGGCATGGAATACGCCCTGGCGGTCGCCGCCCGCGGCAATCGCAAGGCCGTGGCGGTTGTCACCTCTCGCGACACGCAGGAAAATGTGCGCGATGCAGCGGTGAAACTGGCCCGCGCGACGGCTGGCGCGGACGTGGGCGACCTGACCGCGAAGCATGAGGCCGAGTGGGCCCGCTACTGGTCCGCCAGCGGCGTGCAGCTGGGCGACCCGGACTTCCAGCTCTGGTGGTATCGCATGGTCTACCTGCTGCGCTGCTTCTCCAGGCCCGGCGCCGTTCCCGCCGGCTTGTGGGCGCTGCAGCCGGGCGATGCACCCAACTGGCATGGCGACTACCACCACAACTACAACGCGTGGCAGCCTTACTGGACGTCCTTCATCATCAACCATGCCGCGCAAGCCGAGCCGTGGGTGGACTACATGAATGAGCTGCTGCCGCGCCTGAAGTGGTATGCGAAGACGACCTACGACTGCGAAGGTGCGTTCGTCGGCATCTCTTCCTTCGCCTTCGAGCCGGACCCGGCGAAATGCAAGAGCAAGAACCAGCGCCAGATCGGCATGGCGCCGTGGGGCTACACCATGGGCATGATCGGCATGTCGGCGCAGGTCCTCTGGCATCATCACATCTACCAGCCGGATCGACGCTATCTGGAGGAGAAGATCTATCCCGTCGTCCGCGAAGCCGCATTGTTCTTCTGTTCGTTTGCCGAGAAATGTCCGCGCGACGAGGCAGGCAAGGCGAAGTTCGGTCCGAGCTATAGCCCGGAGCACGGCGGGTTCGGCGTCGCGAACGTGCCCTTCGATCTCGCCTATGCGCGCTTCTCCCTTCGCGCCGGCATCGCGGCGGCGGGGGAACTCGGGTGCGATGGGGACTTGGTGGCGCGCTTCCGCAAAGCGATCGACCTGCTGCCGGATTATCCCACCGCGCCGGATGCGGAGGGGAACCCGGTGGTGGTGGACTGGACCGGTTGCACCTTCCGGCAGATCGGCGAGCACAACATCACCGTGCCGGCCGTGCCGGTGTTCCCGGGTGAGCAGGTGACGTGGTTCTCGCCGGAGCCGGAGAAGGCGCTCTTCCGCAACACCCTGCGCCTGACCCGACACCGCGGCTGCAATTCCACGATCATGCTCAGCGTGGCCAAGGCGCGCCTTGGCATGCCCGAGGCGCCCGAGGAACTGCGGAGCTACTACAAGCCGCAGGTCCAGCCCAACGGCATGTTCTACTGGCCGCTGCACGGTTTCTACCTCAGCGAAAGCGTCGGCATCGCCGCGGGGATCTCCGAGTTCCTTCTGCAAAGCGTGGACGGTGTGATCCGCGTCTTCCCCTGCTGGCCGAAGGAGCGGGACGCGCAGTTCGCCAATCTCCGTGCCCAGGGCGGATTCCTGGTCAGCGCGGAGCAAAAGGGCGGCAGCGTCACGCAGGTGGAGATCACCGCAACCGCCGGCGGCAAACTGCGCCTCCTCGACCCTTGGACGGGCAAGATCGCCGAGCGGGACATGAAGCCTGGCGAGAAGCTCCTCCATCGCCCGATGAATACGAAAGGCGGAATCCCATGAAGACTTGCTTCCTCAATTTTGTACTTGCCACGACCGCACTCGCCGGCGCCCCGGATCCGTACACCGTCGCGTGGGATTCACCCAGCGCGGATGCGCGCGGTTCCATGCCCATCGGCAATGGCGATATCGCGCTGAACGTCTGGGTGGAGCCCTCGGGCGACCTCTGTTTCTTCATCGCCAAGTCCGATGCCTGGGACGAGAACATGCGCCTGCTCAAGCTGAACAAGACGCGCGTCCGCTTTACGCCGGCGCTCTCCACCGGGGCCGGTTTTCGCCAGGAGCTGAGACTGCGGGACGGCACGCTCGTCGTCGGCGACGCGAAGCTCCGCGCCAGGGTGTGGGTGGACGCCAACCATCCCGTCGTCCAGGTTGATGCGGAATCGCGCGCGGGCGGGCCCGTCGCCTGTTCGGTCTTGCTGGAGCCCTGGCGCAAGGAGAAGCGGTCGCTCGGCAGCAACGCCCCCGGCGGCGGAGGCGCCTACTTTGCCACCGGCTTCACCGCCCTGCCCGCCTTCAGTTATCCGGATGTCATCCTGCCGCAGGAGCAGGGGCGACTCGGCTGGTACCACCGCAACGTCGTCTCGCCGTGGCTGCCGAGTCTGAAGCTCCAGAAGAACGAAAGCATCGCGCAGACGGAACAGGATCCGATCCTCAACCTGACCATGGGCGGCATCGTGCGTGGCGACGGCTTCACCGCCGTGTCGGCAACCGAAATGCGAACGGAGAAACCCGCGACCGCCCTGTCGCTGCGTATCCACGTGCTGGGCAAGGTGACCGACACGCCCGAGGCGTGGGTGGCGGAAGTGGAGAAGCAGGCTGACGCCGTCGAAAAGATCCCGGCGGCGGAACGGTTGCGGAAACACGGCGAGTGGTGGCAGGCGTTCTGGGAGCGGAGTTGGATTGTGGCGAGCGGCGGCGGCTCGTGCCCCATTCCGGCCAACCCGCACCCGTGGCGGCGCGGAACGGACTCCGCCGGCGGCAGCCGGTTCGGCGGCGGGATCGAGGACGCGACGGTGGTCGGCAAAGCGCTGACCGACGGCGAGCTCGCGGCGGCCGCGGCGAAGCCGAGGACCGGCGCGACGGCCATTGACGGCGCGGCGGCCGATCCTGCCGGCGGTTGCACGGTCATGGCCTGGATCAAGCCGGCGCCCGGCGAGTCCGGGCGGATTCTGGACAAGATCACGGCCGGGACTGCGGATGGCATGCTGTTGGACGCCGTCCCGGGGCTGTCGCTGCGCTGGATCGTGGGCCGGTACGTCCTGACCCAGCTCAACTGCCTCAAGCCCGGCGAGTGGCAGCATGTCGCCGCCACCGTGGACGCCGGCACCGGCCTGCGCCGCATCTACCTCAATGGCAAACGGCTGCAAGAGGAGTTGCCCGCATCCGACGCCGAAACCGTTACGCGCGGCTACACGCTCCAGCGCTGGATCAACGCCTGCGGCGGGCGCGGCGGGGCGCCGATCAAGTTCAACGGCGCGCTCTTCACCGTGGACAACGCCAACAACGACCCTGACCACCGCAGCTGGGGCGGGAGCTACTGGGCGCAGAACACCCGGATGATCTACTGGCCGATGCTTGCCAGCGGAGACTTCGACCTGATGCGGCCGTGGTTCGACCTGTATGTGAAGGCGCTGCCCGCCCGCAAGGTGGCCACCCAGGCCTACTACGGCCACGAAGGCGCGTTCTTCCCCGAGACGTTCAACATCTGGGGCAACTACCAGGACGAGAGCATGGGCTACGGCCTGGACCGGACCGGCCACCCTGACGGCTTTGTCGTCAACCCCTACATCCGCTACCACTGGCAGGGCGGCATCGAGGCGCTGGCGATGATGCTGGACTACTACGACATCACGCAGGACGCGGGCTTTCGCGACAAGCAGCTTCTGCCGTTCGCCGCCGAGATTGTCACCTTCTTCGACCAGCACTGGAAGCGGGATCAGAACGGTAAAATCCGCATGACCCCGTCGCAGTCGCTGGAGACCTGGTGGAGCTGCGTCAACCCGATGCCGGAGGTGGCCGGACTCCACTTCGTTATCCCGCGCCTCCAGGCCGTAGCCGGGACCAGGATCTACCAGAAGACGCTCGACGATCTTCCCGCCGTTCCCGTCAGCAAGGACGGGAAGACCCTCCTGCCGGGGGAGGAGTACGGCCAGCACAGCAACTGCGAGCGCCCCGAGCTGTACGCCGTGTTTCCCTACCGGCTCTACGGCGTCGGCAGGCCCGGGCTCGCTGTCGGCATCAACACCATCGGCGGGCCGAGCGGGGCGGGATGCTGGCACCAGGAACCGATCCAGTTCGCGCTGCTGGGCAAGACGGAATGGGCGCGGGACAACCTGGCGGGCCGGGCGGCGGCCACGCAGCCAGGCTTCCGTTTCCAGGCCTTCTGGAACCAGGGCCACGACTGGATGCCCGACCAGTGCCATGGCGGCGGCCTGATGACCGCCCTCCAGTACATGCTGCTGCAGACGGTCGGCGACCGGATCCTGCTCCTGCCCGCCTGGCCGAAGGAGTGGGACGCCAGCTTCAAGCTCCACGCCCCGAAGCAGACCACCGTCGAGTGCGTGGTCAAGGGCGGGAAAGTCCTGAAGCTGGCCGTCTTTCCGGGATCCCGCCGAAAGGACGTGGAAGTGTGCGAGCCATACCTATGAGAACGATCCCTGTCTTGCTCAGCCTGGCCATCGCGACCGTGGTGCTGGCGCGCACCGGACAAGGCGCCGATCTGTCAACCCGCGCGGCGATACCGGATGGCCTGCGGCTGGTCATCGCGCCCTATCCCGGCAAGCAGGCCGACCTGGCCGATGCCAGGAAGACGGCCAATCACATCGTTGCCGAGCCCGACTGGTATGTGTGGGGCGGGAGCGTCGTGGAGGAGCGCGGCAAGTACCACATGTTCGCCGAGCGCTGGCCGCGCGAATACGGCTTCAACTGCTGGCTGACCCATGCCGAGATCGCGCATTATGTCGCGGAACGGCCGGAAGGTCCCTTCCACTTCGTGAAGACCGTTCTGACCGGACGGGGCAGGGGGCATTGGGACCAGATCGCCGCCTACAATCCGTACCTCTGCAAGTTCAACGGCAGGTTTTATCTCTACTATGTCTCGACGAGCCACCCGACGCTGGACGAGGCCGGGCTGATTGCCACCGCCAAAGCGGGGGGGCAAGGCCCGAATTGGCTGCCCGTGCGGAATGCGCAACGGGTCGGGCTGGCGGTGGCCAAATCGCTGGACGGCCCGTGGCGGCGGGCGGACGAGCCGCTGGTGGAACCGCACGGGGCGATTCGCCGGGTGACCGTCAACCCCGCGGTCTGCCAGGGGCCCGACGGGCGTTTCCATATGGTCCTCAAAGGCGACAAGCCCGCGAGCCAGGGCTGGACGGTTATCCAGGCCGTCGCCGTCGCGGCGCGGCCCGAAGGGCCGTGGGCCATCCAAGCCGAGCCGGCATTCGCCGACTACAACACCGAGGACGCTTGCCTCTGGTTCGATTCATCCCTGCAGCGCTTCTATGCCGTCGTGCATGTTTGCGATCAGCCGTTCATGGCCCTGCTCACTTCCGCCGACGGCATACAGTGGGGGAAGGCCGAGCAGTTCAAGCTGATGCCCAAACGGGTCCCGCTGGCCGACGGCACCAGTTTCACACCGTCGCACATGGAGCGGCCGTTCGTATTGACCGATGGCCAGGGGAAGCCGCGGTGGATTTACCTCGCCCTCCACAACGGCAGGCAGGCGTACAACATGGCCCTGAAATGGGTCAAACCATGAACCGGACACCCATCCCCCAACAACCATGAGTTATGGACGCGCCATCCTGTCACGGTTATCAGGCATTGCGGGCTTGGGCCTGCTGAGTGCATATGCCGCCACCGCCACGGGTGTTTCCCCCGTGCCGTTTTCGCGGTTCATCGGTCCTGATGACTGCCCGGGGAATGATCAGTTTGCCGATCCCTACGTCCTGAAGCAGGGCGATGCCTGGTATCTCACATCCACCTATCTGGCCGGCCGGCCCATGTACATGTTCAAGACCACCGACTGGAAGACCAAGACCCGGCTCTCCCTGACCATCGATCTCAATCAAGAGTATCTGAGCTCCCATTTCAACAACACCGCCATCACCCCGCACGGGATCTGGGGCTTTGTTCCCTACCGACACCCAACGGGCCGCTGGCATGCCTATGGATCTGTCACGATTGGCGGATTCAAAACCTTCATCTGTCATTTCACGCCATTGACTGCGGACTGGCCGATCACCCAATGGCGGCTGGACAAGGTCTTGCTTGGCCATCCAGTCAGCCAAACCTATGAAACCAAGGTCTATGCCGACAGCACCGGCTGCTACCTCTTCTATGTCGATCACTTGGGTGATGGCAACAACCACGTCATGGTCCGGAAATTGCGCGCTCCGGATGAGATCGACGCATCGTTTGCCCCGCGTCCGGTTCTGAGTCCGGAAGGGCTGGCCTCGGAATACCGTAATGGCCGGGCCGGCATGCAGATCTGCGAAGGACTCTGCATCGCCCGGATCGCCTCCCGCAGCGGCGCCATGTATGCGATGTTCTATTCGGTCGGCGATTTCGCCGGGAATAACTACAAGCTGGGAGTCGCCTATTCCGATTCGCTGGTTCCGCCAGCCGGGAAACAATACCGTAAGCCCAAGCTGGCCGATCCCTCGGGCATCTGGGGAAATCCGGGGAATCCCGCCGAGATCGTCTATCTGCTGCAGACCGAGCAGGAGCGCTGGCCCAACTTCCAGGCCGACAGAATCACCGGGCCCGGACTGGGCAATGCCGTGCGGTACCAGGGTAACGACTATCTGGTTTTCCATGCCAGCAGCCCCGGGCAAACCAGCGGCGGAGGCCAGGGCCGGTGGGTCTGGCTATGCCCGGTCATCGTCAGCTTCGGGAGCCCCATGACGGACTGGTTGAAGCCGGTGCTCCCGGCCACCAACAACTCTTTCCATCCCCCTCCGGTCCGGCCTTGACAATATGAACCGTCTTATTCGAGACCGTCAATTAAAGGGTCCTTCCCATGCAACCATTCATAGGTTCTCGAACGTTGGTAGCTATCGCCCTGCTCAGGGCGGGAACCGGGGGTGCGCAGCCGACGGACGGTTCTGCCTGGGACCGGGCGGTAGCCGAGCCGGCGGCGGCGAATCTGGCGCGTCCGGCTGCGGTGCAGTATGCCTGGCACGAGGACGAACGGATCATGTTCGTCCACTTCGGCGTGGCGACTTGGGAAGGGTCTGAATATGATTCCGATGGGCGTACCGACCTGTCGAAGATGAACCCGGCCGGGTTTGAGGCGGAGAAGATCTGCGCGGTCGCGAAATCCTGGGGCGCCAAGCAGATCATGTTCGTCTGCAAGCACGTCGGCGGCTTCTGCTGGTGGCAAACGGGGACCACGGACTACAGCGTCAGGAACATCCCCTGGAAAGACGGCAAAGGGGACATGGTGCGGGAGATGGCCGATGCCTGCCGCAAGCACGGGCTCAAGGTCGGTGTCTACATCTATTCCGATGACCCGAAATTCATGGCCGGGATTGGCCGCGGCGGCCGGACCGATGATCCGGCGAAACAGGAGAAATGGAACCGATTGCTGCGGCAGCAGTGGACCGAGGTCCTGGCCATTTATGGCAAGGACCTGGTGCGCGAGATCTGGTTCGACGGCAGTTGCATCGTGCCGCTCGACGACATCATCACGAAACTGGCACCGGAAGCCGTGATCCTGCAGAGTCCGCTGACCAACATCCGCTGGGTCGGCAACGAGGCCGGGATCGCCGGCGATCCCAATTGGAACACGCTGAAATCGGCCGACCTCAAGAGCGGTGTCGCCACCCAGGCCCATAGCACTCCCGATGGCGATGTCTGGGCGCCGGTCGAATGCGATGTGACGCTCTACAATCACAATTGGTTTTGGAATCCCGGCAACGAGGCCAGGCGCAGAAGCACGGACGAGCTCTTGTGTATCTATGTGAGTTCGGCAGGGCGCGGTTCGGTCATGCTGCTGAATTCCACCCCGAATACCGAGGGCGTGATCCCCCGGGACGATGTGGCCCGCTACCAGGAACTCGGAACCGCGATCGAGCAGAATTTCGGGCATCCGGTTGGCCAGGTGGCCACGCTGGCGGCCAGCGAGGCGATCATCGCCCTCGACGGCGCCAAGCCGGTGAACGGCATCGATCTCTGGGAAGCCTACCAATATGGCCACCGCATCCGCCGCTACCGGGTAGATGCCTGGGTGAACAATGGCTGGAAACGGGTGGTGGAAGGGACCGCCGTTGGCCGCCGCAAGATCGATCTCTTTCCCGAGGTGACGACCGACAAGCTCCGCGTCCGGGTTGACGAATCGGTCGGCACCCCCCTCTTTCGGCAGATCCAAGTCCATCGGGTCAGTCCGACCCTGGTCAAGGCGTTAGGCTCTCTGCCCGCGGTCACCCGCGGTGCCATGGCGACGGCATCGAGTGTCCACAGTGCGCCTTACGAGGCGAAGTACCTTGTTGACGGGAATCCCGGCACGCGCTGGAGCGGAAGTGGCGGCGATGCCGAGCATGGACAACTTTCCTGGGTCGAACTCGACCTGCGGCGGCCGCGCCGGTTTGCCGCCATGGCGGCCTCTGAGTTGGCCGACCGGGTCCGCGAATTCGTTATCGAAGTCCGGAATCGTCCGGAAGACCCCTGGCGGCCGGTTTTCACCGGTGGCCGCATCGGCGGCGATTTCAGAACCGACCTGCCGGCCACCACGGCCCGGTTTGCCCGTTTCCGGGTCACCAGGATCGATGGCCCGGACTCCACCTTATGGGAGCTGAGCCTGACGGATCGTCTCGATGCCTGGGAGGAAGCCATCATGATCGATCTGCCGGCCGGCGAACGCCAGCTCGACATCGATCTTTCGGCCCAGGTCATCGATCCCGGCCAATACGAAATCCGCCTCGAAGGAGCCGTCGCCACCGCTGTCCGGCCACTCTTCGAAGGCAAACCCGGCGAAGCGCGGTATCTCGAGAAAGTCGATGCCGGCACCTGGCGGCTCAACCGCACCCAGGTGGTGGCCGAAGGCACCACCACCGGAATCGAGCTGACCGTCAAGACCACCGCCGCCAGCAAGCTCAAGGTGCTGGTGCGGCCGAAATAGGGCGCTGTTTCAACAAGAGCGGGTTGTGGTATGAATAACGAGCGGCAGGCTGCACCTGTTGAATCTGTGGACCGGACTGATTCTGAGAAGAGACCCAGTCGGATCGAAGGGAAATGGTCACGCCATGAAACGAATCGCGCGCGCACTCGTCGCCGTTAGCCTGCCGTTCTTCTGGGCGCTGGGAATCCTTGCCGGCGGGGTCGCCAAACCTTCCCCGGAGCAGGTGGCCTATCTTGAAATGGAGCGGCAGATGTTTGTCTGCCTCGATCCCTGCACGTGGCAGAATCGCGAGTACGACAACCACTCCACGCCGCTCGACCGGATCAACCCCGACAAGCTCGACACGGAGCAGTGGTGCCGGGTCGCGGAGAGCTGGGGCGCGCGGCAGATCCTGTTCGTCGCGAAGCACACCGGCGGGTTCTGCTGGTGGCAGACCGACACCAGCGACTACGGCATCCGGAACACCCCGTGGAAGGGCGGCAAGGGCGATGTGCTGGGCGAGCTGGCGGCAGCCTGCCGCAAGCACGGGCTCAAGCTGGCGATCTACGTCTATCCCGGCGATGACCAGTGGGGCGCCGGCATCGGCAGCGGCGGGCGCACGAAGGACCCCGCGAAGCAGGAGGCTTACAACAAGGTCTTCCGCCGGCAAATGACGGAGGTGCTCACGCGCTATGGCGAGATGAACGAGGTCTGGTTCGACGGGAGCTGCGTGATTGAGGTCGGCGATATCCTGAAGCAGCACGCCCCGCGCGCCATGGTTCTGCAGGGGCCGCACACGACGTTGCGCTGGGTCGGCAACGAGCAGGGCTACGCGCCGTATCCCGCCTGGCAGACCGTGAAGCGCAAGGACGCCGAAACCGGCGTATCCACCGCCGCCCACAGCGATCCCGACGGCGATGTCTGGCTGCCCATGGAGTGCGACACGACGCTGCTGGACCACAAGTGGTTCTGGGGCGCGAACACGGACCACATGCTCAAGGGCCTGGACAAACTGATGGACATCTACGTGAAGTCTGTCGGCCGCGGCTGCGTGTTGCTGCTGAACTCGACCCCCGACACCACCGGGCTGATTCCCGCCTCGCACGTGGCGCTGTACGAGGCCTTCGGCCGCGAAATCGCCCGCCGCTACGGGCAGTCGCTTGCCGAGACCAATGGCGCGGGGACGACGGTCGAGCTGAACCTGGGCCGGCCGACGCCGGTCAACCAGGTGCTGCTGCAGGAGGACATCCGCGAGGGGCAGCGCGTGCGCGGCTACCGCATCGAGGGCTTCGCGAACGGGGCGTGGAAGACGCTGCACGCCACGGGGCAGTCGATCGGGTACAAGCAGATCGACGTCCTGCCCCGCACCGAGGTCTCCCGGCTCCGCTTCGTCGCCACGCAGGCGGTCGGCGAGCCGCTGATCAAGCGCCTGGCGGCGTTCAACGTCACCGGCGCAGCCAGCGGTCAGCCGCTCCGCGATCTGTACGTCTCCTTCGACGACGACGCGGGAACGCTGAAGCTGGCCGGGCCGAAGCCGGCGGCCGGCCGGCGCGGCCAGGCGCTGGATTGCGGCGGCCGGTCGGCATTTGCCAGCCTGGGCAACCTGCAGATCGGCGACGGTGATTTCTCGGTTGTGGCCTGGGTCTTCCCCCGCGCCAACCGCAGCGGGCAGGACCGCCTGCTTGCCAAGGAGCGGATCGGTGTCGGCGCGAACCAGTTTCGTTTGTACCTGCACGAAGGGCATCGCCTGGGCTTCGCGCTCACCGACGCGGCCAACCAGGGTGCGCCGTATCCGTTCGTCACGGCTCCCGGTTCCGTGCCCACCGGCACGTGGACGCACGTGGCGGTGACGCGGCGCGGCCCCGCTCTCGCACTCTGGCTCAACGGCCGGGAGGCGGCTCACGCCGAGACCGCCGGTATTGTCGAGCACGCCAATGACCTCGATCTCCGCCTCGGCGCCGCATACGCCGCGCAGGGTGCTGGCGGCGACTACGGCTTCGACGGTCTGCTCGATGACCTGCGCATCTACCGCCGCGCGCTGTCCGCCGCCGAGCTGGCGGAGCCGGACAACCTGCCCGCGCCCGGCTGGATCATGGCGGCCCGCTGGGGTGCGACGGCGTTCCCGCGCGCGGGCGCGACGGTCGAACTCGACATCTCTCCCGGCGTGCCCCAGCCCGGCCAGTACGAAGTCCAGTTCCGTCCGCTCGCCGGTAAGCTGGAGCTGGAGAACGTGGAGCTGGTGCTTCAGGGGCAGGTGTTGCCGGGCCGCGTGCGTCGGATCGAAGGCCGCGCCGATGCGTTCGGGCTGCAGCGGATCGAGCAGACCACGGCCGACACGCCCACGATCCTGCGTGTGAAGACTCGTGCGGCCTCGGCCGCAGCGGCGGCGGGCGAGGTGCTTGTGCGGTTACCGTGATCCTAGCGGACGAAGATGACCGTGCCCGAGGTGTTCTGCAGGTAACCGTTTTCGTCGAGGCCAAGGCGCTGGCCATGGTTGCGGATGCGCTGCAGTTGGTCGCTGGTCAGCGCATTGGCGTCGCTGCCGAAGCGCAGCGTTCGCGGCCCCAGCGTCCCCGTCAGGGTCAGACTGCCGGTCCAGGCGCTGGCGCGGCAGTCGGCGAAGGCGAGCGGGCCCGCGCCCAGGGTGATCTGGCTGTCCGCTGCGAGGGTCAGCGTCCCGACCGTGTTGGTGAAGGCGCCCGGAGCGAGCGTCCCGCCGTTGAGCACGATGGGGTTGTCCGTGTCGAGCGTGTTGTTGGCTCCCAGCGCCAGCATGCCGGCGTTGACTGTCGTGGTCCCGATGAAGGTGTTGGCGCCGGAGAACACCAGGGTGCCCGCGCCGGTCTTGACGATCGGCATGCCCGGATAGCCGGCAAGGTTGCCAATCGAACCCGAGACCGTGAGATCCGCGCTTGGGGCGCCCGTCACATCCTGGACATCGAACGTCAGCGGCCGGCCGGCATTGTTCACGAGCAAGATGCCCGCCGCATACACGCAGGCGTTCGTTCCGGCGACCGTGATCGTGGCGGCGGAGTGATAGCCGATACGGGTGGGGTTCCCCGTGACCCGGGCGCCGTTCCGCAGGGCGAGGTTGTTGACGTAGTTCTCGCCGTTCGTGATGGTCCCGGCCGTCGTGTCAAGCCGGCCGCCGTCGAGGGTGATCAGCCGGCTGTAGCCGGCGTTGAAGGGGGCGGCCAGCGTGAGGGTGCCGCCGCTGTTGACGGTGAGGGGATTGCCGTTGCCCACGCCGCCGGCATTGTCGAAGGACATGCCCGACGCGACGGCCAGCCAGAGTTCGCCGGCGTTCGCAACCGTGATGGCGCCGCTGGGGGGCAGGGCCGAGGCGGTGGTCGTGGCGGCGAGGGTGCCCGCGTTCACGTCGGTGCCACCGCTGTAGGTGTTGGCCGCGGATAGGGTGAGCGTGCTGGTGTAGTAGGTCGTGAGGCTCACCTCGGCGGCGCCGTAGCCATCGGCTGCGTACGAGGTCGCGATGGTGCCGACGTTGCCGCCGGTGTCGAAGTTGTAGCCGAGCTGGCTGCCGCTCACGTACTTGGCGTAGAGGACGCGCCCGGCGAGGTCCGCGCCCACCTGCGTCAGCTCGACCTTGACGCACTTGGTGAAGCCGCCGCCGAGGGTCTGGAGCTGGAAGGCGCAGGTCGCGCCGTCGTTGCTGAAGTAGTACGGCTGCGCGGGGGCGGGGGCGCCGCCGTTGACCCAGGCGCCGCCCATGACGCCGTCTGCTCCCACGTAGTCCGCAAGCGCGGCGCCCGTGAAGAGGGTGGCGGCGCCCGACGTCAGGAAGGACGAATGGGTCAACGTGGAGTAGGCAGCGGCGCGCCCCTTGACGAGCGCGCCTGCTCCCGAGACGGGGCCGCCGAGCGTCTGCTGGGCGGCGCTGTGGTACAGGAAGCCTGCCGAATTGCAGATGGCCCCGGTGTAGGACCCGCTCCCAAGCTGGCCCGCGCCGCCGATGACCAGTGGGCCGCCGCCGATGGTCGTGCTGCCGGTGTAGGTGTTCGTGCCGGTGAGCGTCAGCACCGAGTTCGCGTCCCGTGCGTCGAGCACCGTCGTGGCGGCACCGTACCCCGGCATCGCGAACGAGGTCGCGATGGAGTTGGGCGTGCCGCCCGTGTCGAAGTCGTAGCCGAGATTGCCGGTGGCGGTGTACTTGGCATAGAGCGCGCGCGCCGCGATATCCGCGCCCACCTGCGTCAGTTCGACTTTTACGCATTTCGTAAAGCCGCCGTTGTCGGCCTGGAGCTGGTAGGTTGCGGTCGAACCGTCGTTGGTGAAGAAATAGGCCTGCGCCGGGGCCGCCACCCCGGTGATGGCGGTTCCGCCCATGAGGCCCTTCGCGCCCACAAAGCCCGCGAGCGACGCGTTGTGGACAATGGTTGTGCTGGCCGGGCTTGGCGGCAAAAATGCCGCGTAGCGCGCAGCGGTTGTCAGCGTTGTCTCCGCAACGCCGTATCCGGCCGCGGCGTGCGACGTGGCGACCAGTTGGACGTTGCCGCCCGCATCGAAGTCATAGCCGAGCTGCTGGCCGTTGTTGATGTACTTGGCATACACAATGCGTGCCTGGATGTCCGGGCCCGACTGTGCCAGTGCGACCTTGACGCATTTCGTCCAGGCACCGTTCAGGATCTGCAGCTGGCAGGTCGCGTTCGTGCCGTCATTGACGAAGAAGTACGCTTCTCCCGGCAGCGCGGCGCCCCCGCCGCCGACGAAGGCCCCGCCGATCACGCCGTCGATACCCCGATAGGCCGCCAGCGACGAACCGGGGAATAGGGTGGTCGCGTTTGTCGTCAGGAAGGAGGTATGAGCCAGCGGCCCGAACGTGGTGAGGGCCGCGGCGCCCGTCAGCGCGGAGCCGATCGTATTGGAGGGGTTGTTGGCGAAAACCGCGGCCACCGGGGCGGCGAGGTTCAGCGTCCCGCCCGAGAGCGCAATCGCTCCGGACGCGATCCCGAACGTCAGGGACCGGAAGCCTTGGCCGTTCCCGTCCACGGTGACGATCCCCGCGGCCAGGCCGTTGGATGCCGTTCCGAAATGCAGGTCGTCCGCCGTCGTCGTGGCGGTGATGCCCGGAGCGGCGCCGCCGGAGCGGTCGGCGCTCCACTTCGGCTCGGCGCCCCAGGTCCCCCCGGCGGCTCCGAATCCGGGCGTGGCGCCGTTGTTGTCCCAGTAGTTGGTGGCGGCCCGCAGCGGGAGCGCTGCCGCGGCCAGTGCAAATGCGACCCATGCCGATCGGGTTGGATTGCTCATCACTTCCCCATAAGTCCTGCGCGCAGCCTGAGCGTGTGGCACGGCCTCTTGGCCGGAGCACGGATTACCTGATTTGGAACATCGAGCCTTGCGAAGCCTTCATGAGATAGCCGTTCGCATCGATGGCGACAGGATGGCCATTGATGCTGATGTTCCTGATCTGGGCGCTGGTCAGGTCGCTGTCGTCATTCCCAACCCGCAGTGTCTGCGGACCCAGTGTGCCGACGAGGGCGAGGTGCCCGGTCCAGGCGACTGCGCTGCTGTCGGCGAAGGCGAGCTGGCCGGCGCCCAGCGCAATCTGGCTGTTCGCCTGCACGGTCAGCGTCCCCAGCGTGTTGTTGAAGGCGCCCGCGGCGAGCGCGCCGCCGTTGAGCACGACGGGGTTGTCCGCGTCGAGCGTGTTGTTGGCCCCGAGCTGCAGCGTTCCGGCGTCGATCCGCGTCGTGCCCACGTACGTATTGGCGCCGGAGAACACGAGCGTGCCGATGCCGGCCTTGATGACCGGCATGCCCGTGTAGCCGGCAAGATTGCCAATGGACCCCGACACCGTGAGGTCCGCGGCGGGTGTGCCTGTGGCGTCGGCTACGTTGAAAGTGAGGGGCAGGCCGCCGTTGTTCGCCAGCAGCATGCCGGCGGCATGCGTCGAGGCGCCCGTGCCGGATGCCGCGATCGTCGCCGCGGAGTGGAAGCCGACGCGGTTGGGGTTTCCCGTGACCTGGGCGCCGTTGCGCAGTGTGAGGTTATTGACGTAGTTCTCGCCGTTGGCGCTGGTCCCGGCCGTGGTGTTGAGCGTGCCGCCGTTGACGGTGATCGGGCGGCTGTAGCCGGCGTTGAAGGGGGCGGCCAGCGTGAGGGTGCCGCCGCTGTTGACGGTGAGGGGATTGCCGTTGCCCACGCCGCCGGCATTGTCGAAGGACATGCCCGACGCGACGGCCAGCCAGAGTTCGCCGGCGTTCGCAACCGTGATGGCGCCGCTGGGGGGCAGGGCCGAGGCGGTGGTCGTGGCGGCGAGGGTGCCCGCGTTCACGTCGGTGCCACCGCTGTAGGTGTTGGCCGCGGATAGGGTGAGCGTGCTGGTGTAGTAGGTCGTGAGGCTCACCTCGGCGGCGCCGTAGCCATCGGCTGCGTACGAGGTCGCGATGGTGCCGACGTTGCCGCCGGTGTCGAAGTTGTAGCCGAGCTGGCTGCCGCTCACGTACTTGGCGTAGAGGACGCGCCCGGCGAGGTCCGCGCCCACCTGCGTCAGCTCGACCTTGACGCACTTGGTGAAGCCGCCGCCGAGGGTCTGGAGCTGGAAGGCGCAGGTCGCGCCGTCGTTGCTGAAGTAGTACGGCTGCGCGGGGGCGGGGGCGCCGCCGTTGACCCAGGCGCCGCCCATGACACCGTCGCCCTCCACGTAGTCGGCCAGCGTGGCGCCGGTGAAGATGGTCGCCGCAGTGCCCGTCAGGAAGGCGGTGTGGCGCCGGGCGGCGTAGGCGGTGGCGTAGCCCTTCACCACCTTGCCTGTGCCGGCGATGGCGCCGCTGAGCGTCTGGTTGGCGGAGCTGTTGTGGAGGAGCTGGCCGGCGTTGTCGATCACCGCCGCGTACGTTCCGCTGCCCAACTGCCCGGCCCCGCCGATCGTCAGCGTGCCGCCGCCGATCCGCGTGCCGCCCGAGTAGGTGTTCACGCCGGTCAAGGTGAGGGCGGCACCCTCGTTGACCAGGGAGATGAACGTTTCGGCGGCGCCGTAGCCGGCCGAGCCGTAGGAGGTGGCGATCGTGTTGCCGGTGCCGCCCGTGTCGAAGTTGTAGCCCAGGACGTTCACGTTCAGGGCGTTGTAGTACTTCGCGTACAGGACCCGCCCCTGGATGTCCGCGCCCACCTGCGTCAACTCGATCTTGACGCACTTGGTGTAACCCCCGTTGAAGCACTGGAGCTGGAA
This sequence comes from uncultured Victivallales bacterium, assembly GCA_964402115.1. GTDB lineage: Bacteria > Verrucomicrobiota > Kiritimatiellia > UBA8416 > CAYOBW01 > CAYOBW01. Next base: position 19,329 of record CAYOBW010000105.1, read on the forward strand.
CGTGCCCGTCGCACCGTCGTTGCTGAAGAAGTAGGGCTCCGCGGCCGCCGCGCCGCCGCTGATGGAGGAGCCGCCCATGATGCCGTCCACCGCGATGACGTCGGCCAGGCGGCCGTTGGTGTAGACCGCCGCCGCCGTGCCCGTCAGGAACCGCGCGTGCTCGCGCGTGGTGACCAGGTGCGTCTCGGCGGCGCCATAGCCGCCGGCAGCGTACGAGGTCGCGATCGTGCCTGCGATGGCTCCAGAGTCGAAGTTGTAGCCGAGCTGGCTACCGTTCACGTACCTGGCGTAGAGCACCCGGCCGTGGATGTCGGCGCCGACCTGGGTCAGTTCGACCTTCACGCACTTGGTGAAGGTGCCGTCGATGATCTGGAACTGGAAGGTCGCGGTTGCGCCGTTGTTGCTGAAGAAGAACGCCTCGGTCGGCGCGGGGGCGCCGCTGTTGAGCCAGGCGCCGCCCATGACGCCGTCGGCATCGGTGTAGGCCGCGAGGGAGGCATTGCGGAAGACCAGGGCGGCCGTGGAGGTCAGGAAGGCGGTGTGGCGCAGCGTCGCGACTTTGTGCAGCGCGGCGCTGCCGGCCAGTACCGCGCCCACCGTGTGCGACGCGTTCGCGAGCAGGACGCCGGACGCCGCTGCCAGGTTCAGCGTGCCGCCCGCGAGCGTGATCGCGCCCGAGCCGCCGCCCACGGCGAGGGTCCGCAACCCCTGGGCGGCGCCGCTGATGGTCACCGTCCCGGACGCGAGCCCGTTGATCGTCGTTCCCAGTCGCAGGTCGTCCGATGTGGTCGTGGCGGTCGTGCCCGGTGCGGCAACGCCCGTGATGTCGGTGCTCCACTTTTGCTCGGTGCCCCACGTGCCGCCGGCGGTGCCGAAGCCAGCCGTCGTGCTGTTGTTGTCCCAGTAGAGGGTGGCCGCCTGCGCGGTGCGCAGGCCGGATACCAGCATGAGCGTAGTCACTGCGGTCTTGAGATATGCGCTTGTTCTCATACTGCGTCTCCTCTTCGTGTTGCTCTGCTCCACGCGCCGACGACGGGGATACGGACGGAATGCCGCGGGTCATACACTTGTCTCATGTACGATAATGGATCCCGGCCGCAATGGCAAGGCCGATGTCACAGCGGTTCCAACTCAAGGGGGGTGTGGGCAGGAAAGAGCGAAGGGCAGCGGGAGGAGAAGCGCAGAGGGCAAAGCGAGGCCAACCGGGCGGGGTGGCGCGGCAGGCAATTCGTCGTTGGAGGCAGGTGGGTGCGGGCGGGAGAACCTGCTGCGCGCCCGGTCAGGCGGAGGAGTAGAAGCGCAGTTGCCCGAAGGTCGGGGCGTCGGAGGGGACGAGGACGGCGCGGGAGCGCCGTCCAACGTAGGACGGTCCTCCCGGGCCGTCCCGGCGAGCGCGAAAAGACCGGCGGCGGTGCCGCGGTGTCCCGCCGCCAATGGGTGGCACCAATCTGGGACTGGTATGCACATCCGCGCCGGTCAGTCGGGGACATTTGGCTTTGATAGCGGTGCGATCGAAAGCTGCACGTTCTTAAGGAAGTCCGCGTTCGCGCAGTTAAGCTTCTCGATGAGATAGAATGGGAGATTGAGGATGTGACTGTCGTACGTTCTTCCGTCCGGCATCCTGCCGCATGCTCTAACCAACGAGGGCCTCTCCGTGCAGATCTTGACCGCAAAATCCACGCCCTTTTCGATGGTGAATTGATGGAGTGATCGCAGGTTGCCTGTCTTCCCGGCTTTCACTTCAACCGGAATGACTCGCGGTCCGCTGGCAATCACGTAATCCACCTCGGCATTGGAGGAAGGCTTCTCGCGCAGCCAGTAGTGGAGTTCCGGTTGCTTGTACAACTCCTGCCGGTACAGCAGATGCTGTCCCACAAATTGCTCGCAGATCTGGCCCGAGTTGACCATCATGAGGGCCTCCGGACCCGGGATGTCCGTCATGGACAGGCCGCACGCGCTCAGTAACAGACCGACATCGAGGAAGAGGGGTTTGAATGTATTCTTGTCCGTTTCGGCGCCCAGCGGAATGCCATTGCATGACGCGTGATGGACCAGGTGGCAGACCCTGGCCAGCGCCAGCATTTGCAGTGCGCGGGACAAGTCGCGGGATCTGGTGTCGCGTGAAATGTTCACATACTTGACCTTCCTCCCGACAAGGTTGGGGAGCGCCTCATAGACCGTGAGGATGTGCCGTGGATTCGCTTTCTTCCCGTACTTGCTGAAATCGTCCTTGTAGGTGGCGAGGATGGTGCTCTTGACAAAATCGCATTCCCGATAGGACTTGCGCTCGGCAAAAGCCTTTACGCTTTCCGGCATTCCCCCCACCACGATATAGGAGATCAGCAGGTCCGAAAGCTTGTTGTGCAAGGGTTCCGGAAGGTCGTCCCCGATTCTGAATGCCTTGAGAAAAGCGCAGGACTGTTCATGACCTGTGGCGAGGAGGAACTCGGAGAAACTCATGGGACCGAGATGAAGGTATTCGATTCTGCCGACCGGCATGGAGAAGTCGTGCTGCTCGAGGGTGAAATCCAGGAGTGAACCGGCGGCGATGACATGCAGGCCGGGGAGTTTCTCGTAGAAGTACCGAAGCTTCGCGAGAAGCTGGGGAGCGGCTTGGATCTCATCGAGAAACAGGAGTGTGTTTCCCGGCTCAAGGGTGGTTTCAAAGTGCAGTTCGAGCAGGCGCAGCGTTTCAAGGGGATCCGGTTTGTCGAAGTAGGGGACAACGCGCAAGTCCTCGTCAAGATTGACCTCAACAAACGTGTCGAATTCCAATCTTGCGAAGTCTCGTACCAGGTGCGACTTGCCAACCTGTCGTGCGCCGCGAATGACAAGCGGCTTTCGATTGCTCCTGATCTTCCACTCTTTCAGATATTCCATTGCAGAACGATACATCGCCGACCTCCTTGAAGAGGACAAAACAGTATCGCCACAAGTCACAGAATGCAATCGAAAAGGCTAAGACTATGGGTAATTACAGCCTTTCTCAGGCTATATGTACGGGTAATAATCGATGATCTTCTTGGTCGTTGTGCGGTCGATGCCCGAGAACGCGACGCCACCGACGCGCCGTTCCAGGGGATTTGCCGGAACAACGGTATGCTCAACCCGAACAGGGGGGCGCACACTGCCCCCGGGGACGGCGCGGGAGCGCCGTTCCACGTAGGACGGTCCTCCCGGGCCGTCCCGGCAAGCGCGAGAAGACCGGCGGCGGCGCCGCGGCGTCTGGAGTCCTAAGCTCGTGGCCGACTGGGGCCGGGCCGGACGGATTTCGTCCCTGCGTAGGTCGGGATCGAAATCCCGACCCTGGACCGCAAAGGGATGGAAGCGTGACCGTCTGCCCCGGCCCGTGACCCTCAAGAGGAAAGGGAGGAAGCCGGGGGGAAACCCGCTTGCCACGGTCACTTTCCGACGCCTGATGGTTGATTGTCAAGGGCGGGCCCCGATCCCGGCACCCCCGATGCTTCACCGGCAACGAGTACATACCGGTACGTCCACGAGTCATCGAAGAGGTCCCGAAAGAGCTCCCCACTCCTCTTGAGTCCGTCATCCAGTTCCCATGCAACCCGCATGCTCCGCCGATACCGTCGGCCTTCAACCTAGAAACGGGAGTAGCCCGCTTCCATTTCTCCCCTGTCATTCGCCATAATATACTTATGGTGAGACGCACGACGACCGTGTGGTGACGGCTTGAGCCGCCGAGCGGAAGCCCCCCCGCCGGCTGCCAGCCGTTGCCCACGCGGCGGAGTCCGCGGGGTGCGCGGCCGGCGTGAGCGCCTCCCTCTCCCCGGCGGGGAGAGGGTTGGGGTGAGGGGCCGGCAACCACGGCCGTCCAGTCGTACGTGTCTCACGGGTTGACCCACGGATGTCACGCCCCGGCAAGGCGTTGCCGCGGCTTTCGTAAGGGTCTGGCTTGGAATCCGCGGCCGTGCCTGCGTGCTTCCGCCGGACAGGTCCTGCGCGGCCTGGGCCTGCGGCCCCTCACCCCGGCCCTCTCCCCGCCGGGGAGAGGGA
>CAYOBW010000106.1:0-20315 GCA_964402115.1 uncultured Victivallales bacterium
AGATGTTCGGGCAGGGCAAAGCCGGCGCCGCCGCACCGCCGCAGTGAGACGCTCGACAAGATTAACGAATACTGAACCGCAGAATGTCGAAGGCTCTTTCCTTCGTGATTCGGACCTCATTATTCGTCAAATCTGACAATGTGTTCTGAACCTATAAGACGCTAACCTTCTCAATGTTGTCGCGATAGGCGCTCTACCGGCCGAGGACGGCCGGCTCCACATGCGCTGGAGACGGCGGTCTCCGCCGTTTCGGCGCGCAAGCAGCGACAACTCCGAGACGGTTAGTAAGCGGTCTTCCCGGGATCGCCCCGTTCACGACGGCTCGCGGGGCCGCTCGCCCTCCCTCGCGGTGGTATACGGGTTGTATGGAATCGCACCGGGAGGGCGAACGTCCTCGTGAGCCGTGTGCGAGGCGGGTGCATATGCAGCGCGAGGAACGCCGGCGACCACGTCGGCGAGGATCAGGGCCGGGAGCCGTTCTCATTATGGCCTGAGAGACCGCCTGAAGGCGGGACTCCGAACGTCGCAATCGCGTTGGAAACCCGTTTGGAGTCCCGGCTTTAGCGGCCCCTCAGACATCTTCCGGTGGCCATCATGCGAACGGCTGAGGGCCCGGGATTCGCTATTGCACCCTTCCGCGTTCTGGGGCAGCATGCCCGGCTGAGCGGCGGACCCGTGAAGGTCCAGCCGGGGAGATTAACATGCAGCACTCGCGTCGTACGTTCCTGAAGCTGAGCGCCGCGGCCGCCCTGGCGGCGGCAGCCTGGGCGGTGGCCGGGACGGCGCGGGCGGACACCGCGGCGCTGCGGATCATCCCCCAGCCGGTCAGCGTCGTGACGGCGGGCGGCTCGTTCGCGCTGGGCAACGAGCTGGCGGTCTCCGTGACCCCGGCCAGCGCGGAAGCCGCCGGCGTCGCCCGGCAGCTGGCGGAACGCCTGGGCAGCGCCACCGGACGCCGCGTCGACGTGCGCCCCGCGGATGGCGCGGGCGGGGCGATTCGCCTGGCGATCCGGGCGGACCGCGAGGCCGCGATCGGCGACGAGGGGTACCGGCTGGAGGTGGCCGCCGGCGGCGTCACCCTCGCGGCGAACAGTCCGGCCGGGCTGTTCTACGGGATGCAGACCCTCCTCCAGCTGCTTCCGCCGGAAGCGGAGTCCGCGGCCGGCGGCCGGACCCGGACGTACGCGTTGCCCTGCGTGACGATCGTGGACTACCCGCGCTTCGCGTGGCGCGGGCTGCTTCTGGACGTCAGCCGCCATTTCTTCACGAAGGAAGAGGTCAAACGCTATCTGGACGAAATGGCGCGCTACAAGTTCAACGTCTTCCACTGGCATCTGACGGACGACCAGGGGTGGCGCATCGAGATCAAGAAATATCCCAAACTCACCGAGGTTGGCGCCTGGCGCGTGCCGCGCCAGGGCATCTGGTGGTCCTTCGCCCCGCCGCAGCCGGGCGAGAAGGCCACCGAGGGCGGCTTCTACTCGCAGGACGATATCCGCGAAGTCGTGGCCTACGCCCGCGAGCGGTTCATCAACATCCTTCCCGAAGTGGATATCCCCGGGCACAGCATGGCCGCGCTGGCCGCGCATCCGGAGCTTTCCTGCACCGGCGGGCCGTTTACGGTGAACCCGGGCTCCAAGTTCTACGGCTCGATCGAGAACAGCCTGTGCGCGGGGCAGGAAGCCACGTACCGGTTCATCGACGACGTGTCCGGGGAGCTCGCCGCGCTGTTTCCGTTCCGCTATTTCCACATGGGCGGAGACGAGGCGTTTCATGGATTCTGGTCGAAGTGCCCGCGCTGCCAGGCGGCGCGGAAGGAGCACAGCCTGGCCAACAACGAAGAGCTGCAGAGTCACTTCGTGCGGCGCGTCGAGAAGATCCTCGAGGGCCACGGCAAGAAGCTCCTCGGCTGGGATGAAATCCTCATGGGCGGGCTCAGCCCCAACGCCACCGTGATGTCGTGGCGCGGCGTCCAGGGCGGCATCAGCGCGGCGAAGCAGAACCACGACGTCGTCATGACGCCGAGCCCCCACTACTACCTTGACCTGTACCAGGGCGATCCGCTGGTCGAACCCAATACCTACAGCCTCAGCACGCTCAAGATGGTCTACGAACTCGAGCCCGTTCCCGCCGGCGTGGACCCCGCGCGCATCCTCGGCGTACAGGGCAATCTCTGGACGGAATCCGTCCCGACCTACCGCCACGCGCAGTACATGACCTGGCCCCGCGGGTTCGCCCTCGCGGAGACCGCCTGGTCGCCCGCCGCGCTCAAGAACTGGACGAACTTCACCGCCCGCGTGGAGCGGCACTTCGAGCGGTTCCAGGCCGCAAATTGGAACTATGCGCCCGCGCTGTTCGACGCCAGGGTCCAGGTTGCGCGCGACGCGGACGGTTCGTTGCGCATCGCGCTCGCCACGGAGCTGGCGAACGTGGACATCCACTACACGTTCACCATCGCCAACCCCGACGCGCACTACCCGCGGTACGCGGCGCCCCTCAAAGTGCCGCCCGGCGCGAGCGAGCTGCGCGTCGTGACCAGCCGTAACGGCCGTTTGCTGGGTCGCCAAATCAACTTCCCGATCGCCGAACTGGAGAAACGGGCAAAGTAACAGATGGCCGTCCGGCGAAGCGCCGGCGCCGGCGCGGATCGTCCGCAACGGAGACAGCGGAAGGAGGCAGTTGTGAGGAGTGTCATGAAACGGAATGCACGGCTGAACGGTGGAATCTTTTGCGCCATCTGGCTGTCCGCGGGGAGCGCGCCGGCTGCGCCGGTTGCGTGGTACCGGATGGAGGACACGACGGTCACCACCGGCCTCAACACGATCTTCGACGTGATGGCCGACTCCTCGGGTAACGGGTATCACCTCGATTTCTGGCCCGGCGGCGCCGGCGGGTGGGGTCAGATCACGGCGGCGACGCACAGCACGGACGTGCCGACCCGCTTCACGTTCCACACGGGGTTCGGGGGCGGCACCTACTCGTGGGACAACGCCACGCTGTCGAGTTCGCTGAGCGGCTGCCTGTTCTTCGAGACCGGCGGAACCGTGTTCCCCTTCCGCTTCCCGAGCGCCGACTTCACCGTCGAGGGCTTCTTCAAGACCGCCGGCGACCAGTCCGCCGCGGGCCGTATGGACCTCACGTTCCAGTCGCAGGCCAAGTACCAGTGGCTGATCAACCTCAACGAGGGCGAAGCCGGGAAGCTGGCGTTCGGCATCGCGGCCGCCCCCTATTACAACGTGGCGCTCTCGCCAAACGGGGGCACGGGCAAGAACTTCGCCGACGGCAAGTGGCACTATTTCGCGGCGCGCTACGACGATGCGGCGAACGGGACCAAGGACCGCCTGACGCTCCAGGTTGTGGACGAAGACGGCAACGTATACGGCGGCACGACCGAGACCGCGGACGGCTTCTCCAACTATGCCGACAACAACAACCTCCTGCTCGGCCGGTACAACAACATTGCCGGGGCCAAGGGGCACCTGGTGGGGAAGATGGACGAGATCCGCGTCAGCACGACGGCCCTGGCCGCCGCCGACCTGATGGTGGAAATCCCCGCCCACAGCATCAGCGGGATCGGGTTCTGGCGCATGGAGGAGACGCTGCCGCTGCTGGACGGCCTGCGGGCGGACGTGGTCACCGACTCCAGCACGCCCGTGGACCAGAAGCTCGACTGGTACAGCGGCGTGGGCAGCGGGCACTACGCCTACACGACGTCAGCCGTGCCGCCCGCGCTCATGCTGGCCGTGGGCCGCACCGGCGGCAGCCGCTCGTTCGACGCCGGACGGTCCCTGGCCGGGAGCCGGGGCGGCCAGGGCGAAGTGCTGTTCTTGAACGGTTCGGACACGGGCACGCCGGCCTTCAGCGCCACGAGCTTCACCGTGGAAGCGTTCTTCAAGACCGCCGGCGCCGGTCTCCAGGAGATCGTGTGCTACGGCTTCAACGGCCGCTTCGCCGTCTATCTCGACAACGGCCAGCTCAAGTTCAAGGCCGGCGGGCAGGTGCTGACGACGGGCGCCGTCGGCAAGTTCAACGACGACCAGTGGCACTACGTCGCCGTGAGTTACGAGACGCGGGCGGGCGACGATGAGCTGAAGTTGCGCGCCTTCTCCAGCGGCGACTCGGCGTATACCGTGGTGACGGGCACAACGGCCGGGGCGCTGGCCGCTCCCGGCCGTAACCTCTCCATCGGCGGCGACAATGTCAGCCCCGGCGGCCAGGGCTTCCGCGGGCTGATCGACGAGGTACGCTTCAGCAGCTACGTGCGCCTCAACAGCGAGTTGCTCGGCGTGCCCCGCGCGCAGGGCACGGTCTTCATCGTGCGGTAGGCCTGCGGTGCGGTGAGTTGAGAGGACGAACATGCACAGACTCCGGTATACGGCGTCGGCCGGCGCGCTCGCGGTCATCCTGGTGGCGCGCGCGGCGGCGGCGGAACCGGCCGGGCCGGTCGCGGCCGCCGGCCGGACAGGCGTGCTCGACGAGGAGGCGCTCGCCGCCCACGTGGCGCGCTTCAATGCCGCCGACGAGGAGCTCTACCCGCAACACATCCCGAATGCGGGGGCGCTCGACTTCCTGCGCGCGAACGTGCCGCGCTTCGAGTGCCCCGACCAGGCGCTGGAGGAGATCTACTACTTCCGCTGGTGGACCTATCGCAAGCACATCAAGGCCACGCCGGACGGCTTCGTCATCACGGAGTTCCTGCCGCCCGTGGGCTGGGCGTCGAAGCACAACACGATCAGCTGCGCCGCCGGCCACCACCTCTATGAAGGGCGCTGGCTGCGCGATCCCCGGTACGTGGACGACTACACGACGTTCTGGCTGCGCCGCGGCACGGGCCTGCACCGCTACAGCCATTGGCTGGCCGACGCCATCTGGGCGCGCTACGCCGTGACGGGCGACGCCGCGTTGCCGAAGGAGCTGCTGCCCGACCTGGTGGAGAACTTCCGCCTCTGGGAGCGGGAGCGGCGCGACCCCAACGGCCTGTTCTGGCAGGTGGACGGCGCCGACGGCATGGAGGTGGCCATCGGCGGCACCGGGTACCGCGCCACGCTCAACAGCTACATGTTCGGCGACGCGCGGGCCATCGCCGCCATGGCCCGGCTGGCGGGCCGGGAGGAGCTGGCGCGCCAGTTCGACGCCGAGGCGGCGCGGCTCAAGGCGCTCGTGCAGGAGAAGCTCTGGGACCACGAGGCGCAGTTCTTCAAGATGCGTAAACGCCCCGCCAAACCGGGCGATCCCGAGCCGCCGCTCGCGGACGTGCGCGAGCTGTACGGCTACACGCCGTGGTATTTCAACCTCCCGGATTCCGATAAGGCGGGGGCGTGGCGGCCGCTCATGGATCCGCAGGGGTTCTACGCGCCGTTCGGGCCGACGACCGCCGAGCAGCGGCACCCCGGCTTCCGCGTGGCGTACGCGGGCCACGAATGCCAGTGGAACGGCCCGAGCTGGCCGCTTTCCACCGCGGTGACGCTGACCGCGCTGGCCAACCTGCTGAACAACTACCGGCAGGACTTGGTCGGCAAGCGCGACTACTGGCAGACGTTCCAGTGCTACACGCGCAGCCACCGTTTCCGTCAGCTCCCGCCGGAGGCGCCCGCGCTCACCCGTTCGCACGACAACACCGTGGCGCGGCACACGTGGTGGGCGCAGGAGCGGCTGGGCGGCACGGAGTGGGTGCAGTACGCGTTCAAGGCGCCGGTCACGGCGGACGCGGTCGAGGTGTTCTGGTACGACGACGCGGCCGGCATCGACCCGCCGGCCGCGTGGCGGCTGCTGGCCTTGCACGGCGACGCGTGGCAGGAGGTGCGGGCCAAGGGCCCCTGCGGCGCCGTCACGAACCGGTTCAACCGGGTGATGTTCGAGCCCGTCACGACCACCGCGCTGCGGCTGGAGGCCAGGGCGGCGGCGGGCATGAGCGCGGGCATCCTCGAATGGCGCGTCTTCCAGGGCGGCACGAATGTGGCGCCTGCCGCCACGCCCTCCGCGTCCTACAGCGACAGCTACGCGGCCCGGCTGAGCGCCCTGAACGACGGCGAGCGCCAGACGGCGCGCCTCGAGACGGAGCAGTCGTGGATCGACGAGAACCTGAACCCCTTCAACGGCGATTGGATCGCCCGGACGCTCCTGCGGCAGCGTGGCCAGAAGCCGGCGGAGCGCGGCAAGGACTACAACCACTCCACCTTCTGCGACCTGGTCATCACCGGGCTGGCCGGCCTGCGCCCGCGCGCGGACGACGTGGTCGAAGTCAACCCGCTCGCCCCGGAGGACTGGGACTTCTTCTGCCTCGACAACCTCCCCTACCACGGCCGCACGCTGACGATCCTCTGGGACCGGACCGGCGCGCGCTATGGCAGGGGCGCGGGCCTGCGCGTGCTGGCGGATGGCCGCGAGATTGCGCAGGGCGCGACGCTGGCGCGCGTGACGGGCAAGCTGGCGCGCTGACCGCCGGCCTGTTGACGACGCTGTCGCCGCCTGGCATGCACCCGGACGAAAGAGGCGACAAACATGAGTTCCGCACACAGCGGGAGATCGGCATGAAGCGCATAACATCCGCTGCTCTCAGCGTCCTCCTGATCGCGTCGCGCGCGGCGCTGCCTGCGGCCGAGGCCCCCGCCGTCGCCTGGGTTGAAGCGGAGCGCTACGCGGAGCAGCGCGGTTCGACCGCCGCCGCGTACGCGCTGCCCGCGGCCTCCGGCGGCGCCTGCGTGGACAACGACTGGGGCGGGCAGGCCGGCCACTTCCTCCGTTACCCGCTGGCATTTGCCGCCGCCATGCCCGCGCTGCACGTCACGCTCCGCTACGCGCGCGCGACGGCGGGCGACGCCGTGGTGCGCGTGACGCTCGACGGGGACACCAACCACGCCGCCACCGTGAGACTCCCGTCCACGGGCGACTGGGGGTTCAAGGCGGAAGGGTGGCAGTACGCGGCCGTGGAGCTGCCGGCCTGCGCCGGGGGCGCGCACACGCTCGAACTCCGCTCCGTCGCCGACCGGAACAACGTTAACTGGGACGGCTTCTACGTGAGCGCGCAGCCGCTGGAGACCGGCCGCGCCGCCGCGGAGCCGCCCTCCGGCCCGGACGCGGTGGCGGCGCTTGGCGAGGGCTTGTTCCCGCTTCCGTGCAGGACGCCCGTGGCCCTGCCGTATGCGCGGCGCAAGGCGTATGTCGACGGCTGCGGACGGGTGCAGGCCCTGCTCTCGACGCCGGAGCCGGGCGGCATGGGCCGGAATGCCGCCGGGCCCGGCCTGCACGTGAAGCTCGCGGGCTGCGGGCCATGGAGTTGCGTGGCGCAAACGCTGCTGAACGCCCCGGCGCCCGCGGTCGTGACCCGGCTGACGTGGCCGGACGTGGAGGTCGAGCAAACGGTGTTCGCCGCAGCCCCCTCGGAGCAGGGCTTCTTCGTCCGCGTGCTGGTGACGAACCGGAGCGCCGCCGCCCGCGCGTTCACGCTGGTCAGCCTGCTGACCGGGGCGGAGGCGGTGGAGACCGTCGCCGCGGGGCGGCTCGCCTCGCAGGGCCGGCCGCTGCTGCGCGCGCTCCCGTCCCCGGCGGCGGTTGCCCCTGCGGCCGACCGCTCCGTGCCCGGTCCGCTGGGCGGGGCCCAGGGGCTGCGCCACATCCTTACGGTTGCGGGCGGCGCCTCGGCCGTCATCGACCTGCAGTTCCTCGGCGACGGGGCGAGCCGTGACGAAGCCCTCGCCGCCGCCGCCGCGTTCTGGCGCGAGACGCTCGCGCCCGCGGCCCGGCTCGCGCTGCCCGACCCGAAGCTGCAACTCGCCTTCGACGCCTCGCTCCGCCAGATGCTCACGCTCATCGAAGGGCGCCCCGGCGACGCCCGCATCCTGAAGGGGCTCGAGCACTACTACGGCTCCAACCCCTACGACACGTTCCAGGTCAGCCGCGCGCTGGACGCGGTCGGCCTGCGCGCCGAGGCCCGGACACTGCTCCGGCACCAGCTCCGGCACCTGAAGGAGGACGGCATCTTCGAGATGTGGGAGACGGGCAATCTCCGGAAGGCCGGCGCCGAACAGTGGATCGTGCAGGGGCTGGCGGCCGCGGCGCTGTGGGGACACTACGAGCGGTGGGGCGACGAAGCCTGGCTGCGCGAGATGGCGCCGGCGCTGGTCAAGGCGGCGCAGGCCACGCTGCGGGCACGGCAGGCGCACGGCGGCGTCCACCGGCAGGGGGCGGTCGACGTGGAAGGCTGGCTGCCGCCGCTGGGCGGGGACGGCGGGCTGGGCGTGGGCTACCACTGGTCGCAGAACGCCGGCCCGCTTTACGGCGTGCGGGTCGCCGCCGAAGCCGCGCGGAAGCTGAACCTGCCCGAGGCTGCCGACCTGCGGGCGGGGTGGCTCGCTTTCAAGGGCGCCTACGACCGGGTGCGTACGCAGGCCGCGCAGGCCGACGCGAGCGGCATGCTGGCCGCTTTCCCCGGCGCAACGGGGGCCGGTCGCCTGCGCCCGCTGTGGGGGGTCGTCATGAGCGTGAGCGCCTTCGCCGCGATTCCGGCCGACGACCCGGCGGCCCTCAAGACGCTGCGCTTCCTGCAGGCGCACCGGCAGGACGGCCTGCACCTGAACCTCGGCTACTCCAGCGGCGTGTGGCCCTACCTGAGCGCCGAGGTGGCGCTGTGGCACCTGCGGCTCGGCGAAACCGAAGAAGCCTGGCGCATCCTGCGGGCGCTGGCGGACCGGGCCAGCGCGACGGTCTGCTGGTACGAGGAGATCGATCACGCGCCGCCGCGCGGGCATGGCGATTCCGCCGACGTGTGGGCCGCGGCGGAGATGGTCTACCTGGCAAGCCGCCTGCTCTCCCACCCGCAGGCGAAAACCTTCACCTTGGACGGCGACTGAGGGGACGGGGTCGCGCTTAGGGACTTCCCCTTCCGCACCCACCCCCCGCTTCGCGTACCCCTCCAAGGAGGGGAGCAGGTTAGGGCGGAGCGCGTTACATAGACTCCCCTCCTCCGGAGGGGTGGCCGCAGGCCGGGGTGGGTTATGCCTTGAAAAGGCTTACCGTCTCATTCGGCTTTGGCGGCCCCTCTACGGGCGAGGCCGCGCAGAGATAACATGCCGAGACTGCCGCCGGTCTCTTCGCGCTTGCCGGGACGGCCCGGGAGGACCGTCCTACGTTGGACGGCGCTCCCGCGCCGTCCCTGGGGTTTGGGCCCGGGGCAAGCTTGCACGTTCCGGGCCACGCTGTCAGACTAGGCGCCGATGAACGCGTTTCCGCGGGTTGACTTTGGCAGGCGCGCCGGCCCGCCCCGCCCAGGGCGGCGTCCCGACGCAAGGGCAGGGGGCGCGGGTGTCGCCGCGCTGCTGGCGCTCGGGCTCGCCGCCGGCTCGCAAACGTGGCCGGCCGGCGGCAGCGCTACACCCTTGGTGTGCCAGGTCAGTGACCCGGAGGATCGCGTGCCCGACCGCCGCCAGTTCGGGCCCTCGTCCCGGCGTTGCGCGCTGACCATTTGCGAGATCATGTACCACCCGCCTCCGCGCGCCGACGGCGCCAGCCTCGAGTACCTCGAACTGCGCAACACGGAGCCCGTCGCCGCCGACATCTCCGGCTGGCGGCTCAGCGGCGATGTGGAGTACCGGTTCCCGGCGGGCACCGTCGTGGCGCCGCAGGGCGTCGTCGTCGTGGCCGCCGACCCGCGGGCGTTTGTCGACGCCTATCCCGTGTCCGACGTGCTGGGCCCCTTCGCCGGCAGCCTGCCCGACGGGGGCGGACGCGTGCGGCTGCGCCACGCCTTCGACGCGCTCCTGCTCGAGGTCGACTACGACGATGACGCGCCCTGGCCGGCGGCGGCGGACGGGGCCGGGCACGCGCTCGTCCTGGCGCGGCCCGACTTCGGCGAAGCCGACCCGCGGGCCTGGGCCGCGGGCGACCTGATCGGGGGCTCGCCCGGCCTGCCCGAGTTCTGGAGCGGCGGGGCGCGCACGCGCGTCGTGATCAACGAGTTCGTGGCCCACACCGACCCGGACGCGGACCTGGTCGAGCTGTACAACGCGGGCACGCAGGCCGTCGACCTGGCCGGCTGCCGGCTGACGGACGATCCCGCCCTGCCGGGCTTCACGCTGCCGGCGGGCACGCTCCTGCCGGCGGGCGGCTTCGCCGCGTTCGATCAGCAGCAGCTGGGCTTCGCCCTCAACATGCACGGCGATGGCCTCTTCCTGGTCGATCCCGCCGGCGGCCGGGTGCTGGACGCCATCCGCTTCGGCGCCCAGGCCAACGGCGTGGCCTGCGGACGCTTTCCGGACGGGGCCGCCGCAGTGCGCCCGCTGGAGTCTCCCACGCCCGGGCGGCCGAACGTGCGCGCCCGGGTGGCGGACGTGGTCATCAACGAGATCATGTACCACCCGCTGCGCGGGGACAGCGCCGAGGAGTACGTCGAACTCCACAACCGGGGCGCCGCCGCGGCGGACGTCGGCTACTGGCGCTTCACGGCGGGCATCGACTGCATGCTGCCTGCCGGCACGCGCATCCCGCCGGGCGGCTTCCTGGTCGTGGCGCAGGACGCCGGCCGCCTGCGGTCCCAGTACCCGCAGCTGAACGCCACCAACACCGTGGGCAACTTCGGCGGCACGCTGGCCGACCGCGGCGAGCGGCTGGTGCTGGCGCGCCCGGACGACCCGGCCTTGCCCTACCAGGACTTTGTCGAGGTGGACAGCGTCGCGTACGGCGACGGCTGGGGCGCGTGGGCGGACGGCGGCGGCAGCAGCCTCGAGCTGATTGACCCGCGCAGCGACAACAGCCTCGCGCCGAACTGGGCCGGTAGCGACGAAACCGCCAAGGCGCCGTGGACGGCGATCGCCTGCACCGGCACGGCTATGCCCGCCACGGAGCAGATCACGACCGCGGGCACGATTGCGCTCGACGAGCTCCACGTCTACGCGCTGTTTGTCGGCGAGTGCCTGCTGGATGAGGTCAGGCTGGAGGCAGGCGCGGGCACGATCAAGGTGGACGAGCTCTTCGAGGGCGGGCTGAACACGTGGCAGGCGCTCGGCACGCACCAGCGCTCGCGCCTGGATGCAGGCGCGGGGCTCGGTGGCTCGACGGCGCTGCGCCTCGTCGCGTCCGGGCCGGGCGACACCATCTTCGCCGCCGATCAGCGGCCGCCCCCGTACTACAACCGCCTCGTCAAACCGCTGGGCAGCGCGGTGGCCTCCGGCACGGCCGTGACCCTGCGGGCGCAGGCGCGCTGGCAGGCGGGGCATCCTTACGTGCTGCTGGGCCTCAAGGCCTTCGCCTGCGAGGCCGTCGGCGTGCTGACCGTGCCGCTCAACCTCGGCACGCCCGGGCTGGTCAACAGCCGCTGCCGTGCGGCGGCGGGGCCGGCCCTCACGGACCTGCAGCACAGCCCGCCGCTGCCCGCCGCCAACCAGCCCGTGACCGTCACCTGTCGCGTCGATGCGCCGGACGGCGCGCCGGCCGTCACGCTGCGCCACCGGGTCGACCCCGCCACGACCTGGGCGGCCGCGGCCATGCGCGACGACGGGGCGGCGCCCGACCGGCTGGCCGGGGACGGCGTCTACACCGCCACGCTGCCGGGGCGGGCAGCCGGCACGCTCGCGGCCTACTATGTCACCGCCGGCGCCGGGGCGGTCACGAACCGCCTGCCGGGCGACGCGATCTACAGCGAGGCGCTCGTGCGCTACGGCGATGCCGCGGACAGCGGCAGCCTGACCACGTACCGCCTGTGGCTGACCGCTGCCCGCATCGCGGAGTGGAACGCGCGCCACACGCACAACAACGACCCCCTGCCCGGCACGTTCGTCTACGGCAACGACCGCGTCGTGCACGGGGCGGGCGCCCGCTACCGCGGCAACTGGCGGCCCTTCAACGGGCCCACGGGGTCGACGCCCTGCGGCTACGTCATCACGCTGCCCGCGGCCGAGCGGGTGCTGGGCGACAGCGAGCTGAAGATCGACATGGCTGGCCAGACCGGCGCCGACACCACGTTCCAGCGCGAACGCCTCGTCTACGACATGGGCGCGGCCGCCGGCATCCCGAGCAGCCACGTTCGCTTCATCCGCATGCGCGTCAACGAAGCCGACCGCGGCGTGCGCTACGACCTGGAAGCGCCCGTGCGCAGCTTCGCGGAGAGCTGGCTGGGCGACGCGGACCCCGCCGTGTTCCGCGTCATGCACGACAACGGCCTCGGCCGCTACTTCACGCCCGAGGGCGGGCGCAACCAGGCCCGCTACCGCGCGAGCTTCGAGAAGAAGCAGACGGACGTTCCGAACGATGACTACGGGGCGATCTTCACCCTCGCGGACCACCTCAGCACGGCCGGCACGGCGTGCTACGAGGCGCGCAGCCTCGCCGTGCTGGACGTCGCCGAGTGGCTGGCCGTCGTCGCGATCAACCACGCCACCGTCAACTCGGACGCCTTCGGGTACGGCCTGCGCCACAACGCCTACCTTTACGCGCCGTGGGGCGGGCGCGCCCGCACCTTCTACTACGACCTCGACAACGCGCTGCAGACGGGCGACAGCCCGACGGCCAGCCTGTTCACGACCACCGACGCCCGCACCCAGGCCATGTTCGACTACCTGCCCTTCCGCCGCCTCTACTGGCGCGCCCTCGCGGAGCTCGCGGCCAGCTCCCTGCGACCGGACGTCGCCACCGCGCGCCTGCAGGCGTGGTATGCCGTGTTCCAGGCCGAGGGGCTCGGCGCCGCCAACCCCTCCGCGGTCGCCACCTGGATCGGCCAGCGCCATGCGTACCTCACCAACCAGCTCGCCGGCGTGGCCTCGCCGTTCGCCATCGTGACCCACGGCGGCACGTCGTTCAGCACCAACACGCCCTACGCGGACCTGCGCGGGGTGGCCCCGGTGCAGGTGGCCGCCCTGACGGTCAACGGGCGCGCGCAAGTCGCGGCGTTCACGTCGCTCACGGAATGGCGCCTGCGCACGCCGCTGGCGCCGGGCGCCAACCCGCTGGTGGTGCAGGGGCTCGACCGCTTCGGCCGCCCGCTGGCCGGCGCCACGGCGGCGCTGGTCGTGACCACCGCCGCGCGCCCCCCCGACCCGGGCGGCAACCTGGTCATCAGCGAGATCATGTACGCGGCGCCGCGGCCGGGCGGCGATTTCGTCGAGCTGTACAACCGCTCCCCGACGCAGGAGTACGCGCTGGGCGGGCTGCGCCTCGACGGCGTGGACTACACCTTCCCCGACGGCGTCTGCATCGGCCCGACCGGCTACGTGGTCGTGGCGGAGAATCTCGCCGCCTACGCGCAGTTCTACACCAACGCCGAAGCGGTGGCGGGCGCGTACGCCGGTTCGCTGGACGACGGCGGCGAAACGCTCCGGCTGCTCCAGCCCGCGGCGAACGGCGCGTGGACGGTGCTGGACCAGGTGCGCTACGACGACGACCCGCCCTGGCCCGCCGCGGCCAAAGGCGGCGGCAAAGCCCTGCAGCTGATCGACGCCGGGCGCGACAACAGCCGCGTGGGGAACTGGGCGGTGGCCGCCGACTCCGTTCCGCCGCGCTGGCAGCGCGTGCAGGTCACGGGCACGGCCGGCTCCGCTGTCTCGGCGGCGCGGCTGCACCTCTACCTGGAGGGCGCGGGCAGCGTGGTTATCGACGACGTGCGCCTGGTCGCCGGCGCCGACCCGGACGCCGAGCCGAACCTGCTGGCCAACGGCAGCTTCGAAGAGCCCCTGGCGCCGGCCTGGACCGCGTCCCTCAACCACCAGGGCAGTGCGCTGACCCCCGCCCCCGTGTCCGACGGCGCCAGCGCCTTGTGCCTGGTCGCGACCGGCCCGGGGTCGGCCGCCGGCCGGATTCCCAACTCGGTCAACCAGGGCCTTGCGGGGCTCGTGCCGTCGGCCGTCTACACGCTGAGCTTCCGCTACTGGACCACGCCTGGCGCGCAACGCCTGGCCGCGGTCGTCAGCCAGACCACGCTGGCCGTGACCCGGCAGACGCAGTCCGCCGAAGCGCCGCCCGCGGCGGCCACGCCTGGCGGGGCCAATTCCGTCGCCGCCACGCTGGCCGAATTCCCGCCGCTGTGGATCAACGAAGTCATGCCGTCAAACACCGTGACGCGGGCCGACCAGGCCGGCGCGTACGAGCCGTGGATCGAGCTGTACAACGCGGGCGCCGCGCCGCTGGCGCTCGGCGAGTCGGTCACGCTCTCCAACGACCCCGCCGCCCTCGCGCGCTGGGTTTTCCCGGCGGGCGCCGCGATCGGGGCCGGCGAACGCCTGCTGGTCTGGGCCGACGGCGAACCGGCCGAAGGCACGCCCGCCGAGCCGCATGCCGCCTTCCGGCTGAACGGGCAGGCCGGCTGCGTGATCCTGGGCCGCCTCGCGGGGGACACCGTGCAGGTGCTCGACGCGCTGACCTACGACCGCGTGCCGCCGGGCGCCTCGCTCGGCAGCGTGCCCGAGGGATCGCCGGCGGACAGGCTGGTGCTGCACCTGCCCACGCCGGGCCAGCGCAACGTGGGCACATCCGGCGCGGTCCCGGTGGCGATCAACGAGTGGATGTCCGCCAACACGGCCACCCTGGCCGATCCGGCGGACGGCGATTTCGACGACTGGTTCGAACTCTACAACCGCGGCGACACGACGCTGTACCTCGGAGGCTTCGAGGTGACGGATACGCCCGGCGCCACGAATCGCTACGCGCTGCCGGGCGGCACCGTGCTGCCGCCGCGCGGCTGCCTGCTGGTGTGGGCCGACAACGAGACGGGGCAGAACCGCCCCGGCGGCGCGCCGCACGTGCCCTTCAAGCTCAGCCGCGACGGCGAGGCCCTGGCGCTCTATGCGCCGGACGGCACCTGCGTCGATGCCCTCTCCTTCGGCCCGCAGGACGATGACGAAGCCACGGGCCGCTGGCCCGACGGCGCCGGTGCCCGCCACCCCATGGCGCCTCCCACGCCAGGCGCGCCGAACCGGGTGCTGCAGCTCGGGGCCGTCACGCCGCCGGCGGGCGATCCCCTGCAGCTGACGTGGGAAGCCGAGCGCGACCGCGTCTACCGGGTCGAGTCGTGCGCGGTTTTGTCGGCGCATCCCGCCTGGACGCCACTCGGCACGGTCACGTCGGCCGCCGCCGGCCGGCTCACGCTTCAGGACCCCGCCGGCAGCGGCGTGCCGACCCGCTTCTACCGCGTGCGCTGCCTGAAGTAAGCGGCCGCGCGTACCGCGTCAGTCACGCGAGGGGCGCATAACGGCGGAGGACCGCCGTCTCCATGTCCTGGCTCTGGCGTACGTCATGGAGACGGCCGTCCCCGGCCGTTACGCCCCAGATCGTCCCCCTGCCTGCCCGATGTGTTACCGCCCCGCCCTCGTTGGCATTGATCCTGGAACCTAGAAACGGAAGTAGCCCGCTTCCATTTCTCCCGCGGCCTTCCAGTCATCCACGGGGCCCGGCCTGACGATCCGGGGCGCAGTCTTGATCCTCGGCTTGACGGACAACCATTCGACGCCCTGGAAGACGGGATCCGCCTCCTGCCGAAGCTCTTCGTCAC
Organism: uncultured Victivallales bacterium; assembly: GCA_964402115.1. Lineage (GTDB taxonomy): Bacteria > Verrucomicrobiota > Kiritimatiellia > UBA8416 > CAYOBW01 > CAYOBW01. The sequence continues at coordinate 15,473 of CAYOBW010000106.1, forward strand.
CCATGTACGGGCACATGGTGTCCACCCACAGAATCAGTCTAAGCAAACTTGTTCCATCCACTTTCACGCCGTGATGTTTGCCGCTTGAAGCCATTTCGATCAGGGGACTGGTGAACGAGAGCATAATCATCGGGGCGGGCGTCACGTAGGCCTTAGGATCGGTTGTGGCGAATCCCTCGACCAGAATCGTTCCGGCAATGCCCCAGCCAGGAATCTTCTTCTCGGGTTTCGTGTAGGGTTGGCCCCAGGTCGGCCGTCCGATCATGGTCTGATACGGTTCGGGGAAGATCGGTTGGCTGGGCCTTTCCGTCAGGTCAAACACCTTGCGCCCTTCGCCGTTGCCTTCATGACACTTGGCACAGTACTGGTTCAGCACCGGCCTGACATATCGCGGGAAACTCACGGTGTCGTCTCCCCAGGGCAAGGGCGTGATCTCCCTCGGCGCGTTCCTGAGAGCTGTCACCGTCTCCTGGCTTGCCGGGGCGCGGCTGTGCGACTCGTGACACCCCACGCAGCCTCGGGATTCGCCCGGCATGACACCGACAAAGCTGCGCATCGTCTGCAGCGCGCGCTGGCGGTCATCCAACAGCTGGAAATGAAGCGCCGTGCCAGGTGGCGCGTGGAACGACACCGAACCGTCGTCTTCGATCGGCACTGTCCCCAGGACGCGTTTGACACCTTCCGATTGGACCGCCGAAACCACCGGCCCGGTGGAGAGGTAGGGACGCTTGTACCAGTAGGTGTACGTTTTCGGATCGATGTGAATGACCCGGAGATACTTCGCCTTCCCCTTCAGTTCCGGGGGTGTGCCCTGGTAGACGTTGCCGCTGAAGATGATGCCCGATTGAGGCTTCAGGCGATTCTCCCTTGTCGGCCACGTTGTGCGGTCCGGGACCAGCGGCGGCTTGAGGCGCGGCTTCAGGGGCATGGCGTGGAGTATGTTGTGAACGCCCTCGTGGATGAGTTCGCGGTTTCCATCCACATCCATGAGGTAAAGGCAGTACTTGTTGTCCTTCTTTGCGGAAACCAGAAAGTCGCGCTCGCTGAGCGGGTACGGAGACTGGTACCCCGAGTACTTCCCGCTTCGGTGGTAATCGGGGGACTCGACAGGGTCCGAAGGGCCATTTCCGACTTCCGGCCAGGACATGTCCGCCGTAACCTTGGTCAACCCTTTTGGGAAGTTGAACCCCTTGTCCACGTCGACGATGCCGATCGATCCCGCGAACCAGTCATGGTGACCGCAGCCGGTAAACATCACTCGCCGGGAACCCGGAATCGACCGGACATCCTTCATCACATCCGGCCAGACGCTCTGGTTTCCCCAGTACATGCTGACAGAGGTCCCGTCCGGGTTGATGGTCCACAGTTTCTGCGCCCGCCAGAGTGGCTTGTCGGTATATTCCCACCGCGTGTAGATAACGCGGCCGTCATTCATTACCGAAGGCAGGTAGTCGGGCTCGTTGTTGGCTGATACCAGGTAGATGTTCCGCCCGTCCCGATCGCATCGCGCCAGGACGAAAGCGCTTGTGGGGGGCATGCACCGGACATACGAATGCCCTCGGGTGGTGGAGAACAGGATGTGTGTCCCATCGGGCAGGTAGATGGGATCGAGATCGTCGAAGATGCCGTCGGTGAGCTGAACGCAGCCGGAACCATCGGCGTTGATCTCGTAAAGGTGAAACGCTTTCTCGTTGTGAGGCTTGAAACAGAACAGGATCTTCCGTCCGTCCCAGGATACATCCGGCCTCCAGAAGGACCCGTGGAGCGGCGGCTGCGGCATCAACTGCCGCAGTTGTCCTGCAGGGCTCAGTCCGTCAAGGACGAGCAGCCGCGCGCCCGGAATGGCCATGTAACCCAGCCGGTGCCGTGTCTCGTGCCGCCATTCAGATCCCTGGGGATACGGCATGTCGACGAACACCACCTTGTCGAAGTTCACGGCGGGGTTCTTGAACAGGATCCGTCTCTTGATCCCGCGCACCTTGAAGTACAGATCCTTGTCCTGATTCGGTGCGGCGGGAAGCAGCGCGGCGACTGCTTTCAATTCCCTGAGTTCGGCGGCATAATCAACGCGGCCTTGACTCTCTTTCCCGATGCGCGCGGCGAGTTCACCGGCCCACTTGACCTCAGCCCCGATGCGCTCTGCATCCACCTTCCCGTCGGCCTGGAAGAGCCACTCGTCTTCCATCAGGGTCTTGGCTTCGGTTGCCGACAGCGACCTGGTTTCGGGCGTTTCGGGTTTCACGTACGGCGCCACGGCCTCATGCCTGAAGGGGCGGAAGCAGATTCCCGGACCGGCGTCCATGATGAGATCGATCCACTCGCTGGAGAACGGATTGCTGTCGGCGGTTCCCGCCAGCTTGCGATACTTCGCGTTCAGATCCTTGACGGAGTCCCACTTCTTGACGTCTCCCGGCGGCACTCCTTTCCACTGGGCTTCAGTCAGCGGCAGGTATTCGGCCAGCAGGTCAATGACCCGCGCGGCGAGCTTCTGGTTCAGGTCCCGGTCCCTTGATCCTATGTACGACTGGACGTTCATGCCGGTCCACTCCCGGAACCGGTTGCACTCCCGTGGAAAAGCCGACAGCAGGTTCGCAACCGTCAAGGCTTCAGCCTGTCCGCTGTCGCCGGCGGCCTTCAGTCGGAGGTTGGCCAATGCCGCGGCGAATGACTTGGCGTTCTGCTGCATGGCCGTACGCGCCTGCTCTGCGAGCAAGGCTGCCTGCCTGGCGCCGGCCCCGTGTAGCGCTTCGACCTCGCCTGGTGTCAGGGCCTCCGCGTAGACCCTCAGGTCATCGATGCCTCCCTGGAAGAACTCGCCCTCTCCGCTTGTGGAGCCGATGAAGACCGGCGTCTGTCTCGTGATGGTTGCCCTGCCGGGGCGCAGCAGGGCGCCGATCTCCCTCCCGTCGAGATAGACCCGTAGGGTCGTGCCATCGAAAGTTCCCGCACAGTGATGCCAGGCCCCGTCCAGCACATCTTCTTCCCTGATCTGCGCATCGCATTCCACGTAGCCGCCGATGTTGAGCCCCAGCGACAGGATGGAGCCGTTCTCCTGGAATGAGAAGAGCACCCTGTCCGCGCACTCCTGGCGCAGGATTTCCCTGAACGAGCCAAGCTCGAAAGGCTGTACCCACGCGGCGATCGATATTCTGGAAAGGTTCTCAGGAAAGACCGTTCCCGCGGTGCTCAAGGCGTGGCGGTCGTGCAAGGCCAGCGCTTTCCCGAATATGCCGGCAGTCCGGTCCGCCGCGCCGCCCCCCCTGACCTCCGCCTTACTGCTTCCCTGTTCATCGCGGATGGACGCGTCGTGATCGAATGACCAACAGGCGATCAAAGGCTTCTCCTCGGCAGCGGCAGCCGTCGTGGCTGACACGCCGAACAGGCCTAGCCCCAGCGCTGCGAGGAGACTGTGGCTGCAGGCAAGCGTATCTCGCACAGTGGTTCTCATTCTAACCTCCCGCGTTCTCATCAACGCTCATGCGGCCGGTGTGCTTCCCAGACGACAACCGGAAATGCACTCGTCCATTGTTGCGGCTGAAATCTTCTGCCTCAGCCGCCCCCTGTTTGACCACGAAACGGCCATCCACCATGAGTGCTGTTTTGGCATCGGGCAGCCGGAGCGAGAGAAGCGCCGGCACGGTCGTGCCGTTGTCGATCTCGCAAGTGACATAGGCCACGGGGTTGGCAAGATAGACGAACTCGTCCGCGTAGACAAGGCCACGCTCGGTTCGACGCTCACTGGGCATACGGATAGTCAAAGGGAACCCTGTGCTCCGGCACGAATGACCCGGACGCGTCTGGAGCGTACGTGCGATTCGGCTCCACGGCCAGTGTTTGATGTGAGGCTCCCCATGCTAGGGTTGTTTTCTGCGGCTCCGGGCTGATGCCAACGATCCGGATCAGGCGACCCGACAAGTCGGTCACCGCCCGCACATTGGCCGAACAGGTGAAAGCGCTGCGGCCGTCGATCAGGCCGTCAAAGCGGCCCTCTTTCAGGCATAGCGAGAACGTCTGGCCGTTCCACTTCTGCGTGTACTCATGCTCGTGCTTCCCGCGGGCCAGACCGCTGAACCACACCTCATTCCTGTCCAAAACCAGTTCGACGCCATGCAGATGAGCGATGTACTCCAGCGCGGAAAGCGCCGAGGGGCCGTAGGTGGAAGTGCGGGCGCCGCGCGGCACATTCGGCTGGCCGGTCCGCGGATCGAATTGCTGCGTGAAGAGCGGACCTTCGCCCACCGCGGCCAGCAGCTTCTCCCCGATCAGCGTCAGTTCCGCGTAGTGCCCGTAGTTCTCCAGCGCACGAATGGCCCGCTGGAAGGTCAGCGCCTGGGGCTGGCCGCTCCAGTTGTTGTGCGTGATGCTTTTGAACTTCGGATCGTTGGCGGCAATCGCAACCAGCGGCATCGGCGTCCAGAACTCCTCGGGGTTGAGCAGGTGGTAGCGGATGAACGGGTCGGCCATCTCCTGCGTGAAGCTGCCGTGATACATGCAGCGGAGGTACTCCTTGTCCCTGTTCAACAGGAAGTAGAGTTCCCAGGCGGGGGTCGGGAAGCAGTTGCCCTGCAAGCCGCCGAACGCGCGTCCGCTGGTCTTGACACAATAGGAAAGCTGACCATCCGGCAACTGGTTGAGCAGGAAGATCATTTGGTTGTTCCGGGCAAGGCGCAGGTCGCGCTTGCCCCACATGTGGCCGCCCATCGGCTGGGTCTCCAGCCAGGCGCCGACGTAGCCGCTGCCCTCGATGAGGATGTCCATGTCGAAAGGACGGGGATAGCGCGCGACGTTGCCGCGGCAGACCGTCTCGGCCGCATCGTACAACCGTTTGAGGAAGGCCTCGTCA
>CAYOBW010000106.1:20415-23142 GCA_964402115.1 uncultured Victivallales bacterium
ACCCAGTCGAACGCCATGCCTTTGCCCGCCTTGATGGAGACATTCTCCAGGGTGAGGTTCTCGATGGGCTTGTGAGCGCTGCCCGAGACTCTCGCGGCTCTACCCGCGCCAGCGCAGACGACATCCGTAATGGTGATGTTCCGAAACGTGGGATAGTTGGTGGCGTTGCTGCCCTCGCCCGCATAGTTCGATTCGAAGCGAATCGCTTCCGTCCTGATATTGCGCATCTGGATATTCCGGTTTCTGCAACAGGGACAACATTGCCGCACTTGACCCCGCGCGCGCGATGGAGAACACCAGTGCGGCGCGGATCGTGATCGAATCCGTGATGGGGAACGGGGAGCGCTTGCCGTGGACGCCTGCGGAAACGCTGCGCGTACCGTCGGGCATGCGCCGGTTCGAGTTCCAGTATACCGTCCCGGAGTTGACGGCGCCGTCCAGCCTGCGCTTCCGCTACCGGCTTGCAGGCATGGATGACGACTGGCTCGAGGGGAACGAGTCACGCGTCGCCCGCTACAGCCGACTGACGCCGGGAGACTACACGTTCCGGATCATGGCAGGCGGCGGCGACGGAGTCTGGCGCGAGTCCGACCGGACCGTCCGGCTCCAGGTCGTGCCGCGGCTCTGGGAGCGCCGGGGGACGCAACTGCTCGGCACGGCGTTGCTCGTCGGGCTGATCGGGGGAAGCCTCGCCTGGCAGCAGCGGCGGCGCATGAAGCGCCGGCTGGAGCGGCTGGAGATGGAACACAGGGTTGCCGACGAGCGTCGCCGCATTGCCCGCGATCTGCACGACGATCTGGGCGCCCAACTGACCGCGATCGCCAATCTTGGGGCGCTGGCGATCGTCGAGGACAACGCCCGCGCGCGACAGGCCCTGTCGCGACTGCTGGAGGCGTATCCGGGCGTGACGTGCGTCGCCGCCTGCGCGACGGCGGCCGACGCGCTGCTGAAGATTCCGGAAAGCCGCCCGCTGGTGGTCCTGATGGACATCAATCTGCCCGGGATGTCGGGCATCCAGTGCACCGCTTTGCTCAAGGCGCGCCTGCCCGAGGTGCAGATTCTCATGCTCACGGCGTATTCGGACAACGAGTACATCTTCGAGGCGTTGAAGGCCGGGGCCACCGGTTACCTGCTGAAGAGCATCTCCCCGGACGATTTGATCCGTTCCATCCGCGAGGTGGTGGACGGCGGCGCGCCGATGAGCGGCATGATCGCCCGGCAGGTGATCGAGGTCTTCCGCCAACCGGCTTCCCCTGGGACGGAAGAGGCGCCCCTCACGCCGCGCGAAAACGAAATCCTCGGGCTGCTCGCGCAGGGCTACAGTAATAAGGAGATCGCCGCCCGCCTGGACCTGAGCACCGGCACGGCGAGCGTTCACCTTGAGCACATCTACGAGAAGCTCCACGTGCACTGCCGCACGGAAGCCGCCGCCCGCTACCTGCGCGGACCCCTGCACTGAAGGTCCGTCCCGAGCTAGGAAGTTGTCCAGGGCGGAAGGGCAGCGACGGGGAGGCGAAGGACGGATGACGGAAGGATCAGGGGCGATGAACCTGGAAACGGGAGTAATCATCCGCGATTTCGCCGCACATTCACAGTCTTGGCTCTGGCGTACGTCATGGAGACGGCCGTCCCCGGCCGTTACGCCCCAGATGGTCCCCCTGCCTGCCCGATGTGTTACCGCCGCGGGAGAAGCCCCTTGACGCCAAAGACGGGAAACGGCAGCATGGTCCATCCACAACGCTGGGGCATTCCCGGTTGGCGGTGGAGTTGAAGGACGGATGCACATGAACATGCGAATCTCCTGGCGGAAGGCGTGGCGCGTACTGGCGCCGGTTGCGCTCCTGCTCGGGCCCGCCGCGGTCCGGCTCGAGGGTGGCTGATGCACGATGGGCGTGGGCCTGCGGTCGGGCGCCTCACCGGCGGAAACCCGACGGGCCAACGCACAGAGAGCCGTGAGCTCTCACCTCAAAACCAACTGGGAAATGGTCAGCGCGGGCTCGGCCACGAATACGCGGGCGGCCAAGGCTGCCGGTATTCAGGCTACGGTGAACCGGGTGGAGTCCGTGCGCACGGGCGGCCTGCCGTCGTTTATCTTCGTGCTGAGCAACGAAACGCGCGAGCGGGCCGCGGGCGGCGACAACCGCACGCCGCAAGCCAAGGATTGTGCCGCGGCCTGGAATGACCTGTTCAACACGGTTGGCGATTACTCGGTGGGTGTGCCCGCGCGGCTCTTCAACTGCGTGAAGCTGGACGCCACCGCGCTGCACAAGGCCGAGAACCCGTTCGTGTGCAGCGAGAACGCACCGATGCTGGTCCTCACGGCAAAGAATGGCACGGTCGCCGCGGTGTTCGAGGGGCGTGTGCGGATCAAGGCCGGCCTTGTGGTGCCGGCGCTGAACGCCCAGCTGCAGCGGGACGGGCTGGTCTCCAATGCCCGCGCGCTCGCGGAGCTGTCCGTCGTCATGAAGGACCTGGAAAAGGCCGAAATAGATATCCAGGAGGCCGCCAGCATGGCGCTGTTGCGCAGCCGCAGCGGCGTCAAGGCGACCAAGGCGCCCAGCGCTTCGGCCCAGGCGAAGGCGGAGAAGAGCCAGTCGGAGGCGGATGCCGCCGGGAAGGCGAAGCAGGCTCTCCTGCTGAAGGAATATGCCCTGCTCAAGCAGGCCGGCGTGCCGGCCGACCGCCTCCCTCCCGAACCCGCGGCGGCGGAGTAGTCACGGCGCGCCG
>CAYOBW010000107.1:0-22634 GCA_964402115.1 uncultured Victivallales bacterium
GCGGGAACGTACCGGGAGGCGGTGGCGTTGTCGCTCTCCGGGACGGCGGTCCAGCCAACGGTGCTGCGCGCGGCGCCCGGTCAGCGCGTGGTCCTGTCCGGCTTCGCGCCGCTCCGCGACTGGCAGCCTTCGACGGGCGGCGTGTGGACGACAGTGATCGCGGAGCCGCCCGGCGACCTGTACGTCGGATTGCGTCCCCAGGCTGTCGCGCGCTGGCCAGACCTGGATCAGCCCATGCGGGTCGTGGGCAAGTACGACAGTACGTCCCGTACCTTCGAGGATCCGGCGGAGCTGCCCGACGTGCCGTTTCTGAGGGCGGTAGCGGCGGCGCCCAAGTCGGCCATGCTCTTCTGCTACGTGGCGCAAGGCAACTTTTTCCGCACGCTTCCGCTCGAGCGCCTGGACTGGGCGCAACGCGCGTTCACGTTCGCTTCCGTGCGCGACACCGCGGCCATCAAGGGCGACACCGGCCGGAACCGCGACCGTTACCAGCTGGTAAACCACCCGGCCTTGATCCGACAACCCGGCCAGTGGGCCTTCGAGACGCTGGCGGAGAGACAGATTCGCGTCCACTTCCGGCCTGTCGATCCGGCGGATCTGGCTCGCACGCAGTACCGCGAGAACGCGCGCTGCGTGGTGCTGATCGGCGGCCGCCGCGAGGGCGTGTCGCACCTTCGCATCGAGGGGTTGGAGATTTGCGGCGCAGCCGGGTACGGGGTGCAGATCGAGCGCGCCGAGGATGTCACCGTGACCCGTTGCCTGGTTCACAACAACGGGAGGAATGGCGTGTGGTCCCGCCGGAGCAACAATGTGACCGTGAAGAACAACGTGGTGCTGGCAAACGGCACGGGCGTGTCGATCATCTCGGCCGACAAAGCGCTCGTGGAGGAGAACGAGGTGGCGCTGAACGAGGTGGACGGGATCGTCGTGGCCGGCAACGTGAGCGGGCGTCCCGACGGCGAGCCGGAAACCAGGGGCGTAACCCTGCGGCGCAACTACGTCCATCACCACCTGCTCCTGAGCCACCCGGACAACATCCAGACCTATCGCGGTGTGCGGGATCTTGTCATCGAGGACTGCGTGCTGCTGTTCGGCGGGCAGTCGCTCATGACCGAGGAGGTGGACGGCGCGGTGTTGCGCAACAGCGTGGCCGTGGGCGCCGGCGCCATCGCGGTCATCTTCGGCCACGCCAACTCGCACCGCTGGACGGTCGAGAACTGCACGGTTGGCCTGGGCGGGTGGGGCGCATTCTCGCTGACAGGCAGGGACTACCGCCTGAGGAACAACATCATTTGGAACAACCCGCTGGGCCTGGTCGAGAGCCTTTCCAGCGATTGGAATGTCTACTGGTCCTGGCGCGAGGCGTGGCCGGTCGCGCTGGTCTCCGCGCCGCGCTGGCATGCGTACACGAGCCTGGCAGAGGTTGCGGGGGCGACGGGTCAGGAGTCGCATGCGCAACGCGGACGGCCGGCGTTCCGCTGTGCCCCCGCCTGCCAGGCGGCCGCGGCGGGGAGCGACTCGAACCGGGCTGACCGTCTGACGCTGCGCCTGGGGGCTGGGTATGCCGAGGCCGGTGACTTTCCGTGCGGGGACCGGATCGAGATCAACGGCGACGGTGTCCTGCGGCGCGTCACGGAGTCCGCATCGGGGACCATCCGGTTCGAGCCGCCGCTGCCCTGCCGGCCCTTGCGCGACGCGCTGGTGTGGAACTGGAAGGCTGCCGCCGCGCCCGCCCTTGACCTGCGTCCAGCTGCGGGCGCCGCCGCCCTCACCGCGGGCGAAGGTGGCCGGGCCGTCGGCGCCGCGCTCGACATCCCGGCTTTCCAGCGTGGCGATTTCGACGGCGACGGTCGCCGCGACATCCCCGACCTGCCGGAAGATTTGAAGGCTGCGCTGCCCAACCCCAACGCGCCCGTCGTGCCGCTGCATGGTTCGTGAGGAGTTTGCCAATATGAGTGAGAAATGCGTTCAGACCAGCGTGATCAAGGGATTCCTGACGCTGGTATTGCTGCTTCCTGCTGCCGGCCAAGCCGGGGCTGGTGCGGCGGCGTACCGGATCAGCGGGCCGGAGGCCATGGCGGCGGGCCAGGTCTACCTGATCCGGGTCGAAGCGCAGGCCGACACGGGCAAGAATTGGACCTCTGCCGACCCGGACCGGTTCCAGGTTGCCGTGAGCGGCGCGGGGGAATTGGTGGTTGACCCCGCGCTCAAGCCCATGAACCCGCTGACGATCGCAATTCCGGCGGCTGCCAGCGGCGAGGTTAACGTGCTTGTGACCGCGACCAACGGCGTGGTGGCGAGCCGCCGTTTCACCCTCGGGCCCCCGCCGCCGCCCCGCGAATGCGTGGCGGAGATCAACCCAACGCGGGTGACGCACCGGTTCGCGGGACTGGGTGGCGGGGTGCTGTTCTACGACAACCAGTTCGACATTGGCAGAGGCAGCGAGCTCTATGACTGGTGCTTTGCCGATGTGAAGGCTGCCTTCCTGCACCTGCTCATCCGGCCCGACTGCGAGCCTGGCAACGACAACGACGACTGGCGGAAGCTCGCCGGGTCAGGGTTCGACTTCCAGTCGGCCGGGCGCGCGTGGCGCATCGCCCGCGAGGCGCTCAGGCGGAACCCGGGGCTGAAGGTCTACGCGAGCCTCTACACGCCGCCCGCCTGGATGAAGAGCAACGACAGCCGGCGCGGCGACGGCACACTCAAGGATGGTCCGGGCTACCGGCAGGAGTTGGCCGAGTTCGTCTTTGCGTGGCTGAAGCAGGCGCAGGCGCAGGGGGTACCGGTGCACTACCTGGCCTTCTTCAACGAGCCGGACTGGCCGCACACGCAGGATGGCATGCATTTCAAGGATCTGGGCGTGCTGGCGGATACGTTTGCTGAGTGCGCGGCGGCGCTCGACGCCCTGATCGCGGCCGACGGCTCGTTGAAGGTCAAGCCGTTGCAGGTGTTTCCCGACGCGCTCGGCCCGGGGTCCATCACGCGCGGTGGCGCAAACACGGAGAGGCTGCGGGCAAGGACCGACAAGCTCGACCGGGCGGACGTGTGGGGCGTGCATGACTATTGGAACACGGGCGGCGATTACTGGGTGAACCGGTATCGCGAGCTGCGCGCCTTCCCCGGCGTGGGCGACAAGCCGATCTGGATGACCGAATGGGCGCAGCGCTACCGGCATGGCGACTTGGACTCCGCGCTTGAATATGCGCGTAACATGCTGAACGCACTGCGCTCTGGCGCGGAGGCCTGGATGGTGTTCGAATGGATCCATCCCTACGGTAATCAGTCCGGGCTGATCAGCACCGACTGGGGCGAGCAGACCGGCGAGCGCCGCTATTGGCGCAGCAAGGCCTACCATGTGTTCCGCCAGATCGCCAACACCACGCCCGCGGGTTCTGAAGTGGTGGAAATGAAAGCGGTGTCGGGCGGCGAGGGGGTGGAGTACCTCGCGCTCAGGCACGCCGGACGCGTGATCGTGCATTTGGTGAACAGCGGGTCCACGCCGGTTAATGTCACGCTGCGACTGGGCGCAGCCACTCACAGGGTGGTTCAGGGCTGGCAGACCACGCCGTTCACGGACATGCAGAGCGTTCAGACGGCGCGGTCAGGCGCCCCGGGGGCTTCCGGTCAAGTGCAGCCAGGTTATTCGATTCCAGCGTATGCGCTGGTTACGCTAACCATGCAGGAATGAGAGGAGGGGACGATCGCCATGCATCCCGTGACCCGGTTGAGTCTGCTGGCATACGTGGGGTTGGTGTTCACGGCCCGGGCGGAGGCGCCGTCCAACGCCGGGGAGCTCGCCGCGCGCATGGCAGCGCTCCGCTCGGAGACGGCCCCGTTTCTGCGCAGCCTGCCGCCCAAGGTCGACGCGCGCACCCGGCGGCTCCTGTCCGGGGATGACTGGCTCTCGCGCTTCGAGATCAAGCGTGTGTCCGATAAGCCTGCGAAGGCCATGGCCCCGCGGCCGACCCCGCCCGGCTGGGAGCGGGCGGACCTCGACATGGCGGCGTGGGAGCGGACCAGCGTGCCCGAATGGCGGTACGACGATCTCGCGCGCACGCAGCCCGCGTCCTGCATCCTGTGGTATCGCAAAGCGTTCAAGGCCGAACGCGCGCGCGCCGGCACGCGCGTCTTCCTGGTCTTCGAGGGCGTGGACTGGGAGGCGGAGGTGTGGCTGAACGGGCGCAGGCTCGGCGGCCACAGCGTGTACTGCGAGCCGTTCCGCTTCGACGTGACGGAAACGCTGGCGGAGGAGAACACGCTGGCGGTGCGCGTGATTGACGGCCCGCAGTTCGGCGAACCCGCCGCCTATTGGGCCGTGTTCCCCGTGCCGCCGGCCGCGGACCAGCGCTACGTGCGCGACCGGGGACGGTCGCTGGCTGGGCTGCAGAACGGCGATTCGCATGTCGGCAGCGGGTATGGCGTGCACCGCGACGTGTACCTGGAGACGACGGGGCCGGCGGTTGTCAGCGAAGTGCTGGTCCGCGGCTATCCGGCGCGGGGCGAGGCCGTGGTGCAGGTTGCGACCGACGTGGCCAGCACGCGGCCGGCGACGCTGAAGGTGGATGTGCTGCCGGAGAACTTCGAGGGCACGGCGTTCACTCAGTCCGCGCCCTTCGAACCGTCGGCGGGATCCGGCCGGCAGACGGTGACCGTGAAGATGCCCGACGCGCGGCGCTGGTCGCCCGACGCGCCGTGGCTGTACCGCTGCCGTGTCACCCTGCAGGACGGCGTGGGGCACTCGACCGATGTGCGCGACGCGGTGTTCGGCTGCCGCGCCATCGAGCTGGTGAGCGAGCAGGCGCCGCGCGAGGGGCTGCAGGCTGGCACGCTGCTGCTCGACGGGCGGCCGCTGTTCCTGCGCGGCGCCAACATCCAGGGGCTGAACGCGCTCTGGCTCTGGGGCGAACACGCCAAGCTGCTGGAGGCGCTGCTGCTGCTCAAGGCCGCGGATTTCAACGCCGTGCGGTCGTGTCAACACCTGCAGTTCCCGGAGGTGCGCGAGCTGCTGGACCGGCTGGGCATTTTTTCGCAACAGGACGTCGGCAGCCGGTATCCCGGGCTGGGCGAACAGGTCCGCCCCGGTCTGCTGGCGGCCTCCGCCGCGGTCGCCCGCCAGTGCTACAACAACCCGGGTGTGGCGTTGCTGTCCTTCGCCAACGAAACGCACTTCGATCCGTCCGACATGCTCCGCGCGGCGCTGGCAGTCGATCCGGACCGGCTGTTCAAACCGATCAGCGGTCATCCGCACGGCGGCACGGTACGGCCGAACAAGGGGCAGAGCGGCTACACGCTGCCGGGCGCGCTCTGGGCCCGCGTCATCGACGACGTGCACCCGTACTGGGGGTGGTACGGCTACCAGGGTGCGCTGCCATTGCTTTGCCAGGTGCTGGATCCGGACCGGATGGTGACGGTCGGCGAGTACGGGTCCGAAGCGCTGGACAGCTACATGACCATGGCCCACTACCCGCCGAGTTGGGGACCCCGGCCGGCGCTGGCGGCCGACACACTCTGGGGCCAGGTGCAGGTGACTAAGGACGGGGCGAAGCAAGTGGCGGGCTTCCGCGGCCGCCGCCCAGCGAACCTGGGCGCGTACATTGCGGCGAGCCAGAACTACCAGTACGACCAGCTCGCCGAGGTGACCAAGGCCTGGCGCCTTTCTCCTCGACGCATCGCCGGCTACTTCCAGTTCCACTTCATCGACGTGCTGCCCGCCAACTGGCCCAAATCGATCGTCAGCCACGATCTGACTCCCAAGCGGGCCTACTTCGCCATGGCGCAGGTCAACCAGCCGCTCGTGCCGCTGCCGCGCCTGGTCGCCGGCGGGCAAGCGCTGGAGCTGTGGGTGGCGAACGACGAGCCCCGGTCGCACGCCGGCTGCGGCATTCGGTGGGCTGTCCGTCGCGAGGGGGAGACGCTCGCCGGGGGCAGGCTGGCCGTGGCCGTGCCGGCCTCGGGGGCGGTGCAGGCCGGCGTGGCCGACTTGTCAACCGTGCCCGCAACCGCGGACGTGGTGGATTTGCAGCTGACCCTGGAGGGGGCGGACGGTCAGCCGCTGAGCCGTTACGTGCAGGAGGTCTACCTGGCCGCCTGGCGCAAGCCGGCGGGGGCTTCCACCTTCGCGTTCCGCACGAACACGGTGGCCTGGGTCGAAGCGGAGAGCGCGGACGGCGGCGGTCAACCGGCCTTGCGGGCCGACGAGAGCAAGGTCGCCACGGCCAGCGCGGGTCGGTGTCTCGGCGTGCATACGGACAAGGCTCCCTCGGCGGCGGCGGAGTGGGCGTTCAAGTTGCCGGGCGCGCTGGGGCAGCCCGTGCTGCTGATCCGGCACGCTGGCGATCAGCCGGTTGCGTTCCGTCTGTTCGCGGCCGGCAAGGCGTGTGGTACCGCCACGCTGGCGCCGACGGGAGGGTGGGGATACCAGGACGAGGAGTGGGGCTGGACCGCCTTGACCCTGCCGCAGGCTCTCGCTGCGGGCACGCTGCCGGTCCGCTTCGAGTTCCTCAATGGGAAGCCGGTCAATGTGGATTGCCTCGCCCTCGCGGCAGCGGGGCGCGCGGGTCCCGCGGGAGTCCGGCAGGCTGCGCTCGCCCCGGCCAACCCGGCCGTCGGGCAACAGGAAGCGCCCGCCCCGCGCACGGCGCCGTTCCCCGCCTTCCGCTCGTGCGCGGAGATGGTTGCGGCGACGAATGCCGTCTTGCCCTCCTTTCGCGCTGTCACGCGCGGGCCTAAGTTCCACTGGTTCGGCTACTACGACAAGCAGCAGCTGGACCCCGGCGGGCGCTACCTGCTGTCCCAGGAAGTGGACTTCGAACACCGCCTGCCGAAGTCCGACGAGCCTGTGGGGCTTGGCATGGTGGACCTGGCCGACGGCGACAAGTGGATCGCGCTCGGCCAGTCGCGGGCGTGGTCCTGGCAGCAGGGGTGCATGCTGCAGTGGCGGCCGGGGTCGGACCACGAGGTGATCTGGAACGACCGGGAGGGTGACCGGTTCGTCTGCCGCGTTCTCGACGTCAAGACCCGTACGCTGCGGACGCTGCCCAGGGCGATCGAGCACGTCAGCCCGGACGGCAGGCAAGCCGCCTGTGCCGATTACAGCCGCATCTGGGGCTTCCGCCCGGGCTACGGCTACGCGGGCATACCCGACCGGTACGCCGCGGAGCCGGCGCCGGCTGAACTCGGGGTGTGGTGGATGGACATGGCGACGGGCGAGAACCGGATGCTCGCGTCGCTGGCTGACCTGGCCAAGGTCCCCTACGGCGGCCAGAAGCCCGCCGACAAACACTACGTCAACCACCTGCAGTGGAGCCCCGACGGGAAGCGGCTGCTCCTCTTTGACCGGTGGTCCGGGTCAGGCGGCATGCCGACGCGGGTCTTTACGGTCGGGGCTGACGGGGAGAACCTCCAGCTGCTCTCGGCGAGCGGGGCTTCGCACTACATGTGGCGCGATCCGGAGCATGTCCTGATCTGGGCCGACGGGGGCTATCGCCTTTACAAGGACGACGGCACCGGCGAACCCAAGGCGACGCTGTGGACCGCGCCGAACGGACACCAGAGTTACATACCGGGGACGGGAAACGAGTGGCTCGTTGCCGACACGTATCCGCAGGGCAAGCAGCGGGAGCAGCTCGTCTATCTCTTCCACGTGCCGACGACTCGCTTCGTGCTGCTGGGCCGGTTCCCCTCGACCTACGCCGGCGAGTGGCGCTGCGACACGCATCCCCGCATCAGCCGCGACGGCAGGTGGGTCATCATCGACTCGCCGCATGGCGGCAACGGGCGGCAGCTCTACATGCTCGACATCAGGCCCTGGGTTCAGGGCCAAGGTGGGCAGACCAGACCGTGATGTGGGGCGGTACCGCCTCATCCCGCTGTAGCCAGCGCCTGCCAGAGGTACTCGAACAGGTTGCTCTCGAACGCGTGGGGATTGAGAAACGGGACGGGGAGGTCGGGGCGCGCGAGGAAGGGGCTGGCGACCCATGCCAGTTCGCAGCCCGCGAGGCCGGAGACCGCGATCCAAACCAGCAGGACCCGGGCCGCGAGCCAGGGCGATCCAGCCAGGACGCGCAGCAGCCCGTACAGCCGCACGTTGCCGGCCAGACCGCACAGGCCCACCAGGGCTGTGTTGCCGGCAAGCAGCCAGGCATAGGCTGTCGGGGCCGCGGGGGCTTCGGGGGGCGGACACTGCCACGCGAGGAAGAGCACCATGGGACTGAACGCTCCGAGAAGGCTTGCGGTCACGGCGAAACTGATCAGGATGCCGACGGCCGCCTGCCGCGCCGACAGCCCGCACCCCATGGCCTGCGCCAGCATGGCGTTAATGCCCGCGCTGACTGCGGTGACGGCGAGCATCATGGCCGGCAGCTTCACGGCCGCATAGGCCGCCTGCAGCCCGCAACGCCAGGCCCCGAAGGCCGCCCCATAGGCGGCGGCGCCGAGCACGATCGCGAACAGCGCGCTCCAAGCCACTGCCGGGAGCCCCTCGCTGCGTGCGACGCGCTGGATCAGCCCTGGCTCCAGCCTGCACAGCGCCGCCGGGGCGAGCACGCCCGAATGGGGCGCGAGGTTCAGGGCGACCTGACTGCATCCATGCATGTTGCGCTCTACTCCCCGGTCATCGTCTCGAACCAGTGCGTCAGGAAGAACTGCTTCTCGGCCAGTTGCAGCGGTTTCGCCGGGCCGACCAGCGGGCGGAGGGCGGTCGCCATCTGCAGGGTCACGACGGTGAACAGCATCCCCCAGAAGACGAGGATGGCCATGCCACGCCGGTTGAGGAACACCGTGGCGCGGTGCAGGAGGCGGAAGGCGAGGTTGAGCGCGATGAACCAGAAGAGCAGGTGCAGGGCGCCCATGCAGGCCGCGGTGCGCGTGGACTGGCTGAAGAGCCACGCGATGGGGGCGAAGCCGACGAGCAGCACACCTGCCAGGGCGAGCATCAGGGTCAGCAGCGAAGCGGCCTGCGGCAGGGACTGCCGCCCGCCCGCGAGGCTGATCAGGATGTACAGACTTGGCAGGCACAGCACGCCGCTGAGCAGAAGACCGGCCAGCAGTTTCAGCGGCACGGCCCAGTACTGCGCGCCGCCCGCAAACGCCCCCACGACCAGACCATAGAGCGCTACGGTTACGAGCGTGACGAGCAGCAGCGTCGCATACGTGGCGCCGCGCGCGCCCTCGATGAGTTCGAAAACGACTTGAGCGGGGCGCTTCAGCAGCGCGTCCACCGTCAGCCAGCCGCGGGCGTCGGGGTCCATGGGTCCGTATTGCGCCGCGAAGGCGCGGTCGGGCGTGTGGTTGTTGGGCGTTGGCAACGGCGGCAGCTCCGGCGGCGTGGGGGTGGCGGGGGCGTTCGTGTTCATGCAGGTGCTCCTTTCGGATAGGGGTTGTGTGCCTATCGCTGAAACAAACAGTAGCACCAAAGCAAAGCGCTCTGCAAGACAAAGTCTATGAATAATCGCGCCGCTGTACCCCCGGTTCGCGTTGCGGTCTCGCGGGGGAGGTCCCGCTGTGCGTCGCGCTGAGCTGATCTCAAGGCCAGGCAAATATCGAAAAGACCTTGAGACGCCCCGTGGCCGCCCCTAGACTGCGCTTTGCCTTACCGGTGCAAACGCTGCCGTTGCGCGAAATGGGCGTCGTGCTGGTGAAGGGGTTCGTCTCCGGTCTTGCGGTGCGCCGTGGGGAGGAGGTGTTGATGACAGGGATGCTAGGCGTGAGGAGCCTGCTGGCGGCTGGGGTATTGACGGCTGGTGCCGTGTTGGGCTCCGACGAGTTGACGATCAGGGCCTTCGACGAGGCCGGGGGCATGGTGTTTAGCGCGGTCAGCGGGGCGACCAACTACCGGCTGGAGACTGCCGCCACCCCCACCGGCGCCTGGGTTACGGCGGTGGGCAATGTGTCCACGACCGCGACTGCCGCGGTGACGAGCGCTGTTCCGATTCATGCCGACATCGCGTTCTACCGCGTGGTGGCACAGACCGAGCCGACGTCGTTCGACTGGCAGAGCCTCTACGCCGTCATTGACCTCTCCCCAGGGCCAGCGGCGACGCATTATCGTTTGAGTTCCCTGCGGAGTGTGCCGGTCGGCGGCTGGACGGACGCATATAGGACCGAGAAGCTGGTCCTGCGGCGTGTTGCGGCAGGGGCTTTCACGATGGGCAGCCCGGTTGGCGAGTTGGGACGATACATGACCGAGACGCTGCACGCCGTGACGCTGACCAAGGCCTTGTACGTCGGGGTTTTCGAGGTGACACAGCGGCAATGGGAGTTGGTGATGGGCACGCGGCCGAGTTACTTCACGAACGGCACGTACTACGCGACGCGTCCGGTCGAGTGCGTGAGTTACTATGACATCCGGGAGAACCCGGCCAACACAGACGACGCGGCGGTCAACTGGCCCGCGAACGCGGCGGTCAATGCGAATTCGTTCATGGGTCGATTAAGGGCGCGGACGGGATTCGCGACATGGGATTTGCCGACCGAGGCTCAGTGGGAGTACGCCTGCCGGGCGGCAACGACAACGGCGTTGAACAGCGGGAAGAACCTGACGGGGAGTTTCGCATGCACGAACGTGGCCGCGGTGGCGCGGTACTGGTACAACGGCGGGAGCAATGCCGCACCAGCGTGTGCGACGCCCGCGGGCACAGCCGCCGCGGGGGCGAGTCCGCCGAACGCCTGGGGATTGCACGACATGCACGGCAACTTGTGGGAGTGGTGCCGGGACTGGTATATGCTGCAGCTCCCCGGGACCGCGCAGGTGGATCCCGCAGGGGGCGCGTCAGGATCCGTGCGCACCCGCCGGGGCGGGAGTTGGACGAACCACGCCAGCTATTGCCGGTCGGCGTATCGTGACAGCGACCGTCCCAACGTCCGGAAGGGCACCATCGGCTTCCGCGTCGTCGGAACCGAGCCATAGGCTGCGGGGTGTGCGGCCGCGCATGCGGAAGGATTGCGGGAGTGTGTGGACGTTGGCGTGGAGACGGCGGGAGGACTCCACCTACTGGGTTGAGAACGACCGCAGAGCCGCCAGTGGTGAGTTGGTAGTAGACTTCCCATCCGATGGGCTTGAGTAGCGGACGGCGCATGCGTGCTCACTCCTTACGGCGGTCGTGCTTCTGGCCCTACCTTCGTAGAATGTCACGTGTCACCAACACCCAACACGGAATGTCGAATGATGAAGTGCGGCGGTAAAACCGATTTCGGCCCCACGGGCGGGCCGGCAGTGCGCAGGGACGGCGCGGGAGCGCCGTCCAACGTAGGACGGTCCTCCCGGGCCGTCCCGGCAAGCGCGTAGAGACCGGCGGCAGTCTCGTCATGCTATCTCTACGGAACCTCGCGCGCAGACGGGGGCGCTGAAGGCGGGACTCCAAACGTCGTAAACGCGCTGGAAACCCGTTTATAGTACCGGCTTCAGCGGCCGGTCTCAGATGCCTGCCTGTGGCCATGATGAGAACTGCTTGCGTGTAAGGCATAGCGCTTTGACCAGGAGATGGCGTATGCTATGGGTAAGAGGGAGAGGAACTGTGCGCATACGGAACATGCTGTTGGTGGTGTGCGGTCTCGCTGCCGTGACTGGCCAGGCGGGAAACGTGCCCGAGGATTTCGAGCGGTGGTCGGTAACCACCGCATTCGGAACCTTCACGAACAGCGTCGGCTGGGTGCTGCACGACGGCTGCGTACGACCGCACATCGCCCGCCTCTGGACGGTGAATCCGCACGGCGGCGCGCTCATGGGCGGCTTGCGTGAGGGCGCCCTGAGCGGCGACAGCTGGTTGCGCGCCCCCTACCTGGGGCTGGCGCCTACGAGCATGACGTTCTGGGCGCATAACGTGCTCACGAACCGGCCCGCTGCCGTGGCCGTGCAGATCTCCACCGACAGCCGGACGTGGCGCACCGCCGCGACGGTGACGAATACGGCGTTGGCCTGGACCCTCCATCGCGTGGCCCTGTCGGATCCGACCGCCGCGTGGGTCAGGCTCTTCAAGCTGCCACAACCGGCCAACAGCCCCGCGCTGGCGCTGGACGATGTCGAGGTCTGCTACCCGAGCGCCCTCGATTTGAGCGAACCCGTGCTGATTCCCGGCGCCCCGACGTCGACCGACGCCATCGCAGTGACCGCGCGCGCCGTTCCGGCCGGCGGGGTGAGCAACGTGGCGCTGACCTGTCACTTCCGGTTCGGCACGACGGGCTCCTTTCACGCCGTGCCCATGGCGCCCGCCGGCGACTACACCTACCGGACCACCGACGGCCTGCCGCGCGGGCACACGGGCACGCTGCAGGTCTATGTGTCGGCCACGCACAGCGCGGGGCCGCCGCAGCCCGTCTACGCGCCTGGGGGCGGCGCCGACGCGCCTGTGCAGACGACCATTGCCGGCGCCGGGGAGACAGTGTCCGCCCGGCAGTTCATCGCCTCAAGCAAGGCCACCTGGCTGATCTTTTCCGAGATCATGTACCATCCCGCTGCGCGCGCGGACGGGAAGAACCTGGAGTATGTCGAGCTTTACAATACCGAGCCGCTGCCGCACGACCTGGGCGGTTACCGGCTGGCTGGGGATATCGGCTACACCTTCCCGGCCGGCTCTGCGATAGCCGCCCGGGGCTACGTGGTGGTGGCCGCGGATCCGGCCGCCGTGGAAGCGGCGTACGGGCTGGCCGGGGTCTGCGGTCCGTACACGAACGCGCTGCCGAACGCAGGCGGTACGGTGCGGTTGCGCAACCCGCAGGATGCGCTTTTCCTGGAGGTCACATACAGTGACAGTCCGCCCTGGCCGGTGGCGGCGGACGGGGCCGGGCACGCGCTGGCGCTTTCCCGGCCGGACTACGGGGAGGGCGACTGCCGGGCTTGGGCGGCGGGCGGGCTGAAGGGTGGCACCCCGGGTTTTGCCGAGCCGACATACGGGGACGGCCTGGGCAGCGTCCGAATCAACGAGTGGCTGGCGCACACCGACCCGCCGCAGGTGGACGGCTTCGAGCTGTACAACGCCGGCACACAGGCGGTGGACATCGGCGGGTGCTGGCTGAGCGATGACGCGAGCACGAACCGTTACCGCGTGCCGCCGCGCACGCTGCTGCCGGCCGACGGGTACCTGTGGCTGAACCAGGATGTGGTGGGCTTCAACCTGAGCATGTCAGGGGACGAGGTCTTCCTGACGAGTTCCAACGGGGCGCGGGTGGTGGATGCGGTGCGTTTCGGCGCGCAGCGCAACGGCCAGTCGAGCGGACGCTGCCCCGACGGGAGCGACGACCTCCGCCCGCTGGCGACCTTTACTCCGGGCGCGGCCAATGGGCCGGAGCGGCGCGACAGCGTGGTGATCAACGAGCTGATGTATCATCCGATCAGCGGCGTTGACGCCGACGAGTACATCGAGCTGCACAACCGCGGCGCCGCGCCGGTGAACCTGACGGATTGGGCGCTGGTGGACGGCGTGAACTACACCTTTCCGACGGGCACGACGATCGCCGCCGGCGGCTACCTGGTGGTGGCGAAGGATGCCGCACGGTTGCTGCGCGCGCATCCCGGCCTTGCGGCCGCGATCGTGCTCGGCGACTACAGCGGGTCGCTGTCAGACCGCGGCGAGCGGGTCGAACTGGCGCGCCCGGACGATCCCGCGCTGCCCGGGCAGGACTTCGTCACCGTGGACGAGGTGACGTACAACGACGGCTGGGGGCAGTGGTCCGACGGCGGCGGGAGCAGCCTGGAACTGGTGGACCCGCGCAGCGACAACGACTGGGGGATGAACTGGGCCGGCAGCGACGAGACGGCCAAGGCGGCGTGGACGATCGTCGACGGACTGGATACGGTCGACAGCGTGATTGTGGACTCGCGCAACGAACTGCGGGTCTACATGCTCGATGCGGGCGAGTGCCTGCTGGACGACGTCGAGGTGACCACCGTCAACGGCACGACGCACCTGTCGGACGGCTTCGAGGGCGGCCAGGGGGCCTGGACGTTCACGGGGACGCACATCCGTTCGGCTATTACGAACGGGGTCGGCTATGGCGGGAGCCGGTGCGTGCTCATCCGGGCGAGCGACCGGGGCGAGAATGGCAGCGAGCGCAGTGATGCGGGGTGGGTCGATGCGTTTTGGAACCGCGTGACCGGGTTGCTGATCACGGAGCCGGCGATCGGCGCCACGGTGCGCTTCCGGGCCAAGGTGCGGTGGCGGGCGGGGTGGCCGCACATGGTCCTCGGCCTGCGCGGGTACTTTGCCGAGGCGCCGGTCAGGCTGACGGTTCCGACCGATCTTGGCACCCCGGGGGCCGCCAACAGCCGGCGCCAGGCGAACCTCGGCCCTGCGCTCGCGGAGGTCGGGCACGCCCCGGTGCTGCCGGCGGCCGGCCAGGCCGTGCGGGTCACCTGCCGCGCGGACGATCCCGACGGCGTGACGGCGGTGACCCTGCGCTACCGCGTGGACCCGGCGACAACGCTGACGGACGCGGCGATGAACGACGCCGGGGCGGGCGCCGACGTGCTGCCGGGCGATGGCGTCTACAGCGCGTGGCTGCCCGCGCAGGCCGCCGACACGCTCGTCGCCTTCAGGATCTCCGCGCGGGACGGGGCCGCCGCGCCGGCGTCGAGCCAGTTCCCGCAGGCGGCGCCGGCCGGGGGGGCGCCGGACCTTGAAGCGGTCGTGCGTTTCGGCGATCCGGCGCCGAACGATGTGTTCGATGTCTATCGGCTGTGGCTCACTTCCGCAAGCGTAACCCGCTGGACCTCGCTGCAGGCGGGCAACAGCAAGTACAGCAATGAGCCGATCGACCTGACGCTGGTCTGCGGCGGTTTCCGCGCGATCTACAACGCGGGCGGTCGCTGGCGCGGTCTGTGGCGGGGCTACAGCAGTCCTGTCGCGGCGGGGGGCGGGGGCGGGGCGTTCTCGCTGCTCGTGCCGGGCGAGAACCCCGTGCGCGGCGATAAAGAGGTGAAGCTGGACATGTGCGGGCAGAGCGACACCGATACGAGCAGCCTGCGCGAGTACTACAGCTACTGGCTCGTGCGGCAGATGGGGTGCGCCGGACCCCATGTGCGGCAGGTGCGGGTCTATGCCAATGGGACCTCGCGCGACGTCATGACGGACATGCTGACCCCGACCCTGGACATGTGCGAACGGTGGTACGCCGACCCCGATCCGCAGGTCTACAAGGACGTGGGCTGGACGGGCGATCCGTTTGCCGTCTACATGAACGGACTCGGCGAGAAGAAGCTCGCCCGCTACCGGTGGAACTTGCGCAAGCGCAAGGCCAGCGTGCCGAACGACGACTACGCCACGCAGCTTGGCCTCGTGGACGCCTTCGCCACCACGGACAACGCCGCGTACGATGCCCGCGTGGGCGCCCTGCTCGATGCGCGCGGGTGGGTCAATTACTTCGCGCTCAGCGGCGTTTTGGAGGCTTGGGATCACTACGGGTACCAGTGGTCCCACAACATGCTGGTGTACATCCCGCGTGAGCAGCGGTCGCATATGTTCCTCTACGACATGGATCACTGCATAGCTGGCGGCACGACGGGCGGCCTGTTTCCGGGCTGGACCGTGCCGACGCGATTGTACGAACGGCCGGTGTTCCGGCGGGCGTACTGGGCGTTCCTGAAGGAGTTGTGCGCCGGGCCGCTGACGGCGGCGCGCACCGACGCGGTGCTGAACGACTGGCAGGCCGTCTACGTGGCGACGGGGATTCCCTGCGACAAGAACGAGGTCGCGGCCATGAAGAGCTGGTTGGCGGCGCGGCGCGCCTTCGTGGAGGGCCAGCTTGCGACCGTGGCGACGACCTTCGCGGTGACCAGCAACGGCGGCAACAACTTCACGACAGACGCGGCCAGCGTGGTCCTGAGCGGGACGGCGCCGGTGGACGTGACGACGATTGCCGTGAACGGCCGCCCGCATCCCGTGACGTTCACGTCCGAGACGCAGTGGCAGCTCCGGACGAGTCTGGCGCCCGGCGCCAGCCTGCTGCAGGTGACCGGCACCGACTGGCGGGGCGCGGCGGTGGTTGGCGCGACCGACGCCCTTACCGTCACCACCACGGCGGGCGTCGCCCCCGCGCCCGTTGGCCAGGTTGTGATCAGCGAGATCATGTACCACGCCGCCGCCACGGCCGGCGACTACGTGGAGTTGCACAACCGGAGTGCGACGCAGACCTATGACCTGGGCGGCTGGCGGCTGGACGGCGTGGATTTTACCTTCCCGTACGGGACCTTCCTGGCGCCCGGCGGGTACGTGGTCGCGGCGGAGAACGTGACGGCCTACCAATACGCGTACGGGAATGCGGAGGCGGTGGCGGGCGCCTACGCCGGCTCGCTCGACGACGGCGGCGAGACCCTGCGGCTGCTGCAGCCGGTCGGGACGAATACGGTCGTGATCGACGAACTGCGCTACGACGACGATCCTCCGTGGCCCGGGGGGGCGGACGGCACCGGGGCCGCGCTGCAGCTCGTGGACGCGAGCCAGGACAACCGTCACGTCGGCAACTGGGAGGTGGTCAGCCTGACGCCCGGATGGCATTTCGCCAGCTGCGCGCTGACCGCGGGCGTGAGTGTGGCCGGGGCGCAGGTGCAGCTCTATCTCGGCGGCGCCGGGCAGGTGGCCGTGGATGACGTGTATCTCGTGCAGGGGACGGTGCCAACCGTTGGCGTCAACCGCGTGACCAACGGTGGATTCGAAAGCGGTCTGACCCCGTGGACGGCCTATGGCAACCACAGCGGCAGCGTCGTGACGCAGGGTGTGGCGCACAGCGGCAACAGCAGCTTGGTGATCGTCGCCACGGGGGCGGGCGGGGGAGGGCGGCCGCCCACGCAGTACGCGGTCCTGCAGAACGTTACGCTGCAGGCCGCGGCGGTCTACACGCTGAGCTTCTGGTACCTGCCGGGCAGCACGACGAACGATCTCAGGGCCGTCGTGACGAAGACATCGGGCAACTCGACCGTGGGCTTGCGCTGGGCTGCGAGCGGTTATCGATCTCCCGGCGCGCTCAATACGACGGCGGCGGTGCTGCCCCCACTGGCGGACGTGTGGCTGAACGAGCTGCAGACGCTGAACCGCGACTACCGGGCGGATGGATACGGGGACTTCGACCCGTGGCTGGAAGTGTACAACGCCGGCGCCGGCGTCCGGAGCCTGGACGGACTGTACCTGACGGACAGCTTCACGAACCTGACGCGCTGGGCGTTCCCCGGCGGCGCGCAGTTGGGCGCGGGCGGGTGCGGCGTCGTCTGGGCGGATGCCGAGGGGTGGGAGACGCAGGGGACGGCGTGGCACGCGGGTTTCCGGCTGAATCCGACCGGCGGCGTGCTGGCCGTGGTGCAGGCGGCGGGCGGTTCGGCGCGCGTGCTGGACTACGTCACGTACGGCGTCGTACCCACGAACGCGGCGTACGGGCGGATTCCCGATGGCAGCGGGCCGTGGCGGGTGCTGCACTATCCGACAGCGGGTGTGACGAACAACGGCGGCTCCCTGGCGCGCCAGTTGTGGCTGAACGAATTCATGGCCGACAACGCGTCGGTGGTGCGCGACCCGGCGGGGCAATTCGAAGACTGGGTCGAGCTGTACAACGCCGCCGACCAGGCGGCGGACCTGTCGGGGTATGCGCTGACCGACGATCTGTTGAACCCGCGCAAGTGGCGGTTCCCGGGCGGTACGGTGATACCGGCGCGCGGCTTTGCGCTGGTGTGGGCGGACAACGACTTGTCGCAGGCGGGGCTGCACGCGGGGTTCAAGCTCAGCAAGGACGGGGAGTCGCTGGGGCTCTACGCGCCCGACGGGACCGCGGTGGACACGCTGACGTTCGCGGCTCAGCGGACGGACGTCAGCGAGGGGCGCTGGCCCGATGGCGCGGCGCCGTGGTACGCGATGCCGGTCCCGACGCCCGGTGCGCCCAACGCGCTGTTCGGTGTGAGCGGGTTGGGCGTCGCCGGCGGTGAAGTCCTGCTCGCGTGGCCCTCGCGCCTCGGGCTGTCGTACGCGGTGGACTTCCGCGCTTCGCTGCTGACCGGCAGCTGGTCCACGGTGGCGACGGGGGTGCCGGCGGGCGGCGCGCAAACTCTGTGGACGAATACCACCGGCGCCGCGCGCGGGTTCTATCGCGTCCGCGTGGAACCGTGAGGCAAGAGGATCTGCTGGTATGAAACGGCAACATAACATTGAGCTTATAAGCTTGAAGCGCGGGCTTTGCGTGGGGCTGCTGGCGGTCGCGGCTGCGTGGGTTGACGCGGCGGAGCGGCGTCTGCCGTTGAGCGTGTACCGGGACAAGATGGTTGGTGGTTGGCTGGGCCAGATGGCGGGCGTGGGGTGGGGCGCGCCGACCGAGTTCAAGCACGTTGCGGCGATGATCCCGGACGCGGCCATGCCGCCTTGGAAGGCGGACATGATCAACCAGCATGGCAACGACGACCTGTACGTCGAGATGACCTTCCTCAAGACGCTGGAGGATCACGGGCTGGACGTCTCCATCCGGCAGGCGGGGATCGATTGGGCCAACAGCGGCTACAAGCTGTGGCACGCCAACGAGGCGGGGCGGGGCAATCTGCGGCAGGGCATCGCGCCTCCGGACAGCGGGCACCCCCGCTTCAACGCGCACGCGGATGATATCGACTACCAGATCGAGGCCGACTTCGCGGGCCTGATCGCGCCCGGGCTGCCGAACCAGGCTCTGGCGCTGGGCGAGGTCTTCGGGCGGCTGATGAACTACGGGGATGGGTTGTATGGCGGGCAGTTCGTGGCCGGGATGTACACCGAGGCATTCTTCGAGGCGGACCCCGTGAAGCTGGTGGAGTTCGGCCTGCGTTGTATCCCGGCGGCGAGCCAGTACGCGGAAGGCGTAAGGGATGTGCTGGCGTGGTATCGCGAACAGCCGGCTGACTGGCGGGTCACATGGCACAAGGTCGAAGCGAAGTACCAGGACAACCCCGCCTATCGCCGGTTCTCTTGCGGCAAAGGCGCTTTCAACATCGACGCGAAGATCAACGGCGCCTATATCGTCATGGGCCTGCTGTACGGGGGCGGTGATCCGGACCGGACCATCGCCATCGCCTGCCGGTGCGGGCAGGACAGCGACTGCAACCCGTCCAACGCCGCGGGCATCCTGTTCACGAGCCTGGGCGCGGCGCGCGTGCCGCCGCGGCTCCTCGGGCGGCTGGACCTGGCCGCGCGCTTCAGCCACACCGGCTACGACCTGCCGAAGGTCTACGCGGTGTGCGAGCAGCTCGCGCGGGCAGCGGTGCAGCGGGCAGGCGGTCACGTCGAGCGGGGTGCGGACGGCGCGGAGACGTTCGTGATCCCCATGCAGGCGCCGCGCCCCGGGCCGTGCGAGTCGTGCTGGGAGCCGCGGCCAGTGGCGAACGCGCGCTTCAGCGACGAGGAACGCGCGCGCATCAGGGCGCCGGCTGAACGTGTGCCGCGCTGCGCGCCCGTGGACCTGTCGAGCGCGGTGAATGGCTTTGCGCCCGGATGGCGGGTCCGGGACTGTGGCAGCGACATGTCCCCCGGAATCGTCGCGGACTGGCGGGGGCGCGAGACTGTACTGGTGACCCACCCGCTGTCGGCCACCAACGCCTGTGTGTTGTTCCGCCAGGTGAGTGTGCCCGTCGACCGCACCACAACGCTGCGTGCCCTGGTCAGCCACTACCCCGCTGGCGATTGGCTGCTGGTTGTGCGCGCCGACGGCAAGGAGTTGCACCGCCAGGTTGTGGGCAAGGAGACCGCGCCGGACGGGTGGCTCACGGTGAACGTGGACCTGACGCCGCTCGCCGGCCAGACCGTTGCGCTCGAGGTCCTGAACCAGCCCAACGGCTGGTCGTGGGAAGCCGGCTATTGGGGCAAGCTGGCGGTGGAGAACGAGTAGGTCCGCTGAGATGCCGTCATGCTGCACCTTGCACTCGCGACAGGGATGTGTGAAGCTCTGGTCGGGCACGTGAGCTGAAAAGGAGTCATCATGCTGAAGAACGTCTTCGTTGCACTGGCTGTTCTGGGCGCGCAGGGTTGTGCCGTGTTCGAGGTCCTCGATGAACTGGGCCTGCCCGCGGCCGAGACGGGGGCGGGCGTGCCCGCAGCCGGCGCGAGCGCGTCAACCCCGCTTCACGATGCCGCGCTGGCCGGCAATCTCCGCCAGGTCAAACGCCTCGTAGCCGCGGGCGCCGACGTCAATGCCCGGAACGAGCAGAACTGGACCCCGGTGGACGCTGCGCTGCTGATGGATCACAATGACGTGGCGCAGTACCTGATGGAGAACGGTGGCAAGTCGAATCCGCAGGCGGCCGACGCGGACGGCGACACGTGGCTCATAGGCGCAGCGGCGGCGGACGACAAGGAGCTGGCCGTGGCCCTGCTTGAACAGGGCGCCGATCCCAACCACCGCAACAATCTCGGGCGGACGGCCCTGATGTACGCCGCCATCGAAGGTCAGGACGACATCGCCAAGGCCTTGCTGCAGAAGAACGCCGATCCGAACATCGGCGACAACGATGGAGACACTGCCCTGCACCTTGCCATCTACATGAAGGCAAAGGGACTCAACATCGTGAGATTGCTGCTGGCAAGCAAGGCGAATCCCAATGCGGCGAACGAGCTCGGGGACACACCGATGCACTGGGCCGCCGCGGCCGGCAATATCGAGGCTGCCCGCCTGCTCATCTCGAGCGGCGCGGGTGTCAATGCCCGGAGCAAGGCCGGCCAGAGCCCGCTGGGTCGCGCCATGGGGAAACAGCAGAGCGCGTTTGCTGCCTTTCTGCGCGCGCAGGGTGCGACCGACTGACGCAAGGGATGCGCTCCCCGGCGCACGCTAGGGCGCGGCGTCGTGCTGCGCCAGGCCCAGTCCGATGCTGTCAGCCACCTCTCGCATCCCGGCTATCACGTCGGCGATGAGCGTGTCGAGATCGGCGCAGAGCATGGCTGCGCCCTTCTCGAT
The DNA here is from genome assembly GCA_964402115.1 of uncultured Victivallales bacterium. Classification (GTDB taxonomy): domain Bacteria; phylum Verrucomicrobiota; class Kiritimatiellia; order UBA8416; family CAYOBW01; genus CAYOBW01. Next base: position 20,884 of record CAYOBW010000107.1, read on the forward strand.
CACCTCGCGATCGGCGCCGGCGGCAAAGCCCTTCTGTTTCCACTTCTTCCGCACCGACTTCACTTCGAGGTCCATGACGCTCCGGGACGGGCGCACCAGGGCGCAAGCCGTGACGAAGCCCGCCAGCTCATCCACCGCGTAGAGCGTCTTCTCCAGGGGCGTGTGCGGCTCGACATCCGTGCAAAGGCCCCAGCCGTGCGCCAGCACGGCCCGCACGTACTCGGGCGGCCAGGCCTGCTGCTCCAGGATCTCCTTCGTCTGCCTGCAGTGCTGGTCGGGGTAGCGCTCGTAGTCCAGGTCGTGAATCAGTCCGATCACGCCCCAGGCGTCTTCGTTTTCGCCCCGCTTACGCGCCATGTAGCGCATGACGCCTTCGACGGCCAGGGCGTGATTGACGAGCGAGGCGCTTGAGTTGAATTCGCGCAGCAGGGCCAAAGCCTCTGCCCGGGTTGGTATATGCGTTTCCATGATTCGTCTCCACGGTGTTTAGGCCACCAGTATCCACGGCAGGGGTGGCGGCGTCGAGCGTGTAACCGCTTGCCTTGTGCGGGGCATTCTTTATGATTCCCGACAGAACTGATGGAAACACGCACCCAGGGGTTGGGCCCTCGAAGCAAGGAGCGACAGTATGCGTAAGGCGCTGGGGACGGCTGCGGGTTTCGTGCTGGGGTGGGGGCTGGTCTGCGCGGCGGCCCCCGTGACGCTGGAGTCCCTGCTCGACGAGCAGGTGAGCCGGGATACGCTGGCGCGCCTGCCGGCTCCGGCCTTTGTCTGCAGGCAGTTCAGCAGCTACGACCGGCGCTCCACCAACGCGCTGGATCGGACCTCGTGGTTTGCCAACAACGACCAGCGCCAGTTCCTTCGCAAGGATACGGTCGAAGGGCGGACCGAGTGCGTCATGATGGACGCGGCGGGGCCCGGGGCGATCGTGCGCTTCTGGTGCACGTGGGACAAACCGAACGGCACGCTGCGCATCTACCTCGACGACGCGCCCCGGCCGGTCGTCGAGGGGAACGTGGGGGACGTGATCAGCGGGGGACTGCTCGTCGGCCGGCCGCTGTCCGCCGAGCGATCGCGCGGGCACGACCTCTACCTGCCGCTGCCCTACGCGAAGCGCTGCCGCGTGACCTGGGAGGGGCCGGAGAAGGGGCCGTTCTATTACCAGATCAACTACCGCACCTACACCGCCGGGACGCTGGTCGAAACGTTTTCCCTGGACGCGCTGCACAAGGCCGCTGCGCAAGTGGCCGCCGCGCAGTCGCAGCTGGCCCGCGCTGTCGTGCAGCCCGTGGAGGGCGTGGTGACGTCGCCCCTGGCCGGCGAACTGCCTCCCGGCGGGTCGCGCGAGGTGACGGTAAGCGGAGCTGGCGCGCTGCGCGCTTTCACCCTGAAAGTCGCGGCCGACGACGTCGAGCAGGCGCTGCGCTCCACCGTGCTCGACATCGCCTTTGACGGTGAACGCACGGTCTGGTGTCCCATCGGTGACTTCTTCGGCGTCGGGCACCGGGTCAACGCCTACCGCAGCTGGTACAGCGAATGCGGCGAAGACGGCACGCTGGTCGGCCGCTGGGTGATGCCCTTTGCGGAGAAGGCCGTGGTGACGCTGCGCAACGTGGGCGGGGAACCGGTCCGTGTGCTCGTGGGCGAAGTGCAGCGCAGTCCATGGGCCTGGGACGACCGCTCCATGCACTTCCACGCCACGTGGCGCGAATTTGCGGACCAGGTGACGCAGACCAACGCCGGCGCCGACC
>CAYOBW010000108.1:0-16340 GCA_964402115.1 uncultured Victivallales bacterium
AAGTGCCGGAGGGCCCGTTCCTCGCCGGGACCGGCTGCCGGATGGAGAACAAGGGTGCGCCAGCCTCGGTGTTGCTCGACTTCGGCCGGGAACTGCATGGCGGCGTGCAACTGGCCTCGGGCGGGCCGAGTGGCAAGAACGTGAAGGTGCGCGTGCGCTGCGGCGAATCGGCGGCGGAGGCCATGGCCGAGCTGGGTGAACGCGGCGCCTGCAACGACCACGCCATCCGCGACGGTGTCATCGATCTGCCCTGGCTGGGCACGCGCGAGATCGGCATGTCGGGGTTCCGTTTCGTGCGCGTGGACCTCGTCTCTCCGGGCCTCTTGAGCCTGGAGTCGGTGCGCGCGGTCTCCCTGATGCGGCCGCTGCCGTACCTTGGCGCCTTCCGGTGCAACGACGACCGCCTGAACGCGATTTGGGCGACTGCGGCCCGCACGTTGCATCTCTGCTGCCAGGACTACATCTGGGACGGCATCAAGCGCGACCGGTTGGTATGGATGGGCGACATGCACCCGGAGCTGATGACCCTGTGCGCCGTCTTCGGGCGCCAGGACGTTGTCAACGCTTCGCTGGACTACATGCGCCTCACGACACCGGCTGACAAGTGGATGAACGGCATGCCCTCCTACACGCTCTGGTGGATCCGCTGCCAGCACGACTGGTATCGCTATACCGGCGATCTCGCATACCTGCGGCAGCAGCTCGACTACATCAGGGGTGTGTTCGCGAACCTGGTGCGGCACATCGGCGCGGACAACCGGTGCGCGCTGTCGGGCGGCTTTCTCGACTGGCCGACGCAGCACAACCGCCCGGCTGTCGATGCCGGGATGCACGCGCTTATGCTGATGGCCTTCGAGGACGGCGCGCGATTGGCCTCCGCGCTGGGCGACGCTGCGCTCGAGGCGCAGTGCCGCGCGGGCGCGGGGCGCCTGCGCCAGTCGCACCCGTCTCCCGAGGGCAGCAAACAGGCTGCCGCTTTGCTGGCCCTCTCCGGTCTCGAGGACGCCCGCTCCATGAACGAGCGCGTCCTGGCCGTGGGTGGCGTGCAGGGGATGTCGACGTTCTACGGGTACTACATGCTGGAGGCGCGGGCGCTGGCCGGGGACACCCAGGGGGCACTGGATGCGGTGCGGCGCTACTGGGGCGGTATGCTCGATATGGGCGCGACGAGTTTCTGGGAGGACTTCAACGTGGCCTGGACAAACAACGCTTTCCGCATCGACGAAATGCCCGTGGCTGGCAAGCGCGATATCCACGGCGACTTCGGCGAGTTCTGCTACAAGGGCTTTCGCCACAGCCTCTGCCATGGCTGGTCCTCGGGGCCCGCGCCGTGGCTGATTGCGCACGTGCTGGGTATTCGGGTGGCCGACGTCGGCTGTAAGACCGTGCGCGTGGACCCCTTTCTCGGCGACCTGCAGTGGGCTGAGGGGAGCTTCCCGACGCCGCTGGGCGTGGTGAGCGTGCGTCATGAGAAGCAGGCCGACGGCAGCATCCGCACCGATGTCCGCGCCCCGGAGGGCGTGACCGTCGTCAGGGGCCGCGCCCCGGGGCCGGATACGCGGTCGCCCGCGGCGCCTTGACGGTGCGCAACCCAGGGGACCGCTGCCGGGGGGCGGGCTCTGCCAGCCGCTCTCATCATGACCGGTGCGGGGAAGAGGAGTATCATGCGCGAAGCGATATCGGCCTGCATTATCGCGGGCAACGAAGAGAGCAACATCCGGCGCTGCCTGCAGAGCGTGAAGTGGTGCGACGAGATAGTCGTCGTGGACAGCTTCAGCACGGACCGAACCGTTGCCTTCAGCCACGAATTCACGGACCGGGTCTTCCGGCACCGCTGGCTGGGCTACATCGCGCAAAAGAACCTTATCAAGGACCTGGCCGAGGGGCCCTGGATCCTCTTCGTGGACGCCGACGAGGAGGTTTCGCCCCAGCTCCGGGACGAGATCCTGCGCGAGTTCGAGACGGAGTCCAATCGGGAGTTCGCCGGCTACGAGTTTCCGCGCATGGTCTGGTACCTGGGGCGCTGGATTACCCACGGCGACTGGTACCCAGACGCGAAGCTCCGCCTGTTCCGCAAGGACCAGGGCAAGTGCGGCGGCGAGGAGCCCCATGACCGCACGTCCGTGACCGGGCCGGTCAAGCGCCTGCGCAGCAATCTTTACCACTACACCTATTCGTCCATTGCCGATCAGATCGACACGCTGAACCGGTTCACCACCATCTCCGCCAACAACAGCTACACCATGAACCGGAAGTTCCACAGCAGTGATGTCATCTTTCGCCCGTTTCTGCGCTTCGTCCGCGGCTACATCTTCAAGCGGGGATTCCTGGACGGCCTGCCGGGGTTGATCGTGGCGATGTCGACGGCCTACAGCGTCATGATCAAGTACGCCAAGCTCTGGGAGCGCTCGCTGGAGGCGAACCACCGAACCGATCCGCCATCGCACTGACACCGGCGTCACCCGAGCTTGGCCATGACTGCCGAGAAGACTTCGTCCACGGTCACGGCGTCCATGCACGGAGTCGTAGGGCGCGGGCATTGACGGTTGGTGCAGGGCTGGCAGCCCACCGTGGCACGCACCACGGTGTGTCCGGGGCCGTACGGGCCGGTGCGCAGGGGTAGGGTGGGGCCGTAGATCGAGACGGTTGGCGTCCCCACGGCGACGGCCATGTGCACCGGGCCCGTGTCGTTGGCGACCAGCAGGTCGAGAGCCTGCAGCACCCCGCCCATCTCGATCAGGTTGGTGCGTCCCGCGAGATTCGTCACGCTACCACCCACGGCTTGCGCGAGCACGGCGCAGGCGGCGACATCCGCCGGGCCGCCCAGCAGGTATAGCGAGACCGGGTGCGCTTCACGCAGTCGTCGCCCCAACTCGCCGAACCTCTCCAGCGGCCAGTTCTTGCTCGGCCAGCGGGAGAGTGGGAGCAGGCCGACCCGCGGCCGTGGCTCTGTGCGCCCGGCAGCCGGGAACCGCACGGGAAAAACCGGGGGCAGGCGGGGCAGGCCGAGGTGAGACACGACATCCAGGTTCTGGTCAACGGCGTGTCGCGCCAAATCGGGTGCGCCAGCCCTCTCCGTGTAGAACAGGGCAGAGCCTTCCCGCGCAAAGGATGGGCCGATGACGCGCCGACTCCGGGCCAGTCGCGCGACAAACGCGCTTTTCAGGAGGCCCTGCAGGTCGATGACCAGATCATAGGGCACCGCGCGGATTTCACTCCGCCAGGCGCGGAAGCCGGCCGGGAAGGCGCGCCGGTTCACGGCGAGCACGCGCTCCACGTCGGGGAAGCAGCGCACCATTTCCACGTACTCGGTTTGCGTGACCCAATCCACCGCGGCGCCCGTGGCCACCTTGAGGTTGTGGACGGTGGGCAGGGCGTGGAAGATGTCGCCCAGGGAGCTGAGTTTGACGATCAGGATTCTCACCTGGTGCTACACCTTCCGCTCGGGGTCCGGCCGCGCTGCATCCGGCTCGCCGCCCACGGCGGCCAGCACGGCGCGGGCCAATTCATAGCCGATTCCCGGCATGGCCGCAACCTGTTCCGGCTGGGCCAGGGCCAGTCGGTGGACAGAGCCGAACCGCTGGAGCAGGAGCCGCTTGCGGGCTGGCCCGATCCCGGGCACCTCGTCGAGCGCGGACTCGCGGATGCGGCGGTTCCTCAGCCGCCGATGGTAGTCCAGGGCGAAGCGGTGGGCTTCGTCGCGCAACTGCTGCAGCATGCGCAGGGCCGGCGAGCCGTCGGGCAGGCGCACGGGCACGGCGGTATCGGCCGTGTACAGCTCCTCGAAGCGCTTGGCGAGACCGGCCACGGGCAGGCCGGCCAGCCCCAGCTCGGCCAGGGCTGCCCGCGCTGCGCGCAACTGTGTCAGACCGCCGTCCACAAGCACGAGCCCCGGCAGGCTCCCCCCCTCAGCCTGCAAGCGGCTGTAGCGGCGGCGTACGGCCTCCGCGATCATGCGCGGGTCGTCGCTCCCGGCCACGGTGTGGATGCGGAACCGGCGATAGCTTTGCCGGTGCGGCACGCCCTCGACGGCGCTGACGAGGCTGGCCACCGCGTATGTGCCGGAGATCGTGGAGACGTCGAACGCTTCGATGACGGCCGGTGGCGCGGGCAGGCCGAGCACGGCCTGCAGCGCCCGCAGGCCCGTCACGGCGTCGGCGCGCCGCAGATCGGTTGGGCGGGCGGCGCGGAGGCGCGTTCGCACCGTGCGCAGCAGGTGATGGAGCGTGTCGCGTAGCACGGCTGCCTGCTCGTACGCCCGGGCGTCGGCCGCCGCGGCCATCGCCTCGCGCACGTGCTTGAGCACGGCTGGCCGCTCGCCGCGCAGGAAGGCGCAGGCCTCGGCAAAACGCCCGGCGTACTCCTCCGGCGCGATGCGCCCGACGCACGGAGCCGAGCAGAAGCGGATGATGTCGTTGAGGCAGTGCCGGTAGGTCGAGGCGTCGGGCACCCGCGGGGCGCACTTGCGCAGCCCGTAGTGCTTCTCGACGAAGTCCAGCGTGGCGCGGGCGGCGGCCGAGGAGACGTACGGGCCGAAGTAGAGCGCTGTGTCTGGCCGCCGGATGCGCGCCGTCCGCAGCGTCGGCCACGGCTCGGCCGGGTCGCCCCGGAGCATGAGGAAGCGCTTGTCATCGCGAAAATCCACGTTGTAACGCGGCTTGTACTCCTTGATGAGACGGCCTTCGGTGAGCAGCGCCTCGGCCTCGTTGCGGACGACGATGTACTCCAGGTCTGCCACGCTCTTCACTAAGCCGCGCAGCTTGGGATCGCCGCTGCGGCGCGTGCTCGCGCGAAAATAGCACTGCACACGGTGGCGCAGCGAGATCGCCTTGCCGACGTAGATGATGCGGCCGCGTGCGTCGCGCATCAGGTAGCAGCCTGGCTTGTCGGGCAGGTCGCGCAAGATCGCCTTGACTTTGTCGGGCACGTCCATCCGGACTTGGCGTAAGCTATTTGCGTGCATTGACCTGCAGCCTAAACCCCTACAGCCTACTACCCTTTCCAGGTTCAGTCCAGCCGGATGGGGATGAACCACACGTGCTGTCTGTTGGTTACTTTCAGCAGGATGCCGTTGCCGCCGAGGGCCTGGGCCAGGGCCACCTGCAGCTCCGCGACCGTGTAGACGGGCTGGCGGTTGACGCTCAGGATCAGGCAGTCGCGCGCCAGTCCGGACTCTTTCAGCGGGCTGTCTGCGCCCAATCCCACGACGAGCACGCCCCGATCGTCAGTGAAACCCAGTCGCTTTGCCACCTCGGGCGTCAGGTCCGCCACGGTAATGCCGAGCTTGTCGAGCAGTTCGTTGGCGATCTCGGAAGCCTCGCGGTCCTCGGGATACACGCCCACGGTCACCGTCTTCTCGATGGCCTGGTTGCCGCGCTGGACGTCCAGCCGCACGCGCGATCCGGGGGGCATGTAGGCGATGATGCGGCGCAAGGCGCCGTCGTTCGTCACGTCCTGGTTGTTGATCTTGCGGATGATGTCCCCAGGCTTTACCCCGGCGTCCGCCGCCGGCGACCGGCTGGCCACGCCGTCCACCTTGACTCCGGGTTGCGGCGCCGCGCGGCCGACCTGTCCGCCCCCAGCCTCGGCGCGCTGGAAGGTGACGCCGAGATAGCCGCGCACAAGCTTGCCCTTGTTGGCGATGAACTGCTGCATGACGGAGACGGCCAGGTTGATGGGGATGGCGAACCCGATGCCCATGTAACCGCCGCTCTGGCTGAAGATGGCGGTGTTGACGCCAATGGCCCGGCCATTGATGTCGAGCAGCGGTCCTCCCGAATTGCCCGGGTTGATGGCGGCATCCGTCTGGATGAAATCCTCGTATTCGGCGATGCCGATGTTGCTGCGCCCCATGGCGCTGACGACTCCCACTGTCAGCGACTCGGCCAGGCCGAATGGATTGCCGACGGCGATCGCCCAGTCTCCAATTTCCAGCGTGGTTGCATCGCCAATTTCCAGCGTGGGGAAGTCCGTGCCCTTGATCCGGATTACCGCCACCTCTGAACGCGGATCGGTCCCGACCCGCTCGGCTTCGAACTCGCGGCCGTCGTGCAGCTTGACGACGATCTTGTCCGCGTCGCCGACGACGTGGTTGTTGGTCAGGATGTAGCCGTCCTTGCGCACAATGAATCCGGAACCCTGCCCGGTCTGCACGTAGCGTTGCGGAGCCCGTCGCCGACCGTAGAACCGCTCGAAGTACTCGTCGCCGAAAAAGCCGTACGGGTCGTTGAATGAACCACCTCCACCGCCAGCGGTGATGTGCTTCTCGACCGAGATGAAGACCACGGCCGGGATGGCTCGTTTCGCCACCTGGTTGAAGGCCCTGCTGGTGCGTTTGAGGAGTTGAATGTCGTTGGTTTCGGACGTCGTGGCAGCCGAAACCCGCGCACTCGCCAGAACGCATGCCAAAGACAGCAGTAACCCGAAGCTCATACCCTGTTTCATGAGAAACACCTCCCGTCGGTGGCTGCACCTGGTACCGCTCACCGAAAGCGCAAACCGTTATTCATCTTCAACGTCGGACGCGATTGGCCGTCACCGCTCCGGCGCCTGTCTCAATCCAGGGTGTGGATCGCCAGTCCCGAGCGGAGCTTGGGCTCGAACCACGTGCTTTTGGGCGGCATGATGGTGTTGGCGTCTGCTATATCCATAACCTGCTCAACGGTAACAGGATACATGGAAAACGCCACGGCGTCTTGCCCTGCATCCACGCGCTTCTGCAACTCGCCCGTCCCCCTGATGCCGCCGACAAACGAAATGCGCTTGTCGGTGCGAGGGTCACGGATGCCCAGCAACGGTTCCAGCACCTGGTTCTGCAGCCAACTGACGTCCAGCACCAGGACAGGATCGGTTGCCACGGGTTTGGGCCAACTGAGTCCGTACCAGCGCCCCGCCAGGTAGGCGCTGCACTGGCAGGCGCCGGAGGGCGACGGCGCCGCGTCGGGCGTGATGGTGCAGCGCTCGCGCAGAGCCGTCAGCAGGCTCTCGGGTGTGTGGCCATGCAGGTCGACGACGCAGCGGTTGTAGGGCAGGATCTGGAGCTGCGAGGCGGGGAAAAGCACCGCGAGGAACCAGTTGTACTCCTCGTGCCCCGTGTGCCCCGGATTGGCGGCTCGCCGTGTGGCGGCGGCCTTGGCGGCCGCCGCAGCGCGGTGGTGGCCATCGGCGATGTAGCAGAGCGGCACGGCCGCGAAAGCCGCCACGAGAGCCTCGCCGCCGGGCGCCCGCCAGACCGTGTGCTGGATGCCGTCCACGGCCGTGAAGTCGTAGAGCGGCGCACCGCCGGCAATGCCGGCCACCAGCCGGTCAATCGCTTCCACATCGCGGTAAGTGAGGAAGACCGGGCCGGTGTTGGCGCTGACGCCCAGCACGTGGCGGATGCGGTCGGCTTCCTTGTCGGCGCGGGTCTTCTCGTGCTTGCGGATGACGTTGGCCTCGTACTCCTCGACGTGGCAGCAGACCATGAGTCCCGTCTGCACGTGTTGGCCCATGCGCTGGCGATAAACGTAGAGAGACGGCGTTGTGTCGCGGAAGAGCACGCCCCGTCGCTGCAGCTCGGCAAAGTTCCCGGCGGCCAGCTTGTAGACCTGCTCGGCGTAGGGATCGGCGTCGGGTGGCAGGTCGATTTCGGCCCGGCTGACGTGGAGCAGGCTGCAGGGGTTGCCGGTGGCCAGGGCGCGGGCCTCCGCCGTGTCCACGACGTCGTAGGGCACGGCTGCGACCTGCGCGGCAAGTTCAGGGACGGGACGAATGGCCTGAAAGGGGTGAATACGCATCTCGTTGTTCCTTTCGTCTGGCTGGCCGCAGACTGCCCGCGGCGTCAGACGCGAGCCATTGAACCGCAACCCGCGTGGCGTGTCAATCCCGCCGCCGGAAGGCCGGAAGCTATCCCCGTCCACCCCCGCGGTTTGATCGGGTTTCGCAGCCGGGCGCTGCTTTCATTGCCGCAGGCATTTCCTGCCTTCGTTTCCGCTCAGATTGGCAACCCGGGCAACGCCGAGGCGCCGGCGCCCGAGAACAGCACGATGCACTCCGGTTCGCTGACGAACCAGGCATACGAACCCCATGCCAATTCGGATGCCAACCGACGGAATGCGGATGCACCACGATCGCGAAATGCCGAAACGAAATAGACGTCTTCCTGCCGGTGGCCCGCTTCGGACGCAACCTGGAGCAACGCCTGTTTGCGGGCTTCCGTTACGGCCCCATCCGTAGCCACCGCTTCGACGAACACGACCCTCGTGCCTCGTGTCTGCACATCAGCCAGAATGATGTCTGGCAGATTACGTGTGTAGTCAAGCCGCAGACCGATCGCGGCGGCCAACGTCTCGTCGCGCTGAACGACCTTGTTGCCCGACTCACTCAAGAACACAACGCCTGGCTCACGCAGGAAACGAGGCGCGAAGACCTCCACGACCGCTTTCGAGATGACGGTGCTTGGGCCCGGCAGCATCAGGCGCGTCTCGCCATTCGGGAATGTCACTTTGACGCGCTTGTGTGTAGCGGACCGCACGGTTCCCTGTCTCACGAGCTGAATGCGACTCAGCGCGGAGACGGTCAGATGATCTTCCTGCCAGCGTCGAATGGCGACGGCAGCCTCATGTGGGGTGTTGTGCAGGTGAATCAGGAGCGAAGCGAAATCGTGTGCGATGGCGTACCGAGGCCTGGCGGATGTTGTCGGCAGGCCCGTTCGTTCGACCACTGCCCCAAGCGCGACGAGTCCAGTTCGCAGGGTCTCATCACGGATGGGTTCGCGCGTGTCGACAGCATACCAACATCCCGGTTGGTGTCGCAGTGCGCCGGACCGTAGCGATTGAAGGGACCACGTCTCGCGTGCCGCGTCGGTCGTCTTCATGGCCTGCCGATCTGTCATCCTGGTCACCTGATTTGGGCGCAGCCAGCGGCCGAGCGCCTCCACGGCGCCCACGTAGAACATCACGAACAGCGTCTTCGCGGCTATCTCCCGGACGACATAGTTGCGGTTCGCCGTGCCGTCGGGGAAGATCTCAGGCAACCATTTCGCGATGTTGGCGAGCGGGATGACGGGCGGTAGTGCGTTCATGTCTCTCCGTGCCTGATGTATAGAAGTCCGAGATTTGCGTTTCAAGCTGCTCTCGCGAGCCACCGTTCGACAGGGTCGCGTCCAACTCCTGCATCTGTTCGAGGGATGGCAGGGGCAGGGCGTTCAACTCGTAGGCCGATACGGCTACGCTGCCGTTGATGCAGCGAAAAGCACGATCCACAGCCGTGGAATTCAACAAGGCCACCAACGTGCCGAGAGTCACGCGGGGGCGGGCGGTCACGGGGTAAACCATGTTCAGGTGATTCTCCACGACGAAGCCCGGGTATGCCACGACGAAAGAGTTGGGAATGACCGCAGCGATCAGCCTGCGCCGCTGCTCCTTTGCCGTTGTGCGCTGAACCAGGATACAGGGCTCCTGGTTGATCAGGAAGTCCTGTCCTGGTTTTGCCTTGAGATAGGGCAGGTGATTGCGACGGGCTGCCTGAAACTGGAAAACGCCGTTGGCGCCAACGGCTTCCGCCCAGATGATCGGATAGCACCCGTGCCCGCCTGCCGCGCACAGTTGGTCCTTGTGCCGGTTCCATACCAGTTGTCCGGTTGAAACGGCGAATCCGTAGTCGATCAGACGCCGTGGCATGGCGTTCAATTGCCGCACCAGCAGCGCCTGTTCCCGGGTGCGTGGAAGCACCCAAGGCCCCCCGGAACGATCGTGCAGCGTGACGGTTCCGATCGACTGCGAGGGGAGCGGCTCGGTCTGATCGGTGGTGTGCAGTGCGCTCACCGCAACAGGCGCCGGAACGGTGTTGGTCCCCCGCCTGAAGACCGTCAACATGGTTTCCTGCAACACGCCCGCAAAAACACCTTCTCGATCTCTCACGAAGGCTGCTTGCTGCAAGGGCGCCTGCACACTCAGGAGTTGGCGGAGTCGCTTGAAGTACTCGCCTCCCAGGAAGGAGGTGGGCGTCACGTAGGCCACCAAGCCACCTTCACGCGCCAGTTGCACGCCCAGATTGGTGAAGAGACCATAGAGATTTGCATGGCCAAAGAGGGATTCGCGGAACCTCGTGCGAAGCGCAGCGGGTAATGTCACTCTGCCGTACGGCGGATTGCCGATGACGAGATCGTATGTGCCTGATTCAAGGGGTTGCGCCGCGAGCGCATCGCCCGCGCTCACCAGGGACTTCAGTCGTCGGCCCGCCTTGATCGTTGTCGGCAGAAGTTCCAAGTCCAGCAGAACCATGGCCATCCATGCTGCAAATGGATCCAGCTCTATGCCTGCCAGGCGCGTCTCGATATCCTCCAAGACCGCTTCAGGTGCTCGTTTCGAGGCGCCAGCCACCAGCCTGGGAGCAACTGCCGCCAGGAACGCTGCGCCGCCGCATGCCGGGTCAATGACGCGACCGCGCTTCCAGTCGAAGCTGGCTTCCGTCACCATCTCGATCAGGCGATCCACCAAGGGTGGTGGCGTGTAGTAGGCCCCCATTTCCTTGCGCATCGAATCCGGTAGCAGGGTGGTGTAGAGTTGTCCGGCCAGATACCCGGCGCGTGGACCGGGCAAGGTGGCCAGGAAGTCGCCCAGACGTGTCGTCAATTCGTGGTGCCCCTTGACGGGTGGCGTAACGAACGCGCGTATGTCCCAAGCACAAGCCATTGTCCCGGCCGACCGGCGCCACCAGGCCGCAAGCACTTCGGAGCAAAGGCTGCGGGCAAACGCAACACGTGGCGATGTCTCAAACCGGTCGGCAATGGCTCGTGCTTCGCCTTGTGCGAGCGAGAAGAGCACTTCTGCGCCGGCCAGTTTGTCGCGCACGCAAGTGGGCTGTGATTCCGACGTGTAGGGCCTCATACGGCGGTCAAAATACCCCATCCCATCTCGTCTGCCAACAGCGTTCTAGTCCCCCAGGCAGTGGTTCGGCGGGAGTGGCCCGTGTCAATCCCGCCGCCACAGCAGGCAGACCGGCGCGGGGACGGCGACCGTTGGCCCGGTCGGCGCCAGGCGGCCGGTGGCCGGGTCCACGGCGAACACGGCGATGGTGTCGGAGTCCTGGTGTGCGCACAGCAGCCACTGACCCGCGGGGTCGAGCACGAAGTGCCGTGGCGCACGGCCGCCGCAGGGAACGTGCTGCACCGCCGTCGGCAGCCCCGTCCGGGCATCCAGCGCAAAGACCGTGAGGCTGTCGTGGCCGCGGTTGGAAGTGTACAGGAACTTGCCGTTGGGATGGACGGCGAGCTCCGCCGCCGAGGAGGCATTGGTCCAGCCCGCGGGTAACGCGCTGACCGTGGCCAATGGCTGCAGCCGCTCCGCCGCGTCTTCCCACGCGAACGTCGTCACCGTGGAAGTCAGCTCGTTGATGACATACAGGCGCGCTCCGTCGGGATGGAAGGCGGCATGGCGGGGGCCGGAACCGGGCGGCAGGCTGCCCGTCGCGTCGGGGCTGGGAGCCAGGGCGCCGCGGACGGGATCGAACCGGTAGGCTTGCAGACGGTCCAGGCCCAGGTCGGGAACGAAGACGACACGGTTCGCGGGCGAGAAGGTGACCCCGTGGGCATGTGGGCGTTCCTGGCGCCGACGGTTCGGGCCGGATCCCGCGTGCTGCACGAGCTGGGTCAGGCTGTTCAGGCTGCCGTCGGCGCCGAGCGGGAAGACCGCCACGTTTCCGGCGCTGTAGTTGGCCACGACGAGCTGGCGCCCCGTGGCGTCCACCGCAAGGTGGCAGGGAGCGGCGCCGCCCGTGGGCTGCCGGTTGAGCTCTGTCAGCCCGCCCCCCTCCGTCGCCAGCCTGAACGCGCGCACGGCGCCCACGGGGCGACCCTCGAACCGCCCGGTTTCGTTGACGGCGTACAGGCACGGCAGTCGCGGGTGCAGTGCCAGGAAGGAGGCGTTGTCAGCCGCAGCCGCCAGGCACGGGACGCCGAGCCGACCGGTTGCGGTGTCGAACGTCGCGGCATAGATGCCTTGGCTGCCGCGCTGGGCGTACGTGCCGATCCACAGCCAGCGCTCAGCCCCCGCCGCCGCGACCGCCAGCCCCAGCAGAAGCGCCGTACCGCCAGGCAGGAATTGCAGGCCATGTCGCATCATGGTGAACCCTTCGTTGGGCAGTGAACAGTGAACAGCGGGCAGACGCTACTTCTGCACCGGTCGGATGACCATGTTGCGGTAGTCCACGTCCGTGTGATCGCCTTGCAGGTAGAGCGGGCCGGGGCGGAATTCATCCGACCACAGGGCGCCGCCCGTGCAGCCCAGCAGGGGTTGGTTGTCGATGACCTTCTTGCCGTTCAAGATCACGGTCACGTGCCGGTCCACCAGCGTGATGTCCAGCGTCTGCCACTCGTTCGCGGGCTTCGCGGCGTTCTCGCTCGGGGCGATGCGGCTGTAGATGGCGCTCATCATATGCGCTTCGGGCGCCTTGCCGAAGCTCTCGGCCACCTGCACTTCATAAATGCCCCGCAGGTAGACGCCGCTGTTGCCGCCGGGTGGAACGCGCGTTTCGAGCTTGAGGTTGAAGTCCTCGAACTCCTGCTCGGTGCGCAGGTTGCCGTAGGACTTGTGCGGTTTGCCGGGTTCCTGCACGGGGCGGTTGCTGAGCACGCCGTCCCTGATGCTCCACCCGCTGGCCTGCCCCGGGTTGGTCAACCGCCATCCGGCCAGGTCCGTGCCGTTGAACAGGGCAACGGGCGCTCCGAAGGTCACTTTCGCCAGGTCGGGTGCGGGCGGGAGCGCCGCGCTGCGGCGGCCACTGAACGGCGTGCGGCCCGAGGCCTTGCCGTCCGGACCTGCGCGTTCGGTGGTGAGGTTCAGCGTGTCGCCGTCCAGCGTGCCGCGGAGGGTCTCGACCTCGCGTACCTTTTGCTTCTTGCCGTCAGGGCCGTTCTGCTCGCGTTCATAGTTGCGGGTGACGACGAGCGTACCCTCCGCGACGCGCACCTCGTCGACGGGTACCACGCTACCCCCGCCCCAGAGGATGGAGCCGGAGAGCCTGCCGTTCTCCTCGACGATGCCCAGCCAGCCGGCGCCACCGCCGGGAATGGTGAGGGCCCAACGCCCGACATACGCCGGCTCCGCTGCCCGTGCCGCACACGTGGCCCCCGCCAACGTCAACATGATCAGCCCGTACCGCCAGCCGCCCCTTGTCTGCATACTCTCTTCCGCTCCTTTCGATCCGGTGTTGCCCCGAAGCAACGTCCACGGATACGCCTGCGGCCGCAGTCTGTCAATCGAGGATCTTGCAACCCCCCCCGCGACGCGGCGCCTGACGGCTTGCGTCGCGGGGCGTTCTGCAAGAGCCTCAATGGACAAGTATGGGCTTTGCATTTCCCGCGCAGAGTGTCCATATTGTCGGTGACACGCGCTCCGGCACCGGCTTTGCAGGGTAGGGTGGGCGCACACACAGGCCCTGTGCGGGGCCGGGAGATGGACATGATCGGCAAGGATATCGGATATCGCACGCTGCCGCCTGAGGCTTCGCGCACGCTCGGGTGCTTGCTCAGCCACATCACGCATGACTTCGGCAACTTGCTGACGCCGCTCCTGTCCTACCCCGACTTGGTGCGGGTCCGTCTGCCCGAGCAGGCGCCCGAGCGGGCCATGCTCGACGCCATGGAGCGGGCAGCCCGCGACATGGCGCACATCGTCGGGCAGCTCCAGCTGTTGGCGTGGCAGGAGGAACTGGACGCAGAGACCATGGACGTGAATCTCATCGTCTCCGAGATCGTGGGCGACCTGAAGTACCAACCCATGGCGGAGAGTGTGACGTTCACCGTCGAGCTGACCGACGCAGCGACGACGGTGTGCGTCTCCGCAGACGGCTTGATCGCGGCGGTGGCCAATGTCTGTCGCAATGCCGCGGAGGCCGCGGCGCCGGCTGGCCGCGTATGCGTGCGGACCGCGCGCGCCGACCTGCCCGCGGGGGTGGACGTGACCGGTGCGCCCTCCCCGGCCGGGCCCTTCATCAGCGTCGAGGTCACCGATAGCGGTCCCGGTCTGGCGCCGCACGTACGTGACGCCCTTTGCGAGCCTTTTGTCACGACGCGCAACGCCGCCGCGCAGCGGGGGGCGGGGTTGGGGCTGACGATCGTCTTCAATGCCCTGCGCAGGCAGGGTGGGCGCCTGGAGGTGTCCGCGCCGCCGGAAGGGGGCGCCCGGTTCGTCCTCTGGGTGCCCGCCGCGCCCGCAGTCTGACCGGCCGCTTTCTACGCCTGCCGAGTTTGTCCCTTGCGGCGGACGGCCTGCTGGCGGGCCTCGATCATGGCCATGATGATCCGGTCCGCGGAAGCGCCCGGCTGTGTCAGGTGGATGTCGTTGGACAGGTCGGTCAGGGCGCCTTCGCGAGTCTCCCCCAGGATCACCACGGCGGTTGCCGGTCGCAGCTTGAGCATGGCGCGCACCAGCGCCTTCGGCTCCGCACCGAGCAGCGAGGCGTCCACGACGATGGCGTCCAGGGGCTCGGCGGAGTCGATCCGCCCCAGCACGGGCATGATTTCGGTCACGCGCTCCGGTACCGCGCCGATCTCCCGCAGTCGTGCGTCGAGATCCGGGTGCAGGCGCTCCGGTTTGGCGAGCAGGATGCGCCAGTGGGCCACATACGTGGTCAACTCCTCCGCCAGCCGGTCGCTCTGCGATGGCTCCAGTCCCACGCCCAGCGGCAGGCCGACGCGGTAGCGGGGCAGGCCTTTGTGGTTGACCATGGAGTCGAGCGTGCCCCCCGTTTCCTCGAGCATGGAGCGGATGACCGAGAGAATGATGCCCGCGTTGTCCGCGTCGGCACGGGGCTTGCGCAACGGCACGATGCCCTCGTCCGCGTCACCCTCGATGAGCAGGGTTCCGCCCCGAGCGGTTCCCGGGCTCTCGCCGGGGGCGGCGGGCGCCATGAGGGAGATGCCGATCATGCCGGGGCGGCCCATCGAATCCGCCACGAGCAGGGCCAGATGCACGACGACCTGCTCGAGCTGCGTGCGCGACAGACCCACGGTCGGCAGGTCCTGCGCCGTCTGCACATTCACGCGCCAGTCGTGCGGCAGCGTATCGCGCAACACGTCGCAGGCCGCCCGCACGCTGTCGGCGGTAGCCTCGGTAAGCAGCACGGAGTTGCCGGCGTCGCCCAGCTCGAGCAGTTGCGCCGCGAGCCGCACGCCGCGCTCCGCGTCATGCTCGATGGCCTCCCGCGTGCGCAGCGCATCGGGGCTATCGGGACGCAGTCGGCCCAGGACGGCCGTGTTGCCGGCGATGGCGCACAGCAACTCGTTGAAATCGTTCGCGACGCCGCGGGCCAGCTGCCCGATCAGCTGCAGGCGCGCGGCGTGCCGGCGCCGCATCCGCTGCTGGTCCATCGCAGTGATGTCGCTGATCAGGATGAGCGACAGCGATCCCGACGGCAGGGAACGGAAGCGTAGCAGGCGCGACTGGCCGTTCTTCTCGATCGGCAGCTCCAGCTCGCGCGGCGTGCCCTTGTCGAGCAACTGCACGACGTCATCCGGCGTCAGGGACGGGAATGCGGCGGTCAAAGGGGCGCGGTTGGCAAACACCCGGGGCGCCTCGGCATGGGCTTCGGCATTCGCGCCGACGATGCATCCGGTCTTGTCGAGCACCACGACGCCGTCGTGGATGTAGTCCATGGTGTCCACGATCCGCGCCACGCGGCGACGGCCTTCGATCTCTCCGGCGATGTGAATGCCGAGCAGGCCGAACGCGCCCGCGATGAACATGAACCCCAGCGACAGCACCCACAGCAAGGCCGCCACGATGTTGACGTAGGGTGTGGCCATGCACGATTCGACAAAGTCAATCGTGTGATAGACTGCCAGCGCGGCGATGCAGAAAAGAATGATCAGCAGCACCGCGTAACCTGTCATCTCCGAACGCATGGGTCGCACCGTGAACGCCTCCCTCCACCGGTCATTCTAGAAACTGATACCTACAATATCATCATTTGCGAATGACCGCGAAGTAAAAAGATCCGGCGCTTGATAATGCCCCGCGCAGGGGGGCTAACGGCGGCGGATCGCGTCTCCACGTCTCTGCTCCGGCGTTCGCGAGGGTGACGGCCGTGTCGCGGCCGATGCCGTACTTCACATCGGCGATGGCCGGCTGGCCGCCGGCGTCGCCGTCCTGGATGAACAGCCGGCAGCGGTTGACGGGCTCTGCGGGCTGGCCGATCTCCGCCGCGAAGGCGACCAGCGGGGACGCGGCGGAAGCGCCCGCCAGGGCGGCGGCGCGCTCATAGCCGACGGCCCGTTCCAGCGTCCCTTGGCGCCGGGCGCCACGGGTTGGATGCGGACGACCTGCACGCCGTCTTCCGTGCGTGCGGTGAGGGCGAACGGC
>CAYOBW010000108.1:16440-22573 GCA_964402115.1 uncultured Victivallales bacterium
GCGAACGGCTGACGGCGAAACCGAAAGGCTTGACGCTTCGCGGTCCATCGCCTAGGTTCGCATGACTATGAAATGCTTGCTCTACGTGGGGATCTGTCTGTTGCTCCTGGGCGGCCGCGTCCACGGCCAGGTCGGCGCCGGTACGGGTACGGTCCATGTGCTCCGGGACGTGGCGTACGCGGGCGAGCATCCGGCCCAGCGGCTCGATGTCTACCTGCCGCTGACGACCGGATCCACGCCCGTGGTGGTGTTCATCCACGGGGGCGGCTGGCGGGGCGGATCCAAGAGCCACATCCCCGCCTTTCTTGCGTCCGCCGTCCGCGAGGGGTGGCTGGCTGTCGTCTCGGTGGAGTATCGGTTCACCGATGTCGCCAGCCATCCGGCGCAGGTGAACGACTGCCTGCGTGCCATTCGATTCGTGCGCCACAAGGCGCGGGAATGGCACATGGACCCCGCGCGCATCGGCGTGACCGGCGGCTCGGCGGGTGGGCATCTGTCGCTCTGGGTGGCCCTGCATGACGATGCCGCCGCGCCCGGCGCCGAGGATTCCGTTGCGCGCGAATCCTCCAGGGTTTCGTGCGTCGTCAGCTTCGCCGGCCCGACGGACTGGTCGCTCCTGGCCAATCTCGAACACAAGCACCCGGCGTACCGTCAGCTCCTCGGGTATGAACCTGGCACGCCGGCGGCGGACATGGAAGCAGCACGCAAGACGAGCGTGTCGCCCATCACCTACGTTTCGGCGGACGATCCGCCCGTGCTGCTGGTCCACGGCAGCGCCGACGATATCGTTCCCATTCAGCATGCCCGCAACCTGTATGCCCACCTGCAAGCCGCGCATGTGGAAGCGGCGTTGTTCGTCGTGGAAGGGGCCAACCACGGGGTGGCTCGCGCCGGAGACGCGGACGCGGTTCTTCGCGCGCGCGCGTTCTTCCGAACCCACCTCGGTGTCCCGGCCCGAAGTGCCGCGGGCGCGCCGCCCGTGGCGGCTCCGTAAGCGACCCGGAGACCTGCTTTCGCGCGGCATACTCCATCAGGATTTGCACCGGGTCGCAGGTCATGGCGCGCCTTTGTTCCAGGCCGGCGTGCGGGTGCGGGGAAAGTCCACGCGAAAAGTGGCCCCGGCGCCGGGCTGGGAAGAGGCCTGGATCGTGCCGGCGTGCCGCTCCGCGATGCGGCGGCAGATGGCCAGGCCGATGCCCGACCCCTCATACTCGTGCTGCCCGTGCAGGCGCTGGAAGACGCCGAAAATGCGTTCGGCGTACCGCTGGTCGAAGCCAATGCCGTTGTCCTGGACGACTAGCCGGCAGTGACCCGGAGCCAGCGGCGGGCAACCTGCCGCGTTCGGCGCCTCCTCGTAAACCCGCACGAGCGGCGGCACATTTTCGCGGTGGAACTTCAGCGCGTTGGCGACCAGGTTCTGCAGCAGTTGCCGCATCTGGGTCGGATCGGCGTCCACCTGGGGCAGGGGCGTTGCCGTGACCGTTCCGCCGGTTTCCCGCAGGAGCACCTCCAAGTCCGCCAGGACCTCCGTCAGCACGCCGTTCAGGTTGACAGGCACGAACTCTCCGCCGCGGGTCGCGATGCGCGAGTAGGCCAGGAGGGCGCTGATCAGGTGCTGCATCCGTCGCGCTGCCTTGCACATGGTGGCCACGTACTGCTGACCGGAACCCTCCAACTGGGTGGCGTATTCCCTCTCCAGCAGCGACCCGAAGGCTATCACTTTCCGCAGCGGCTCCTGCAGGTCGTGCGACGCAGCATAGGCGAACTGCTCGAGGTCCGCATTCGAGCGCCGCAACTCGGCCAGGGCCTTGCCCCGTTCCTCCTCGGCCTGCTTGCGCTGCTCGATTTCGCAGTTCAGGTCATCCCGCCGCGCCATGACGGCTCTCAAGTTGTCCACCATGCTGTCGAAAGACCGCCCCAGTTGGCCGATTTCGTCCGGCGCGGCGGTGCCGACACGGTGCGCGAGATCGCCGGCGCCGATGACCGCAGCCCCGGCGCGCAGACGTTCGAGCGGGCGCACAACGTTCAAGGTGGCGAAGATCCAGCCGAACCCCAGGCTGACGGCTCCGGTCAGGAGGGAAACCGCCACCAGCGCCACGGCTGCCACATTTTGCGCCCGCGTCGCGTCCGCCGCCGCCGCCTGCAGGTCGGCGTGGACGCTGCGCACGACTTCCTGGAGCATCTCCGTGGAGAGTCGCCGGTACGCGTAGGCCTCCGTGATCAGGGAGCCGAGTTGCGCACGCTCCGACAGCTCCTCGTTGGTCGGGACTGGAGCGGTCAGCGTGCGTTCGCAGCTGTCCAACACGCGAATCACGCGCCGGGCATAAGCCGCGTAGTAAATGTCGGCCAGACCCGCCAACTGCCGCAGGGGCGCCGGTGCGGTTTGCACAACCGGGGTGTCCAGCCCCCCTTGGACTTGCCACGTGGCGGCCAGTGCGCCGCCCTCGGCGCGGGCGAACGCCTCGCTTTCGGATCCCCAGATCATGGCGTTGATGAACGTTGTCGAGCGGCGGGCGCTGTCCTCGAAACGGCGTTTCAGGCTGGCAACTTCACCGGCGGCGGCACGGTCGTTGAGGGAGAGCGCCCGGCTCATACAACCGGTGGACTCAGACTGCGCAATCAGCACCTGCTCGCAGCATCGGGACAGCGCAAGGTACCGGGCGAACACCGCCTCGACAAGGCGGGTATTGCCGCGGATGAGCGTCAGGCCGAAGAACGCGGTGGCCAGCGTCAGCCCGGAAGCCAGTCCCAGCACCAGCAGCAGGTCGCGACGGATGGTGCGCGCGCCGAACTTCATGTCACAACTCCGCCTTGACGGCTTTGACGTCGAACACCGCCTTGATGACGCCGGCGATCTGACTGCCCGTCGTTGCGGGCACCGGCAGGCAGAGCGCAATGGCCTGGCTGTGAGCGCTTTCGTCGTACTCGATCTCGCCGGCGTGGGCGTGGCCCCGTCCCTGCGCGTAGGCGCGCTGCCACCAGTCCTCATCCGCCTGCAGGTAGTCGGACGTCCGGTTGCTCATCGCCACCACCAGGCCCCGGCGGTCGGTGACGAAGACCTCGGGGAACGCCAGGTGTGCCTCGCAGAATGCCGCCAGGCGCCGGGCCGCTGCGTTCTCCTGGAGGGCGCGGGTGAAGGCGTCGTCCGCGCCGGCCCGTTGCCACTGTCTGTCGCGTGCCATGATGTCGGCGGTTGAGAGCGATGCGCCGGCGCTGTTCGCGGCGTTGACAGCCTCCTGGATGACGGTCTCGCGTGCCAGGGCCGCGAGCAAGCGCAGTTTTTCGTCGAGCAGGTGTTGCAACTGCGGCGCGTATGCCGGCGCAGGCGCTTGCGCTTGAGCCGCCGGTTGCTGCTTGCCGCAGCCGCCGGCCAACGTGGCAGCCAGCACGAGCGCCATCCCGGCGCGTGCCTGGCGCGGTGCCGCTCGGCTGCGTACGCGTTGCATGTCAAGCCCTCCGGATTTCCGAGGAACCGGTCGCCGTTCCGCCGTGTGTGGTGCCCGCGCCGGCCCTGTTGACTTAAAGTTAGCAGGGTCGCTTAGGCCCTGTAAACATGGAACTGCCGAGCCCGGTGCAGGGCAAACGCATCAACTCCCTCCGTGATCCGGCAGATCCCGCTCCCCGCCCGCTGCGGCCGCGGTGGCCCGCGCCTGACTCCTGACGAACTTAACGCCCGCGCGATTCGCCGGTTGACGGGGGGGTGGCCGGTTCGGTACAGTCTTGGCCTTAATTGTTTTGCAGACGTGTCGCTGTCGCCGACGGGCGGCGGCGATGCGGAAGAGGACGGAACCCACAGCGCTAAGGAGGAGTATCGTATGGCAATCAAGATTGGCATCAACGGTTTTGGACGCATTGGCCGCCTGGTCTTTCGCGCGGCGCTCGAGAACCCGCAGGTCGAAGTGGTCGGCATCAACGACCTGTTCGACTCCAAGCAGCTGGCGTACATGCTGAAATACGACACCGTTCACGGTGTCTTCAAGGGTACGGTGGCGGCGGGCGAGGGCAGCCTGATCGTCAACGGCAAGACCATCCGCCTGACCGCGGAGAAGGACCCCGCCAACCTGAAGTGGGGCGATGTGGGCGCCGAGTACATCTGCGAGTCCACCGGCTTCTTCCTGGAGAAGGCCAAGGCGGAAGGGCACATCAAGGCCGGCGCCAAGCGCGTGGTCATGTCCGCCCCCTCCAAGGACGACACGCCGATGTTCGTGATGGGCGTGAACCACAAGAACTACAAGGGCGAGGCGTACGTGTCGAACGCGTCCTGCACGACGAACTGCCTGGCGCCCGTGGCGAAGGTGCTCAACGACAACTGGGGCATTGCCGAAGGGCTGATGACGACCGTGCATGCGACCACGGCGACGCAGAAGACCGTGGACGGGCCGGGCGGCAAGAAGGACTTCCGCGGCGGGCGCGCGGCGGCGGGCAACATCATCCCGTCCTCGACCGGCGCGGCCAAGGCCGTGGGCAAGGTCATTCCCGCCCTGAAGGGCAAGCTGACGGGCATGGCGTTCCGCGTCCCGACGCTGAACGTGTCGGTCGTGGATCTGACCTGCCGCCTGGACAAGGCGCCGGGCGCCGATGCCGAGACCGCCTATGCCGCAATCAAGGCCGCGATGAAGGCGGCGTCGGAAGGCGAACTGAAAGGCATCCTGGGCTACACCGAGGACGAGGTCGTCTCGAGCGACTTCAACCACGACGCGCGCACCTCCATCTTCGACGCCGGCGCCGGCATCATGCTGAACCCGAACTTCGCGAAGATCGTCTCCTGGTACGACAACGAGTGGGGCTATTCCAACAAGCTGGTGGATCTGATCGTTCACATGGCCACCGTGGCCTGACGCACAGCAGCCTGAGTCTTCAGCGCACTGGGGCGTCCTGAGACGCCCCAGTGTCATTCTACGGGAGGAAGCAACATGCAGAAGCTGACCCTGAGAGACGTGAATTGCATGGGACACCGCGTGCTGATGCGCGTGGACTTCAATGTGCCGGTCAAGAGCGGTGTCGTGACCGATGACACCCGCATCCTGGCGGCCCTGCCTTCGATCAAGCACGTGCTGGACCAGGGCGGTTCGCTGGTGCTGCTGAGCCACCTCGGCCGCCCGAAGGGCAAGGGCTACGAGGCGGAGTTCAGCCTGAAGCCCGTGGCGGAGCGCTTCGCGACGCTGCTCGGTCGTCCGGTCCAGTTCGGCCCCGACTGCGCGGGCGCCGAGACGCTGGCCATGGCCCAGGCGCTCAAGCCGGGCGAGGTCATGCTGGTCGAGAATACCCGCTTCTACAAGCCCGAGGAGGGCAAGGCGAAAGTAGCCGATACAGCCACGGACGAGGAGAAGAAGGCCGCCAAGGCGGAGATGAAGGCGAAGCAGAAGGATCTCGCCAAACTGCTGGCGCAGCTCGGAGACGGCGCGATCTTCGTGAACGACGCCTTCGGTTCCGCGCACCGTGCCCACGCTTCGACCGCCATCGTCTGCCAGTTCTACAAGCAGAACGTCGCCGGCTTCCTGATGGAGAAGGAAATCGACTACCTCGGCCGCGCACTGGCAAACCCGGAACGGCCTTTCGTGGCAATTCTGGGCGGCGCCAAGGTCAGCGACAAGGTCAACGTGATCAACAACCTGCTCGACAAGGTGGACACGCTGATCATCGGCGGCGCCATGGCCTACACGTTCTATCGCGCCAAGGGCCTGCCCATCGGCAAGTCGCTGGTGGAAGAGGATAAGGTGGACCTGGCGAAGGAGCTGCTGGCCAAGGCCGCGGCCAAGGGCGTCAATTTGCTGCTCCCGACAGATCACGTCATTGCCGACAAGTTCGATGCGGCTGCCGCCACGCAGGTGGTGGGCGAGGCCGGCATCGTGGACGGCTGGATGGCGCTGGACATCGGGCCGCAGTCGGCTGCCACTTTCGCGGAGGCCGTGAAGACGGCCAAGACCGTGGTGTGGAACGGGCCGATGGGCTGCTTCGAGATGGCGCCGTTCGCGGCGGGCACGCTGACGATGGCGCAGGCCATTGCCGCGACGAAGTGCCTGAGCATCATCGGCGGCGGCGACAGCGTCAGCGCGGTGAACAAGAGCGGGCTGGCGGACAAGATGACCCACATCAGCACGGGCGGCGGCGCGAGCCTCGAGTTCCTCGAAGG
>CAYOBW010000109.1:0-13944 GCA_964402115.1 uncultured Victivallales bacterium
CACGGGTTGCGGTCGGGTTGTGCCATCGAGGGATGCCTTATGGGATGCCCGTGTTGGGGATCCCTGCAGTTGATTCTTGCTCCGTGGTCTCCATCGGGCCAACCTTCGTTTCCGAGTGCGGGCAGACGAAGAGCCTTGGGCTATTCATGAGGAAGAGGCGCCGGTTGGCCGCCTTTCAAGATGCCGTTCAGGATCTGCCCGGGCTCTCCCTCCAGCACGTCTTCCCGCTCGGACCAGACAAAGTCGTCCAGGCACTCGTCCATCTGGATCGTCCGGAGCGGCGACAGGGTTTGACCCGACGAGAACAGCCCGATCCAGAGTTCTCCGTCGCTGCTGCGGACAAGCGAGAACGTCGGCGCGGGCCACGGCATCCGGGCATCTTCCGGCTCGTACTTCTGCCCCTTGAGGAGCAGGCTTTTCCCCTCGCCGATCGCGAAGATGTAGCCCGGTCCCTCATCCTCGAACTCCTCGATCTCGTACACCCGTGACGCGGTGACGTCCCGCGACAGGCATCGACCCTCGCGCAGAACCCGCCGCACGACAGGAACCGTGTCCCTCGCAAACTCGCGGTAGGCCTGGCGCCAGCGGAGGAAGCCGGAAACCACCATGATGAGCGCATAGAGGCAGACGATCCCCGCGACGGACAAGAGGCCGCCGACAAGGCCGCCCAGCACCGGATTCGGCCGAAGGGCGATCAGCCCGGCCGCAAGCAACGCGAGCAGCAACAGCCCACCTGCCCAGATCAGGCTCCACCTGGCAGTGCCTCGCCCGCTTACGGGACACTGCGCGTCGAGACGTTCCTGCAGGCAGCGGCGTTCCGCATCAGTCAGACAGCGTATGGTCTCTTGAATCATCTGTGTCCCGTGTGCTGCGAGCGTAGGAAGATGGCGGGCGGGAAGTCAAGCCGATCGAGCGGCGCGTAGCGCCTCAGTAACGCGAGGGGCGGGCGATGACGGCGGGGACCGCCGTCTCCACGCCTCGTCGCCTGCCCACGCGATGGAGACGGCCGTCCCGGCCGTTAGGTGCCATGTAAGCCCCCTCCTGTCACTGAGGCGTTACGGCGGCCTGCGGTTTGTCCTTGAGACACACGGCCAACCTGCTACCATACCCGCCCATGAAATTACATGCATGCGTCGTCGTCGGGTTGGCGCTCCTTCTTGCGGTGCCTGCGCTGGCCGGCAACAGCCGGCTGGGCCTGGGCGCCCGGTATCACACGGATCACTCCGTCTTCACGGACCTGCCTTACGAGGATGGCGACCTGGGCCTCGGGCTCTCCTACCAGTACCACGAGGATCTCGCGTACTGGGAACTGGGCGTGGATTACACGCCGGAAGTCGGCGAGAGCGACGGCTACGAGAACTACGCGCTGACGCCCGAAGTCAACCTGGTGGTCAAGGACAGGATCTGGCGTGCCGGTCTCGGCGGCTTGATGACCTACGTGCATCCGAAGGAGGGGGAGGATAACTGGTCCGACTTCTACTGGCAGCTGCTGGCGGGTGTCAGCATCCCCTACGGGCGCCTGGCTCTCGACATCATGGCCTATTACCCGTTCGAAAACTGGGGCGATCTCCCGGACTTCGAGTTCGGCGACATGGAGTTCGGCGGACGGCTGACCTACCGCTTCTAGCCCGGTGGCGGGGCGACGTCGGGCCTGGCCGCCGTTTCCATCCGCCCCTCATCTGAAGGAGCACCTGTGAAACGGTCGGCCCGTTGCATCCCCCGCCCCGTGACCGGCGCCGCCCTGGCGGCGGGCCTGGGGCTTCTCGCCCTCGCGGCACAACCCGCGGCGGCGCGTTCGATCAACTCGCTGCGCGCGGCGATCGTCAAGATCTACGTCACCGTGCAGCGCGACGACTACACGCTTCCCTGGCAGGCCGGACGCATGGGCAGCGGCACAGGGACAGGCTTCATCATCGCCGGCAAGCGCATCATGACCAACGCGCACGTCGTGTCCGATGCGAAGTTCCTCCATATCCAGAAGGATGGCGACGCCCGCCGCTTCAACGCCACCGTCGCCTTCGTCGCCCACGACTGCGACCTGGCGATCCTGGCCGTGACAGACCCGGCGTTCTTCGAGAAAACCACGGCCGTCACGTTCGCCCGCGAGCTGCCCGCCCTCAACGACGAGGTCACGGTGATGGGCTACCCGATGGGCGGGGACCGCATCTCGCTGACCAAGGGCGTCGTTTCCCGCATCGACTACAGCGCCTACTCGCACAGCGGGGTGGACCAGCATCTCGTCCTGCAGGTGGATGCCGCGATCAACCCCGGCAACAGCGGCGGGCCCGTGCTCCTCGGCGCCAACGTCGTCGGGGTGGCGTTTCAGGGGCTGACCGCCGGCGACAACATCGGCTACGTCATTCCCATCCCGGTCGTCCGCCATTTCCTCGAAGACATCGCCGACGGCACCTACCACAACTACCCGGAGCTGGGCGTGGCGGCGCTCGAAACGCGCAACGACGCGCTGCGCGGGGACCTCCAGATCCCGGCCGGCAAATCCGGGGTCGTGGTGTACTACACTGACCCCTTCGGCAGCGCCCACAACCGGCTCCTCCCGCGCGATGTCCTGCTGTCGGTGGACGGCCACCCGATCGCCGCCGACGGCAACGTCACGCTGGACGGCAACAACGTCGAGTTTGCCGAGCTGCTCGAGCGCAAGCAGTGGGGGGACTCCGCGGTCTTCGACGTCTGGCGCAGCAACGCCCTGCTACGGATCAGCATGCCCCTGGCCAATCCGCGTGATCCCTTCGCCCTGCGCAACGTCTACGACGAACGCCCCCGCTACTACATCAACGGCGGCCTGGTGTTCAGCCCGCTGAACCGCGAGGTGCTGCGCAACATCAGCCCCGAGGATCCGAACCACAACCAGGTGCTGTACCATTCGCGCTGCGCCAAGACCGACAACCTCATCGCGAACCGCAAGGAGTTCATCCTCCTGTTGCGGCGGCTGCCGCACGAGGTCAACACCTACGCGGAGGGCTTCATCCACGGAGTCGTCACCGAGGTGAACGGAAAGGCCATCGGCGAACTGGAAGACGTCAAGACAGCCATGCGAACCCCGGTCAACGGCTTCCACCTGATCCGTTTCGCGGGCATGGAGGACGTGCTCGTCCTCGATGCGCGGGCCACCGCCGCGGCCAACCCGGACATCCTCGACGCCTACGGCATCCCCGCGCCGGAGTACCTGGAGAAGCAGCCATGAACCGTCGCCTCCTCAGCCTTCCTCTCCTGCTCCTGATCGCGAACGGCTGGACCGGCCGGGCAGCCGCGGCGGTCGACCCCGACGCAGCGCTTGTCGAGGTGATCGTCACGTTTCAGGAGAACGACCCCTTCATCCCGTGGCAGAAGCGCCGGCCGGGCGTGCGGCAGGGCTACGGCGTCGTCGTGGAGAAGGGCGTCATTCTCACCGCCGAAAGCCTGCTGCGCAACAGCACCCTGGTGGAACTGCGCCAGGCCCGCACCGGCGAGAAGCTCCAGGCCCACGTCACGATGGCCGACCCCCAGGTCAACCTGGCGCTGCTGGCGCCCGCCGACCCCGCCGCGCTCGACGTGACGCCCATGGGTCTGGGCACGAACCTGCAGAAGGGTGCGGAGGTGACCATCGTCCAGCTCGACAACACCCGCCAGGTACAGTCCGGCAAGGCGTCGCTCGTGGTCACGACCACGTCGGAGCTGCCCGAGGCGCCCTACGCTGTCCTGACCCACAACCTGCTGACCGACCTCAACGTCAACCGCCAGGGCGCGATCGCGGTGCACGAGGGGAAGCTGGTCGGTCTGCTGATCGGCTACAACCGCGGCGAGCGCATCGGCTTCGCCCTGCCCGCCTGCGTTCTCAAGCGCTTCCTCGACGACGCGCGCGAGAAGCCATATGTCGGCGTGCCCTCGGCCGGCTTCCGGTGGAAGGAGCTGGTGGATCCTGCACGGCGCGCCTTCCTCAAGCTGAATCATCACGGCCAGGGCATCGTCGTGCTGTCCTGCGTGCTGGGGTCCGGCGCGGCGGCGGCGTTCAAGCCCAACGACGTTATTCTCGCGTGGGGCGGCCGGGCCATCGACAACCTCGGTTTCTATGAAGACGCCGAGTTCGGCCGGATGAGCATCGTCCTGCTCATCCAGCAGCGCGGCCAGTGCGGCGAGGAGGTGCCGGTCAAGATCTGGCGCGACGGACAAGAGCAGACCGTGACCGTCAAACTCGCCAACCTGCGGGATGCGATGGCGCTGATCCCCGAGAACGTCACGGGGGCGCCGGCGGAGTACCTGGTGGAGGGCGGCCTCATCCTGCGCGAGGTGGAAAGCCGCTACCTCACGACGCGCGGCCAGGACTGGGCGACCAAGACCGATCCGCACATCGTCAACCTTTACACGACGCGCCGCGACTCCCCCGAGCAACCGGGCGACCGTGTCGTGATCCTCGCGGCGGTGCTGCCGGACGAAATCAACATGGGGTACCAGCAGTTCAGCGACCAGATCGTGACCCAGGTAAACGGCCAGCCTGTCCGCAACCTGCGCGACGTGTTCCGTATCGCCCAAACGGATGGCGCCATCACGCGGCTGAGAATCCTGAACGTCGGCGTGGACCTGGTCTTGGACAAGAGCGCCCTGCCCGCCGCCAACCTGCGACTGGCGAGGCAGTACCGGATACCGAAGCTCAGCTACCAGCGGCCGCCGGCACCGGGGTCCTGAGGCCGCAAGGGGGGAAGAACGCATGCAGACATTCCTGTTGCGCTACCTCTTGATCGGGATGGCGGGGTCGACGCTGATCTACCTCCTCGCGCCCATGCTGCCGCCGGAGCTCGCCGTCGCCTACGTGCGCACCGTGGACTCAGCGCGCTCCGTCCCGACCGTGGATCGTTTTCTCTCCTGGGTGCAGCACACGGGGCCCGGCCTGCCCGCGCCCGCGCCGGATACGGCGGAACCCGCACACCCGCCGGACCCGGTCACGCCGGACGCGCGCCCCACCCCGCCCGTGGCGACTGCGCCCCAACCGCTCACCCCCGCCGTGACGCCGACGGCGCCGGTCGTGGTCGCGCCCCCCTCCCCGACCCTGCCCGCCGCCACGCCCCCCCCCGCGGGCGTTACTCCCACGGCGCCCCCCCCCGCCGCGCGGCCCAACAACCCGCTGCCCCGCGAGGGTGTCGGCGTGGTCCGCAAGAGCGACGCCTCGCTCTACAGCGTGAAGGGCAAGTTCGTCCGCACGATTCCGACCGGCACCTTCCTGCTGATAGACAAGGTGGAGCAAACCCAGGAGGGGCCGATGGCGGTGTGTATTGCGGAAGCCGCGGGCGTCCGTCAGTTCTTTGCCGTCCATGGCGAGGACATCGAGATCCTCGAACCGCAGTTCGTCAACGCCGACGAGAGCCAGCGTCAGCTTGTCCGCCAGCGCGCGCAGTTGCTCGCGCGCGTGGATGACCTCAAGCGGGATTCCTCCACAGCCGTGCGCAAGGACAATCCCCACGCCGCGGAGTACGTCAAGATTCGCGAAAAGTTCCAGGCCTACAACGCCAGGGTGAAGGAACTGCGCGACAAGTTCGAAGCGAGCGAGGGCGGCAACCGCGAGGCGCTCGGCGACGAGCTGCGCGAAATGCGCGGTGACGGGTTCACGCTCGGCGACGAGTACAAGCAGGCTCGCGACGCCTACGTGCGCTGGAACCAGTCGCACCCGGCCACGTCGCAGCCCAATCCCGAAATCGCGCGCCTCGAGAAGCAGGTCTCCGAGATCGAGCGGGATCTCGGCCTGACCATCAACCAGCGGTGAAGCGGGAGCCCCCAGAGTTCGCGCCTGGCGTGACCACGCTGCTGCGCCGGCACGCGGGCTGGCTGCGCGGTCGCGTCATCGGGCTGGTCAGCCACGCCGCCGCCGTGGACGAGCAGGGGTGCAGCACCGCCGCGCTGCTGCACGCGGCGCCGCGCGTCAAACTCGCGGCGCTGTTCGGCCCCGAGCACGGCTACTTCGGCGCGGCCCCCGCGGGCGCGTTGGTGCCACGCCGCCGCCACCCCGACTGGGGCCTGCCGGTCTACTCGCTCTACGGCGCCTGCCGCCAGCCGACCGCGGCCATGCTGCGCGGGCTGGACGCCGTGGTGGTTGACCTGCAGGATCTCGGCGCCCGCTGTTACACCTACGTGGCCACCCTGCGCCTCGTCCTCGAAGCGTGTGCCGCACGGGGCCTGACGGTCATCGTGGCCGACCGTCCCGTTCCGCTGCCCAACGTGGTGGACGGCCCCCTGCTCGATCCGGCGTTCGGAAGTTTCGTGGCATCCATCCCTGCTCCGCTCGCCTACGGCCTCACGCCGGGCGAAACGGCGCACTGGCTGCAGCGGATCCTGCGGCTCGACCTGGACCTGCGCGTCGCGCCGCTGGACGGCTACCGGCGCGCAGCCGGGCGCGGCGCCGGGTGGCCCCCGTGGATCCCGCCATCGCCCGGCATCCGGTCCTGGGAGACGGCGCGCACATACCTCGCCACGGTCTTCGCCGAGGCGCTGCCGGCGCTGGACTACGGCAGCGGCACCAGCCTGGTCTTCCAGGTGCTCGGCGCGCCTTGGATCCGGTCCGAGCCCCTGGCGGAACGTCTGCGCGGCGAGCTGCCGCCGGGCGTGCACGCCTTGCCCCACCCCTACGTCTCAGCCGGCGGGAGCCACGCCGGCCGGCTGGTGGGCGGCATCCGACTCGTCGTCACCGACCCCGACCGCTTTCGCCCCGTGGCCACCGGCGTAGCCCTCCTGGCGGCGATCCGCGACCTGTACGGCCTCCGCCGCCTCTTCGGCGCCCCCGGCACGCGCCCCGCCTTTCTCGACCAGTTGTACGGCACCGACCAGGTGCGAACCGGGTTGCTGGCGGGCGCAGCGTGGCGGACGCTGACGGCCGCCTGGGCGCCCGCCTGCCAGCCCTTCCTCCGGGAACGGGAAGCCGCCCTGCTCTATCGCGCCACGCCATGAACGCGCCCCGCAAAGCCGTCGTTCTCTGCGCCGGTCTCGGCACGCGCCTGCGACCACTGACCGCGTTCTGTCCCAAGCCGCTGCTGCCGCTCTGGGGCGAGCCCCTGCTCGATTACACGCTGGACCTGCTGGCGCGCTGGGGCGTGCAGGCCGCATACCTGAACCTGCACCATGCCCCCGCCCGGCTGCGGGCCTACGCGGCGGCTCGGGGAGACCGCCTGCCGACCTTGACCCTCGGCTACGAGCGGACGATTCTCGGCACGGGCGGTACGCTGCGGCGCGCCGCAGCCTTCCTGGGCGGGGAGCCGTTCTGGATGGTCAACGGCGACATCGCGGCCGACCTCGAGCCGGACCCGCTCCTGGCGGCCTTTGCGGCCCGGCGCGCCCTGGCAGCGCTCTGGCTGGACGCCACGCAGGGGCCCCGCACGGTCGAAACCGGCCCCGAAGGGGATATCGCCACGTTCCGAAGCGCCGCGCCCGGAACGCCTGGCACATGCACGTTCTGTGGCCTGCAACTCCTCGACCCCGCCATCCTGCGGTACATTCCCCGTGGTTTCTCCTCGATCGTGTCGGCCTACGAACGCGCGCAGGCAGACGGACACGGCGTGCTGGGGGTGACCGTGCCGGGCGCCTTCTGGGCCGATCTCGGCACGCCGGAGGGATACCTGGGCGTCCACCGTGCCGCGCTGGCCGCGGCCCTGTCCGGCTTGCCGGGCGGGCGCTTCTGCCCGCCGGCCGCCCGCGCGCGCCAGACCGCGCTGGGGCTGGCGGGCGTGACCGTGCGCGGTTTCGCGGCCGTAGCGCCCGGCGTCCGCCTGCCGGCGGGCGTGATGGTCGAGGACAGCGTGCTGGGCCAAGGCGTACGGGCCAGCCGCGGGGCTCGCTTCCGCCAGGCCATCGTGGCGGACGGGCTGCGTCTGGGCGGTGCCGTGGAAGGGCTGGCCGTGCGCGGCGACCGCGCCGACGATACGGTCGTCAACCTGGCACTGGACCACCTTGGCTGGCACGGCCGCACCACAGCTATCCAGCCCCTGCCCGCCCGCGGCTCGGCCCGGCGCTTCGTCCGGCTCCACCATGGCCGCGCCACCCTCCTGCTCATGCACTACAGCGCCGAGCGGGCGGAAAACGCCCTGTTCGCCGGCCACACACGCTTCCTGGCGGGGCTGGGACTACGGGTCCCCGCGCTCGTCGCCGACCTCGCGCCCGAGCCCGTCCTGCTTCTGGAGGACCTCGGCACGCGGGACCTGTTGGCGCAGGTGACCGCCGAGCCCGCCGCCGCGCGCCAGCTCTACCGGCGCGTGCTGCATGCGGTCGCGCTGCTCCACGCGCGAGGGCGGCCGGCCGCCGAGGCGGCCGGCCTGAAGCTCTGCGCCCCCTTCGACGCGAACCTGTACCGCTGGGAACACGACCTCTTCGAAGAGCACTTCCTCTGCAATCACCTGCGGCTGGAGCCCGCGCGGCGCCGCCCCATCCTCGACGTCCTGCGGCGCGCGGCCGACCGGCTGCTGCCGCTGCCCGCGGTCCTGCTGCACCGCGACCTGCAGTCCACGAACGTCATCCTGACGCGGAGCGCACCCGCGTTCATCGACTACCAGGGCCTGCGCCTCGGC
Organism: uncultured Victivallales bacterium; assembly: GCA_964402115.1. GTDB lineage: Bacteria > Verrucomicrobiota > Kiritimatiellia > UBA8416 > CAYOBW01 > CAYOBW01. The sequence goes on from CAYOBW010000109.1 coordinate 8,541, forward strand.
CCGGCCGCCTACGACCTTGCGTCCCTGCTGGCCGACCCGTACGTCAGCCTGCCCGAGCCGATCCAGCTCGCGCTCCTGCGCGACCATGCCCGGGCAAACGCAATCGATCCGGCGGAGCTGGAGGAGCACTTCTGGTGGGCGGCCGTGCAGCGGCTGGCCCAGGCCCTGGGCGCGTACGGACGCCTGCGGGCCCAACCCGCCACGGCCCACTTTGCCCGCCACATCGCACCCGGCCTGGCCATGCTCCGCCGCGCCGCGCAACACTGCAACATTCTCTCGCCACTCGGCCGGCTGGTCTGCTATGGATAGTGCCTAGCACCGAGGACAAGATGCCCGACGAAAACGTAACGTGTGGACAATGCGGAAAGAGCGTGAGGGTTTCCGAGTACGCGCTCGGCGCCTCGGTCAAGTGCCCCGCTTGCGGCGGACTGCTGCTGCGCGCCACGCAACGACCCACGGGAGAAACGGACAAGCCGAAGCTCACGCTGAAGAAGACCGAACCGACCCCCGAGCGGCTGCCCGGCGAGCGTTCGGACGACGAGTGGCGCTACTACGAGACGATGGCCAGCACGCAGGACGTCAAGCCCCCCAGCCTGAAACCCGTCCGGTTGATCCTCGCGTGGTTGATCCTCCTGCTCGTCGGCGGTCTGATGTGGGCGTTGCGCTACGGCGACGTTGTTCCGGTCGTCACGCCGTACCTGCAGGACTACGGGCCCTACGCGATCATCCTTTTCCACATCGGGGTCACCCTGATGGCCTTCAAGGACGACGTCTTCCAGGGCATCCTCTGCCTGCTCGTCCCGTGCTACTGGGCCTTCTACCTGTTCCTGTACGCGGACGCCTTCATCGTGCGGGCACTGGTCGCGGGCTGCCTCGTCGGGATTGCCGAGGACAGCTACTACTTCTACAACGATGTTGCCGCCCGCGTTTACGACACGGTGAACGCCTGGCTCGCATCGGGCGGCGGCGACGTCATCAGGAGAGACAAGTAGGACGGGCCGCGGCGTACCGCTCGATCCAGTCCACGATCGCTTCCGCCACCGCGGCTTTCGGCTGGAGCGGCAGACAGACGGCGTTCTCCGCGGCCGTGAACAGCGTGACGGCGTTGGTGTCCACCTCGAAGCCCGCGTCCAGGCGCGACACATCGTTGGCCACGATGAGGTCCAGCCCCTTGGCGGCCAGCTTCCGCCGCGCCTCGGCCTCCAGATTCTCGGTCTCCGCCGCGAAACCGACGAAGACACGCGAGCCTTTCAGGCTGCCGATGGTTGCCAGGATATCCGGCGTGCGCACGAGTTCCAGCACCTGGCTGCGACCGGACAGGTGTTTCTTGAGTTTCTGCGCGCTGACCACCCGCGGCCGCCAGTCGGCCACGGCCGCGGCCATGACCAGGACCTCGCACGTCTCCACGTGCTGTACGACGGCCTCCAGCATGTCCGCGGCGCTCACGACCCGTACCACCTCCAGCCCCGGGGGCGGCGGCAGGCAGACGGGGCCGGAGATCAGCCGCACCGTATGTCCGCGGTCGCGCGCGGCCGCGGCCACGGCATACCCCATTTTGCCCGAGGAGCGGTTGCTGATGAACCGCACCGGGTCAAGGGCCTCCCGCGTCGGCCCCGCTGTCACCAGGATGCGCATAACCGGCAGTCTCGCACAGCCCGCCCCCTCGCGCAACCCGCGACTGAGGCGGACCCGCAGTTCGCGTTGTGGACCCCGGCAGGGCGCCGCCAAGCGCACGGCGGTCCCGGCCGATCCCCCCGCGAAGGCAGACAGGCGCCCGGACCCCGTTCGCGCCCGCATTTGCGATTTGACTTGCCGACGGCCGACAGTCTAAATTCCAGATCCAGCGGGGACACGCGGGGCCGGCAGGCCCGGCACGGAGGCGACGCGATGAGAATCAACGCACATGCGCATGTCTTCAATCTCCGCGCGGTGTTCACGCGCGAGACGCTCCACATCCTGCTCAACCGGCTGGCGCTGGACCGGGCGCCCAAACAACTGCTGGATGTCCTGCAGGACAAACTCGACGCCTATCTCGCCAAGGCGATCGACGCGGAAGCGGTGTTCGCCAAGCTTGACGAAAAGGCCGGGATCACCGAGGAATTCTCCGGTTGGGTGCGGAAGCTGGGTGAGACCGGCACATCGCTCGACCTGGAGATTGGCGGGGTGATGGCGCGGCTGAGCGCCGAAGCGGCGGACCACCTGCGGGCCAGGATCCTGGAACTGTATGACCTCGATGCGGACGGCAACATCCAGCAGACGTGGCTCGACTATCTGGAGTTCCTCCGCCTGGCGCTGCTGCCTTCCATGGAGCGGGTTGCCGATGCGGTCCTGAGCCAGGTCCACGACGACGATATCCTCGTCGCGCTGATGATGGATATCACGGACGGGCATGATGACGGGAAACTCTTCAGGCAGCAGATCCGCTCCACATCGGACCTGGTCCTGGCCTATCCGGGCCGGCTTCTGCCGTTCGTGAAGGTGAATCCCCTGCGACCGGATCATTTCGAACTCATGCGGGACGCGCTGGAGAATCAGGGCTTCTGGGGCGTGAAGCTCTACCCGTCGCTCGGCTACCCGGTCGTATCGGATGCGCTGTTCCGGGTCTACGCGTACTGCGAAGAGCGGCGCATCCCGGTGATGTCGCACTGCAACGCTCGCGGCTTCCGCAAATCCGCGGACACGGGGCGCCTGGCCTCGCCCGAACCGTGGCGGAGTGTCTTGACGCAGTTTCCCAAACTGAAGGTCTGCTTCGGGCATTTCGGCGGAGACGAGAACCTGATCCAGGACACGATCCCAGCCGACTCCTGGACGCGGAAGATCCTCGACCTGATGGTCGAATTCGGCGCTGCGGGCGTCTATGCCGACCTGGCGTGCCACACCGACGCCATGGTCGGAAACGCGCAGCTGGGCATCGACGCGAAGACTGCGCGGAGGAACTACATCAGGAACGTCGGCGGCCTGCTCGAATCCCACCCGGCGCGCAAGCGGCTGCTCTTTGGAACGGATTTCTGGCTGGTCAGGCAGGTGACCGGGGACGCCGACTACTGGAAGTTCTTCGCCAAGGCGTTCACGCCCGGGCAGTTCCAGCTGCTGGCCACCGCCAACCCCGTCGAGTACCTCGGCCTGCCCGGCGCGGAAGCCCCGTCGGACTGGTTGCGGGAGCGCCACGTCGGGTTCTTCGAGTCCAAGAAGATGTCCGCGGCGCGGCCGCCGGCGCGGTGGCTGGCGAACGCCATCACGGCAACGCTCGGCCCGGCGGCGAAACTCGTCGTCCTGGGGCCGCCAAGCTGGTCGGACACGAATGTCGTCCACCTGATCCTCTGGGAGTACCTGAAGAACGAGCAATTCCGGCCGACGGACGTGGCGTTGAAATTGCCCTATGCCGACTACGGCCGGTTCAAGCTGCAGAACCTGATCTACTGGGACCAGAGCGCTGAGCCCGCGGCTTTCGCCACGGAGGTGCGCGGCGTGGCTTCCGATATCAACGCGGTCTTCATGAAACGCTACGGGAAAGCGACAACCTTCCGCGACGGCATCACCGAGGTCGGCGCCAGGCGCCGCCTGTGCGATGCGCTTCGCAACCCGGACTGGTACGTGTACAAGCTCGCGGAGCTTTGCGAGAGTCTTTACTATGTGCAAACCGGTCTGCCGGAGGGAGGCAAGGCGTGAGCGCCGCCATCCGCGCAAGCGTGCTGGTCGCCGCGGGAATGGGCATCCTGGCCCTTGGCGTGCGCGCCGGGGAGAGCGACGGCGGCGGGTGGATCAAGACGCGCCTCGACCTGCTCCACGGTGACGGCGCGGGCGGTTTCGCGCCGAAGATCGGACTGCAGCTCGGGCCGCAGGAGTGGGAGGGCCGCCAGCGCGATCTGCCGCTCGGCTCGGCGTACATGCTGGGCGGGGTCGCAGGCAACCTCGTCCACGTGTGGGACAAGCGACTGGAGTACGAGCCGTCGTTCCTCGGCGCCAACGGCGGCGGGTTCTGGAGCCTCAAGGAGTATGAGCGGGCCGACCAGCTGCCAACCGCGCCGGAGCGCGTCGCGGCCGGGATCGCGCAGTACGACTACGGCCGGCTCTACCTCACCGCCCACGCGCGGGCCGAGGCCGACGACAACGCGGAGAACCTCAACGTAGCTGGCGGCGGCGACCTCACCTACACGCCGGGCAACGCGTTCGCGAAGCGTCTCATCGCGCTGCCCTCCCTCGGCGTTTCCTGGGAATACGTGAAGCCCGAGCGCACGGCAGCGCGCGAGGCCGTCGGAGCCGATGCTTCCGCCTTCCCCCGGATGCGCGCCTTCGCGCTTTGGAACTGGTCGTTCGGCGAGAATCTGGCCAGCCGTGTTCCCATCGTGCAGAACTGCCATCTGCGCCTCCACTACCGGTACGCAAGGGAGTTCGACCAGCCGGAAGCGTGGGTGAACGCCGGATTCGACACGTATGACCAGTTCGACGCGGTTCTCCGTTACCTGCCGGATGCCGCGAAGCGCAGGGGGCTGGGCCTGCGCGAAATCTACGCCGGCTACGCCGTCGGCCGCCAAATCGCCCACGCCGAGGACGACGGCCGCATTCTCGTCGGGATTCTGCTGCAGTAGCCGGGGAACGGGATGTCGCCCAGCCCGGCATTCGCGGTGGCCCCGGAGAAACACGGGCCATAGGGCCCGACAAGGAGAGGAAGGTCATGAGAAAGGCATCCCACGCTGGCCCCGTCAGTCGCTCCATCGTGGCGCACTGGGCGGCGGTCGCGTTGCTCGCGGGGTCGCTGCGCCAGGTGTGGGCGCAACAGGCGGCGCCCGCCGGCGCCCTCAAAACCGCCGTCGTCCTTCTGGGCGCGAACGGAGCCAATGACGCGCTGACCGTGCCGGTGAAGCCCGGACTGCTGTCGCTCGACTTGCTTCTGCAGGTGGAGAAACCAGTGACCAATGCGCCGGACGCCAAGCTGACGGCCAGCGTGTTGCTGGCGCAGTCCCCCCCCGGCGAAGCGGTCGAAACGGCACTCTGCCTGCCTGGCGGGAACACCGCCGTCAGCAACGACACCCCCTTGCGCGTGCGGCTTGCGGCGCCCGACGTCCTCCGTGTCAGAATGGACGGCGGCACGCTGCGCCCCTCCACCACTTACAAAGGGTGGCTGATCCTCGCCGCCGGAGGGCAATGGCATCGCTGGGAATTGACCGTAACGACGGGGGGCCGCGGGACGCTGGCGGTTGAGCCGGTGGGAACGCTGAAGTTCGCCACCTTCCCATGGACCGCTGCGGGCGCCTTCTCGATCACCATCCGCGACAAGACCGAGGGGGGGCCGTACCACCATGTCCGCGCCCGTTTCGAGCCTGCGGGGACGGCCGCGTCCAAGGCGCTCACGTCGAACTTTTCGCTCGATACGTTCAGCTTCACGGAGGCGACCCCCGGGGGC
>CAYOBW010000109.1:14044-22422 GCA_964402115.1 uncultured Victivallales bacterium
GTCATCGTTCTCAGCTCCATCGTGGGATGGTTCAGCTCGAAATACGTCGGGGGCGCCCGCAAGGCCCGCGAACTGGGCCGGCAGGTCAGGGAATTGCGCGCCAAGGCGGACTCTCTGGCGCGTCCCGGGCTGGCGCGCTCCGGGTGGGAGTTCCCCGGCGAGGCGACGTCCTATGGACTGGCGCAAGTCCGCGTGATGCTGAGCCAGCTTGCCCGACATGCTGCGTCACCGCTGCACATGCTTCTGCGCGAGGAAGAGGCCAAGCAGCAGCGGCTCGACGCCGAGCAGCGGCTCGCGGCTCTCGAAGCGCTGCGAGCCGTGCGCTTGCGCGTGGAGCCCTTCGCCGCTGGCCGGCCTGCGGCACAACTGGCGCTGGGCCGTCTCCTGCGCCGCGCCCACGATCTCATCGAACGCCCGACGTTCGGGCAGACCCAGCAGGCCGATCTCACGAACTTGCTGCAAACGGCCGAGGCCTGGCTGTCGGACTCGACACGGGATGCGAAATATCGCGAGGCGCTGGTCGAGCGCAGGCGCAGCGACGAAATCCCGAACCTTGGCCTCGATCCTGCCCGCAAAGCCGTGCCCGCCGTGGTCCACGATCAACTTGTGGAACTCCTCGGCCAATGCCCCACGGCTGAGGTCATCGCCGACCAGCAGGCCACGCCCCCCGCCAAGCTTCAGGGATGCGACCAGACGCTCGCGAAACTGGCCCTGCTCTGGAGAGAACGCGCAACCGACTGGGCGGCTCAACTCGCGACGATGTGCGGAAAAGGACAGCCTATCGAGGCCCTGTTCAGCCTCGTCGACGACGAAACCTGGAAACGGTTGGCGGCGGCGACCGACGGCGAGCTGCGGCTTGAGCGCCATCCGCCCCTTCCTGAGCGCCTGGAAACCTATCAGCTTGTGGAAGTCCGTCTCAGGAGCAGCATCCCCCACTTGAGCGAGGCGCGGATCTTCCGTCACCCCCTGCGTGTCGGGTGGCGGATAACGCCACCGGGCGGCCATCTCCGCAGCATGGAGACCAACGGTTTGACCTTGGTGCAGTACTTTCCCCTGCCCGGAACCGTCGCAATCGAAGCGTCGCTGCGCTGGCAGGGGCGCGAGATCCCCCTCGGCACGGAGCCGCTGCGCTTCACCGTAGACCCCAACCCTGAGTATGGCAGACTCCGGGTGCTCCGCAGTGAGCTCACGGAGTGGGCGGCGATCGCCATCGCAGCCGGGTTTGCGGTCGCCACCGCCATGAGCACGCTCTACGACCCCACCTTCGGCAGTTTCGGCCAGTACCTGGCACTGTTCCTCTGGGCGGCCGGGGCGGGTACGGGTGGCAACATCTTCAAGGAACTCGGCGCGACGGCCACGCCGGGGGGCCGCTCGGATGCCACCCTCCCTGCAGCGGCCCCCGGTGGAACGGCGGCAGCGGGGCGGTGACTGTCTGAGGGGCGGACTGCTGGGTTGCCTTTCGGCGCAACGCCCGCTATGCTTGCGGCGTTCAGGTTCACCATGGACTTTGAAAGGAAGTGCTCATGACGTGTGTGCTGACGGCTTTGCGGGCGTTCTTTCGTGTTCTCGGCGACCGCCGGTTCGCGGATAGTGTGACGGGCCTGTTGGCGGAGACAGGGGCGGCTGCGCCGGAGCAGGCCGTGAAGCCCTCCCGCAGCGAGGCTCTGACCTTGCTGGCCGCGCTCCAGCGCGAGGCCCGGCTGCTGGATTTCCTCATGGAACCGGTTCATGCGTACAGCGACGCCCAGATCGGCGCGGCTGCGCGCGACATCCACGACAAATCCGCAAAACTGCTCGCCGAGTACTTCGGCGTCAAGCCCCTGCTGGCCGAGAAGGAGGGCGCGGCCTGCACCGTCCCCGCCGGCTACGACCCGGTGCAGTACCGCGTCAGCGGCAACCTGGCCGCCCAGGCGCCGTTCACCGGCACGCTGCGTCACCCGGGCTGGATCGCGACCACGTGCAAACTGCCGCAGTGGACGGGGCAGAACGCGTCCGCCATGGTCATAGCGGCGGCTGAAGTGGAAGTCCGCTAAGGTTGCGGGCGGCCGCCCCCGCTGGAGCGAAGCGCATGAAACCCACATACTCGATCGGCATCGACCTTGGCACGACGAACAGCGCGCTGGCCTTCGTGGAGCTGGCGGGCGAAAACCCGGCCGTGCGGTTGCTGGAGATTCCCCAGGTCGTGGCCGCGGCCACGCTGGAGTCGAACGCGCTGCTGCCGTCCTTCGTCTTCCTCGCCCCCGAGAACGAGGCGCAAGGCGGCGGCCTCGATCTGCCGTGGGCGCGAAAAATGGATCACGTGGCCGGCGTGTGGGCCCGCGAGCGCTCCGCCGAGGCGCCCGACCGCGCCGTCGCCTCGGCCAAGTCCTGGCTCTGCAACGGCAGGGTCGACCGCCGCCAGCCGATCCTCCCGTGGGGCGCCCCGGCGGGCGTGCCGAAGATCTCCCCCGTCGAAGCGTCGCGCCGCTACCTGGCGCACCTGGCGGCGGCCTGGAACCACGCGTTTCCGGCCGCGCCGCTCGCCGAGCAGCAGGTGGTGCTCACCGTGCCGGCCTCGTTCGATGCCGTCGCGCGCGAGCTCACGCGCGAGGCCGCGCTGGCCGCCGGTTTGCCCGCCACGCTGGTCCTGCTCGAAGAGCCGCAGGCCGCGCTCTACGCCTGGCTGGCCGCCCAGGGTGACGGCTGGCGCCGGAAGCTGCGCGAAGGCGACGCCATCCTCGTCTGCGACGTCGGCGGCGGCACGACCGACCTGACGCTCGTGCGCGTGGAGGCCGAAAACGGCGAGCTGCAGCTGCGCCGGGTCCTGGTCGGCAACCACCTGCTGGTGGGCGGCGACAACATGGACATCGCGCTTGCGCACCATGCGCGCGGGCTTTTCGCGGAGAAGGGTGTGGAGCTGGACGCCTGGCAGTCCGTCTCCCTGTGGCACGCCTGCCGGCGCGCGAAGGAAACGCTGCTGGCCGACGGCGCCCCGAAGAGCTGCCCGGTCGCCGTCCTGGGACGCGGCACACGCCTGATCGGCGGCACGGTCTCCGTGACGCTCCGGCGCGAGGACGTCGTGGCGCTCCTGGTGGACGGGTTCTACCCGGAATGCGAGCGGGCCGCCCGGCCCGCGCAGCCGACCGGCTCGGGCTTCCGCGAGCTCGGCCTACCCTACGAAGCCGATGCCGCCGTCACGCGCCACCTGGCCCAGTTCCTCTCGCTCCCGGAGAGCGAAGCCTCGCACCCCACCCAGGTTCTGCTGAACGGCGGCGTGTTCAAGGCCGCCGCTTTCCGCAAGCGGATCATGCAGGTGCTGGGGACCTGGTTCAAGGACGCGCCGCGCCCGCTGGACGGCGCGCTGGATCTCGACTTCGCCGTGGCGCGCGGCGCGGCGCACTACGGGGCCGCCAAGCTCGGCAGCGGCATTCGCATCCGGGGCGGGGCGCCCTGCTCGTACTACGTCGGCATCGAGACCGTCGGCCCGGCCGTTCCCGGCGCGACCCGCCCCGTGAAGGCCCTCTGCGTCGTGCCCCAGGGCATGGAAGAGGGAACCGAGACAGACGTGCCCGGCGACGAGATCGGCGTCGTGGTCGGCGCCCGCGCGCACTTCCGGTTCTTCAGCGCGAACGGCCGCAAGCAGGATGCCGCCGGCACGCTGCTCACGGCGTGGAAGCCCGACGAGCTGCGCGAAAGCGCTTCCTTGGAAACCGAACTCAAGGCCGCCGACCCCGTCGGCGAGGTGGTCCCCGTGCGTTTCCATGCGAAGCTCACCGAGCTGGGCGTTTTCGAGCTTTGGTGCGTGCGGACGGACAAGGAGCAGCGCTGGAAGCTTGCCTTCAGCATCCGGGAGGAAGCGTGACAGCCGCCGGCGCCCGCTACATCGTCGGCATCGACCTCGGCACGACGAACAGCGCGCTGGCCTACGTGGACCAGCGCGCGGATGAGCCCGCCGTGCAGATCTTCCCCATTCCCCAGTTCACGGCGGCCGCCACCATCGAAGCACGCGACACCCTGCCGTCGTGCTCCTACGAGCTGACCGCCGGGGAGATGGCCGGCGCCGCGCTGGCCGCGCCCTGGCGCGACGAGCAGAACGCCCGCTACATCGTCGGATCCTGGGCGCTCGACCTCGGCGCCGAAGCCCCCGCCCGCCTGGTCGCCTCCGCCAAGTCCTGGCTGTGCCATCCCGGCATCGACCGCACCGCGCCCATTCTCCCCTGGCGGGCGGCCGAGGGCGTGGCGCGCATCTCGCCCATCGTTGCCAGCGCCCGTTTCCTCGACCACCTGCGCCGCACCTGGAACGAGGCGCACCCGGGCGACCCGCTCGAACGCCAGCGCGTGATCGTGACGATTCCGGCCTCGTTTGACGAAATGGCCCGCGAGCTCACGCTGCGCGCCGCCCGCGCGGCCGAACTCGAAGAGGTCCTGCTGATCGAGGAACCGGTCGCCGCGTTCTGCTCCTGGAGCCGCAAGCACGCGGCCCGCGCGGAGGCGGCGCCGCAGCCCGGCTCCATCATACTGGTCTGCGACGTCGGCGGCGGCACCACCGATTTCACGCTCATTCACGTGCGCGCCACCGAGGCGGGCGCGCCCGACTACCACCGCGTGGCGGTCGGGGAGCACCTGATCCTGGGGGGCGACAACCTCGACCTCGCGCTCGCCTACCACGTGGAGAAGAAACTCGCCGCCAGTACGCCACTGACCCCGCACCTCTGGATGTGGCTCGTTCGCCGCTGCCGGCGCGCCAAGGAACTCCTGCTGGGCGAGGACGCGCCGGCCGCGTACACGATACACCTCCCGTCCGGCGGCAGCAGCCTGTTCCGCGGCAGCATCCAGACGGAGCTCACCCGCGCGGAAGTGCTCGAGGTGCTCGTGGACGGTTTCCTGCCCCGCGTCCCCTCCAGCGCGCTCCCGACGCGGGAGAAGTCCGGCTTCCGCGAGTTCGGCCTGCCCTACGCCCCCGATCCGGGCATCACCCGCTACCTGGCCGAATTCCTCGCCATGTCGGCGGACGCGGGCACGCTGCCCACGGCGAAGACCATCTCCGGTTTCGTGCGCCCGGACTACGTGCTGCTGAACGGCGGGTTCTTCGCCTCCCCCGTGCTGCGCGCGCGCCTGCTCGAGGTGCTGCAGTCCTGGTATGCCCCGGCCGGCGGCGGCGACCGGCAGGTGCGCGTGCTCGAGAACGACCGGCTGGACCTGGCCGTGGCCGATGGCGCGGCGTGGTACGGGCTGGCGCGGCACCTCGGGCGCAGCGTCGTGCACACCGGCGCCTCCCGCGCCTACTACATCGGGCTCTCGTCCGGCCCCGCCGCCGTGCCGTCGGCCGTCTGCCTCATTCCCGGCGGACTGCCCGAGGGCACCGAGGTGCGGATGCCCGACCGCAAGTTCGAACTGCTGGTACACCAGCCCGCCGAGTTCCCCATCTTCAGCTCCGCCTACCGGGCGCACGACAAGCCCGGCGATCTCGTCGTCCCCAGCGAAGCCCTGCATTTCACCGAATTGCCGCCCCTGCGCACGATCCTGAAGGCGCGCGACCGAAAATCGGCCGGCGGCCACGTCCAGGTGACCCTCAACGCCCGCCTGACCGAGGTCGGCACCATCGAGCTCTGGTGCTCCGAGATCGGCGGCAAGCGCACGTGGCGCCTGCAGTTCGAATCGCGCCGCCAGGCTCCGCAGCCGGCGGCGCAGGCCGACAGCGCGCCCCAGCCCCAGCCCCAGCCCGCGGGCCGGGCGGAAGACACAACCGCGGCGCGCCTGCACCGGGTCGACCCCGTCTTGCAGGCCGTCTTCGGCATGACCGACAAGATCAGGCATCCGCCGGCGCTCATGAAGGAGCTCGAGAAGGCCGTCGGCCTGGCGCGCGACGAGTGGCCCCTGCCCATCCTGCGGGGCGTCTGGGACAAGCTGCGCGAATGGGAGGAGAAGCGCTGGCTTTCCGACCAGCACCATGCGCGCTGGCTGAACGCCGCCGGCTACTGCCTGCGTCCCGGCTACGGCATGACGCTTGACGACTGGCGCATGCAGGAGTCGTCCGCGCTCGTGCAGGAGGACGATCTCACCCGCGACGACACGCCAGACCCGCAGGCGGAGTGGTTCCTGTACTGGCGGCGCACATCCGGCGGACTCAATGCGGGCCGGCAATCCGCGCTCGCGCGCTTCGCGGCGCAGCTGATCGAAGCCTTTCCGCCCGACCAGTCCAAGCGCGCGCCCTCCGGCCGCGAATACCAGGAGCTGTGGCGGATGCTCGGGTCGCTGGAGTGGCTGGATGCGAAGCGCAAGATCGCGCTGGGCGACCTGGCCCTGGCGGCGCTGGCCCGGCACGGCAGCGATGCCTGCGGCGGGAGCCTCCTCTTTGCCGTCTCCCGCTTCGGCGCGCGCGTGCCCGCCTATGGTCCCATCAATACGGTCCTGCCCCCGGAAACGGTCGAGGCCTGGATCGACCGGCTCCTCGGCCTGGGCGCCAGCAGCCGCAACTTCTGTGTGGCGCTCATGCTGCTGGCCCGCCGGACGGATGACCGGTTCCGCGACGTGTCCGGCGACTGCCGGCACGCCGTCACGCAGGCGCTCACCCGCGCCAATGCCTCCGCCCATGTCCTCCAGGTCGTGAACGAAGTCGTCGAGCTGGCCGAAGAGCAGACCTACGTCTTCGGCGAACGCCTGCCCATCGGCCTGCGGCTGGTGTAAACGGGACGGGGCCGACTTTCGCGAGGACTACCGCTTCTCCGCCGGGGTCTCCGGCGTGCCCTTCAGGCAGTCGGCCCAGTGGCTGATGAAGAACTTCTTCTGCGCGGGCAGGAGCCTGTCAGCCGTGCCCACGATCGGCCGCAGGGCCGTGGTCATTTGCAGGGCGACCAGCAGGAAGATGACGGTCCAGAAGGTGAAGCCGCCGCGTCCCTCGGCGCTGTAGAGGACGAAGCCCGTACCCACGAACCGCAGTCCGAAGAAGCCCGCAACCAGTCCGAAAGCGATGTGCAGTGCCCCCATCGCCGGCACCGATTCCGTGGATTGCGAAAAGACCCACGCAACCGGCGCAAAACCGACCAGCAGCACGGAAAGCAGCGCCACCAACCCCGCGACCAGACCGGCGACCTCCACCAGGCGCACCTGCGCTCCGCCGAGACAGGCAAAAATGAAGAGGCTCGGCAGGCAGATGAAGGCGGCGAAAACCAGGCCGGCGGCGATCTTCACCGGCGCGGCCCAGAGTTGCACGCCGCCGGAAAACGTGCCGGCCACGAGGCCATACACGAGGCTGCACAGCACGCCAAGGCCGAGCAGCGATACGACGAGCCGGTCACCGCCCGGCTGGCGCAGCTGGAAGAGCACGCGGCGCGGCTGGCGCAGCAGCGCCTCCACGACAGCGCCGAGGCCGGTGATCGGCGCCTGTTCCTCCGGGCTCGCGCCGAGCGGCCTGGGCGCACATACCGCCTCGCGCGCAGGCACGGCTGGCGGCACTTGCGGGGGCATGGCTGGGGGTGTCGGCGGGTATTCGCTCATGTTCACGCTCCGGTTGCAGGTTGTGTACGCATACTTTTCACCAGGAAAGCAGATCGCGGAGGGCGCAGAAAACGGTTTCGTAGAAGTTCCCCTGCAGCGGATGCGGCCTGAGGAACTGCACGCCCAGGTCCGGCGCGCCGAAGAACGGGCGCAGAATCCAGCAAAGCTGGCTGCCGAGCAGGAGGTTCCCGGCCAGCCACGCGAACAGCACGCGCCGGGCTATGCCAGCGTCACCGCTCAAGCGCTGCAGCAGTTGCCTGAGGCGGACGTTGGCCATCACGCCCGCGAAGGCGATGACAGCGACGTTGGCCACTTTCAGGAAGCAGAACGTCAGCCAGCCGGTCTCCCTGCCCGCCGTCATCGGTGGCAGGTTCCACGCCAGAAAGAAGAGAACGGGACTGAACGCGCCCAGAATGGCGGCGGCGATGGTGAAACTCAACAGGATCGCGAGCAACGACTGCCGGAAGCGCAGGTTGAGCCCGAGCAGCGGGGCCAGCATGCCATTGAGCAGTGCATTGCCCAGCGTGGTAAGCAGGATGATGAGCGGGAACTTGACGGCGACATAGCCCGCCTGCAGCGGCGAACGCCAGCACCCCATCGACGCGCCATACAAGCCTGCGCCGGCAAGAATCACCGCCAGGCAGAACCCCGCCCGTCGCGCATCCCATTGCTCCATCCAGCGATTGATGGGCTCGGCTTCACCCCGCAGCAGGATCGCCACATCGCAGAGGTCAAGGCTGGAGCAGCGAGCATCCATGGGGCGATCATATGGCACCCAGGCAGCGGGCGCAACTTCGGATGTGAGCACGAATGGGTGCGATTTCACTTCCCGGTCATCTGAAGAGGCCGGCTGCATTCCTCACAGGCTGGGGCTGCGACGAACACAAAGGATTGCCGACCAC
>CAYOBW010000110.1:0-22322 GCA_964402115.1 uncultured Victivallales bacterium
GTCAGCGAGGACGCTCCCAGCCACAGCCCCGCGGCCAGCGCGCCGAGCCGCGGCCCGCTGCCGCCCCGGCCGCGCCGCGGGCGGGCGGCCGGCTGCACGTCGTGGCTGCCGCGAACGATGCGGTCCTCGCCGAAGCGCGCGCGGATCGTGTCCACGGCCTGGCTGAGCGCCTCGCGCCGAACTTGCGATACAGGTTCATCGAATAGCATTAACTGGCCCTCCGTTCTTGCCTCCCCCAACTCGCTGACGCCGAAGCCGATGAGCCGCACCGGGCGGACCAACTCCTCGGCCCTGAAGAGCGCCAGCCCCGCTTCGCGCAGGGCGAAGTCGTCGCAACTGGCGGGGCGCAACGCGCGCTGGCGCGTGATGGTCTTGAAGCCCTGCCACCGCAGCTTGAGATGCGCCACCCCGGCCCGCCAGCCGTGCGCCCGCAGCCGCGCGCCGACGGACTCGACCAGGTCGCACAGCTTCTGCTCCAGCGCGGCCGCGTCGGCGCAATCCGAAGGAAACGTGTGCTCGCGCGACAGGCTCTGCTCGGTGTGCTCCAGCTCCAGGTCGCGCGCGTCCTCGCCCTGCGCCAGCCGCAGCAGGTGCAGCGCGCCGTGCCGGCCCACGATCCGCCCCAGCGTCTCCGCCGTCTGTCGCTGCACGTCGCCGATGGTGCGGATGCCCTGGTCCTCGAGCACTTTCCGCGTCACCTGCCCGACGCCCCAGAGCTTGCCCACGGACAGCGGCGCGAGAAAGGCCAGGATGTCGTCGCGCGCTTCCGGGACCACCGTCACGCCGTCCGGCTTGTTGAGATCGCTGGCCAGCTTGGCGAGGAACTTGTTCGCCGCCACGCCGACGGAAATGGTCAGCCCCGTCTCCGCGTGTACCGCGGTCTTCAGCTTGCCGGCGATCGCCACGCCGTCGCCGAACAGGCGCCGGCTGCCGGTCACGTCCAGAAACGCCTCGTCCACCGAGACGGGCTCCACCAGCGGCGTGAAGCGCTCGAAGATGGCGAAGACCTGGGCCGACACCTCCTCGTAGCGCTTGCCGTTGACGGGGGTGAAGATCGCCTGGGGGCAGAGCCGGTAGGCCTCGCGCGACGGCATGGCGGAACGGATGCCGTAGCGGCGCGCCTCGTACGAGGCGGCGGCCACCACGCCGCGGCGGTCGGGAGGGGCGCCCACCACCACCGGCTTGCCGCGCCACTCCGGATGGTCGTGCTGCTCCACGGACGCGAAGAACGCATCCATATCCGCGTGAAGAATGGTTTGCTGCATGCTCCGTCCCGCCTTGCCAAGCCCGTGACCGTCGGCTAGTGTGACGGCCTTTGAGCACGGAAAGCAACAGGTTTCCGCGATGGGGTGCAGGGCCGCGGGGACGCAGAGAGAGGAAGACGCAATGCGCATGGAAGTCGGACGGGCGGGGCTGGCTGTCGCGCTGCTGGCCGTAACCGCGACCCTGGCGGTTGGCGTAACGAATCCACCCCCGGCCGCGGGCGGCGCAGCCGTCGCGCCCGCCGTGACCCACGCTGCGCCGGTTGCGACCAACGCCATATCCGTTGCGACCAACGGCGTGCCCGTCCCGGCGCTCTGGTTTCCCGTCGGCGAGACCCTTGTCTACCGCGTCTACTGGGGTGTCGTCTACGTGGGCTACACCGAGATCACGACCGAATGGGTCGAAGTGGATGGCCGCCGCCTGCTGCTGATCCGCTACCGCTCGCTGAGCAACAGCGTCCTGGCCAAACTCTATCCCGTGGACGACATCATCGAGTCGCTGATCGACCCCGCCACGTTCCTGCCCGTGAGCTTCATGAAGGACATGAAGGAGGGGCGGCATCGCTCCCACGAGGTGACGACCTTCGATTACCGGACGCTGACGGCGCGCTGGGAGTCGAAGATCAAGCAGAAGATCAAGACCTTCGCGCTCGAGCGTGACACGCGCGACCTTGTCAGCTTCATCTACCACTTCCGCACGCGCACCTTTCAGCCCGGCCAGCAGGCGCAGTACCGCGTCATGGCCGACGAGAAGATCTACGACCTGTTCGTGAAGGCCACGGCGTTCGAGCCCGTCAAGCTGCGGCGCTACGGCAAGGTGGACAGCATGCGCCTCGACCCGGAAGCCGCGTTCAACGGGCTGTTCGTGCGCAAGGGGCGCATGATCGTCTGGGTGTCGCGCGATCCGCGCTGCCTCTGCACGAAGATCGAGGCGGTCCTGCCGTTCGCCAACGCGCGCGTGCTGCTGGACGAAGTGCGCGGGCCCGGCGACGATTTCTGGGTGCAGGGCAAGACGAAGTAAGACAGGTGAGTAGCGTTCCTCGTAAACTGATTGTCATTCACGGGCGGGGCGGCACGTACCTGGATGCGCTCGACACGCTCGGGGCCTTCCTGCCGCTCGCCTGCGTCTGGCACGCCGGCGCCTATCACATCCCGCGGCGCGACGCCCTGCTCGTGCGCCGCCTGCTCGGCGACGACTCCGGCGGCGCGTATGGCATGGCGCTGCGGCAGCTCGTGCTGGGCCGCTTCCTGGCCGCGTACGGCGCGCCGGCGCCCGCCTCGCCGCCCGACCCCGCCGCCACCGAGGCGTTTCCCGAAGCACGCCTCGCCGAACGCTTCGCCCTGCACGGCGTGCCCCTGCTGCCCGGCGCCCGCCAGGCGCGCGCCCGCCAGCTGCATGCGGAGGCGGCGGCCGCGCTGGAGCCCGTGCGTGCCGCGCTGGCGCCGCTGCGGGCGGCCCTGGACCCGTCCGACGGCCCGCGGCTCACGGAGGCGGACGCCCGCGCGCGGATCGTGAGCGCGGCACGGCCGGGCGTGAAGGCTTCCGCGCTCCTGGCGCTGCTCGACCTGCTCCGCGAGCAGCAGGAGACCGGCGGCGATCTCGACACCGTTTCCAGCGCCGCCTTCTACACGCACGCCCTCGCCGCGCGCGCCGCGGCGGAGGGGCGGCCCTGGCGCTACGGCCGTGATTATGCCTACGTCTTCGTCAACTACCACGACAGCCTGCAGTTCCTGGCCGCGGAAGGACCAGCCGACGTCCTGATGGCCGATCTGCCCATCGCCGCCCTGCCGACGTTCGAGGCCGACGTGCGGGCCCTCGCGGCCCACGGCGTGCGCGTCGAGCGTTTCGAGGATCACCACCCGTTCACCCCCGCACAGCAGGCCATGCTGGACCGGCTGCGCGCGGACGGGCTGCTGGCCGCGCTGAAGCTGCAGGCGCCGCTGCGCGGTGCGGACCACGCGGAGGGCGAGGCCGCCTGTGCCGCGGATATCGTCCACGACCAGACCATTGCCGGCGCCGCCTGGGATACGCCGGGCACGCGCACGCTGCGCCGCCTGGCGCATGCCGAGGACCTGGCGCTCGCCACGATTCCGGAGGGCCGCCTGCTCACCACGCTCATCAAGGGCGGGCTGTGCAAGGTGGAACTCGTGCAGCGGCTCGTCGCCTCGTTTGCGCGGGACGACCTGGCGCACCAGATCGAGGAGGCCGGCTGGATGCGGCTGGCGGCGGAGCACGAAGCGGACTACCGCGCCCGCGAGCACGAACTGCTCGACAACGCCTGCCTGCTGACCGTGGCCGCGGCTTCTGACGCGCCGGACACAGGCGCCGCGCCTGCGTCGGCCACCATCCTGATCGCCCTGGCCATCGGCGCGCGGCCCGGCGAGCCGGGCGTCCCGGTCGGCCGCGCGGTCGAGCACTACAGCCGCGCGGCGCCGGCGGCCGACTACGTGTTTTACTGCTACGGCGCGTCCCTGCTCGTGGGCCGCCGCCTGAACCAGGACAACGTCCTGCTCAACCTCGGGGCCCTCATGCCGCAGCTTGGCGGGCCGCACGACGGCGGGCACGCCGGCGCGGCGGTGTGCCGCCCGGAGGTCAACGCCGCGTTTCCGCGGACGCTGCTTGCCCGCGTGAACGGCGGTAACTTCCGCGCCTTCTGCCGCTACCTGGGCTGGCAGCTCGGCCGCCAGGGGCTGCGGGTCGTGTCCCTGCGCCCCGTGGCGCCGCAGCGCCACGACAGCTCGCTCAACACCAACGCGGCGCGCGTGCTGCTGGTCACGGCCGCGGCGTTCCTGCTCGGCTGCCTGCTCGTCTGGTTGAACCCGGCCTTCCGGCGGGCTGCCATCCTCCGCAGCAACCACGACTTCCTGCCGGGATTGGGCCCCGCCGTCCCCGCCGCTGGCGTCCCGGGCGCCGCCGGGGGGGAGGCGCCGCCATGATGGGCCTGCGCATCGTGATGCTGGCGTGTGGCTTCATCGGCGGCATCGTGCTGGCCACCGTCTGCCGCGCGCCGCTGGCGCCGGTCATTGGCGCGGCCGCCGTTGCGCTCGGCGCCGGGCTGTCGCTGTGGCTCTACCGCGCCGAGCGCCGCTGGGTGGCGCCCGCGCGCTGGGCGGTCGCGCTGGCGGCCGTCCTGCTGGCCCTGCCGTTCGGGTTCTGGCGCACGCAGGCCGTGCTCGGCCACCCGCGGCAGGGCAGCCTGACCGCGGCCCTGGCCGGCGTGCCGGCCCGCAGCCCGGTCCGCCTGCGCGGCACGGTGGCTGCGGAGCCGGATGCCTGGAACGAGCGGCGCGTGGACCTGCGGCTGCGCGTGCAGGCCGTTAGCGCCACGGGCGAGACGTGGCAGGCCATCGCGCCGGACGACGTGCTCCTGCGCGTGGAGCTGCCGCGCGCGCCGGCTGCGGGCGACCACGCGGCCTTCCAGCGCCTGGCCGACCCGCTCACCTACGGCTACACGGTCGAGGTCGAGACGCGCTACGAGCCGACCGCCAACCGCCGTAACCGCGAGGAGTTCAGCGCGCGCCAGCAGCTGCAGCAGGAGGGGCTGGTCGAGACGTTCCGCACCGCGCCGGCGCGCGTGACGGTGCTCGCCGAGACCCGCGGGCGGCCGCTGACGGAGCTGGCGCTGACCACGAAGCGCAGCTTCCTCGTCACCTTTCGCGAGACCGTGCGCAGCCCCGCGCTGTGGCTTGTGGCGGGGGCGACGCTGGGCAACCGCCACGCCGTCTACCAGCGCAGCTACGCCGGCAAGGATATCAGCCTGACCTTCCGCCAGTCCGGCGTGGGCCACGTGCTGGCCGTGTCGGGGCTGCACGTGTCCATCATCACCGTGCTGCTCTACTACCTCTTCACGCTGACGAAGCTGCGGCCGCGCGTGTTTATTCCGCCGCTGATCCTCTTCCTCGTGCTCTTCGCGCTGCTGACCGGCGCGCGGCCTTCGAGCACGCGGGCGGTGGTGATGAACTCCATCGTGCTGGCGTGCGTGGCCTACCTGCGGCTGGGCGGGCGCGCGGCGACGGGCATCGGGCTGGCGGTATCGTCGCTGCTGATCCTGGCGCTGAATCCGCTCGTGCTGTACGCCCCGAGCTTCCTGCTCTCGTTCGGCGCCGTGCTGTCGCTGGTCGTGCTTACCTCGCCGCTGGACCGCTGGCTGCTGGGCGTGCGCGGCTTCGCGCTGGTCGGCGCGGTGGCGTGGCTGGCGGGCTTGACGGTGCTGGCGTCCGCGAACCTGCGCTGGCTGCTGAACCCGTGGCAGGCGCTGGGATGCGCGGGCTGGCTCTGGCTGCTGCTCGCGCTGGGACGCGCGCTCAACGCCCGCGTGCGCGGGGCGTGGGCCGTGGGCGTGGACCGGTTGCCGCTGGGCGTGCGCTTCATGTTCGGCGCGCAGCTGGCGATCCAGCTCGGCATGATGATCCCGCTCTCGGCCTGGTACTTCGGCCAGTTCCCGGTGGCGGGCATGCTCACGAACCTCCTGGCCATCCCGCTGGTCGGCGTGGTCGTGCAGCTGGGCATCATGACCGGGCTGGCGGGCATGCTGCCGCTGGCGGGCGCCTGGCTGGCGGCGCCGCTGGGCGCGGCGACCACGTTTGCCGCCGACCTCTTCTACCGCATCGCCTGGTTCGGCAGCGAGCTGTTCAACTACCCCGCCACGCCGCGGCCGGCGCTGACGTGGCTGGCGGGTTACTACGCGCTGATCGGCGTTGCGCTGGCGGCGGGGCACCCCGCCGTGCGCGGCGTGTGGCAGACCTGGCTGCACCGCCTCGGGACGCGCCGCGTGCCGCGCGCCGCCCTGGGCCTGGCCGGCGCGGGCCTGCCGGTGCTGCTCGCGCTGTTGCCGCTCGTGCCGCGCCTGGCGCCGGCGCCGGTGCGCGGCACGCGCGTGCTGTGCCTGGCCGCGGGCAGTGCGCCGGTCGTGGCCGTCGTGAACGACGGCGGCTCAGCGCAACTGGTCAACGCGGGCGACTGGTCCGCCGGCAATACCGCCTTCGCCACGCTGCGCGCCGAGGGCGCCGTCGAAGTCGAGCACGCCGTGCTGTGCAGCCCCGAGCCGGAACTCGGGCTGGACGGCCTGACCGCGCTCGCCGGCAAACTGACCGTGCGCAGGGCCTGGCTGACCGTCGCGCCGGAGGATCCCGAGACGTACCTGGAGGCCGTGGGCGACGCGTACTGGGTGGAGCAGGCTGCCCGCGGCCGCGGCGCGTACGGCCGCTACGCGCGCTCCTACGCGCGGCTGCGCGGCGCGCTCGAGGCCACGGACACAGCGGTGCAGGCGCTGCAGGCCGGCGCGCTGGTGACGCAGGCGGACGTGCGCGTGACGTGCCTGCCGCAGCTGGAGCGGTGGCCGAAGACCTTCGTCGCCAGCGCGCGCACCGGCGTCATCAGCCTCGAGGCCGCCGGCTACCGCTGGCTGATCGTCACCGACTCCACGCCGGCCGCGCTGCGCGCGGCGCTCGCCGGGGCCCCGCTGCCCGCGGACGTCGTGGTGATCGCGGACCTGAGCTGGCGCAAGGGCTTCGAGCCCCTGCTCGACACGGTGGTCAACACCGCCCGCCCGAGGGCGGTCGTGTTCTGCGGCGCCCGCTTCCCGCGCACCTTCGCGATCCGCGACTGGGCGCGCGCCCGCGAGGTGGAGCTGTTTCACACCGCGGAGGATGGCGCCATCCGCGCGGTTCGCACCCCCGCCGGCGCGCTCCGCCTCGAAACCTACCTGTCGGCCCGCACCGTCACCCTCGCCGCCCCCGCGCCGCTCGACGAGAAGCGGACGGGCGAACGCAGCCGGCGGCGGTAAGGCGGGAACTGGGGCTCGCGAGTGCCCGGCCCGGAGCGGAACGCTTTGGCGTTCCGGCTTCCACGCCGCCGTCCCCTTCTTCTCCCCGGCTTGCCAAAGCAAGCCGCTCCAGGGATGGCAACGTGTCCTCGTGCTCGTGCTCGTCCTCGTCCTCGAAAATCCGGAGCGAAGACGCGCGCGAGGGGGACGAGGACGGTCGTCTGTGCCGAATCGGTCAACGCACGTCTTCCGTGGGTCGGGATTTCGATCCCGACCTACGGGGGGAGCGTGTCGGCGCCGCAGCGCACATCGGTCACGGCGCCGTCGTCGGCCAGCTCGAAGTCGTAGGTTCGGCCGCCCACTTCGATGCGCGTGATCCGGCCGCGATCGTCGCGCGTGAGGTCGGCGAGGTGGATCGTCCAGTCCACCTGCTTGACGGGCTCGCGCTGCGTGGCGGTCTTGGGCAGGGCGACGCGGTTCAGGCCCGCGGACTGGTAGTCGATGAAGTCCACCACCTCCGTGAGATTGGCTTTCATGGGCGCGTTGCCGGATTCGACGCCCGTGCGGAACCGAGCCACGGCGGCGATGAGCCGGCCCGGCGCGTTGGCCCAGTGGTGGTTGGCCTGGGTGGCGAGGGACTCCTGCGGCGCGTGCATGAACCAGTCTATGTTGCCGCGCATGAAGGAGGTCTGCCGGAAGGCCGCGCCGGCGCCACGCTTCCAGTATGCCTCCCAGGCCGCCTCCCATTTCTGCGTGGCGGGCGCGTACGCGCCGGCCTGCTCGAAACGCTGGCGCGTGGCATCCCAGGCGATCCAGCCGTCCGGCCCGGCCGCGGCGAGCGGCCCCGCGGCACGGCAGAGCACCTGCCCCCAGCGGCGGGCCAGATCGCGGTTGGCGCGGCTGCGCACGTAACCGTCGAGCGAGTGCGTAACCTCGTGGCCCATGACGAACGTGAAGTAGTCGCCGTGGGCCGCCCCGCGGCCTTCCGCGGCTTCGATGGCTTCGGTCAAATCGCGCGCCCACTCGTTGGCGTTGCCGACGTCGCAGCCGAAGGTGTTCTTGCAGCTGTCGGGTGTCCAGACCAGCCCGCCGCGCTCGTCACCGTAGAGCTGGTCGAAGGTGATCAGGCAGTCGGGGAAGAGCGGGCGCGGGTGGTGGCGCATGAAGTCGCGGACGGCGCCGAGCTGGGCCTCGTTCAGCTTGCCGTTGTCGCCCAGCGCGAGCCCGCAGGCCAGGAAGATGTCGCGCGCCGTGCCCGTCAGCCCCGCGAGGTCGGCCACCTCGCGGCGGTGCCGGAGCGTGTCCGGCTGCGCATAGCGGAGGAAGACGATGTTCTGCAGCGCGATGCTGGGGACGTGGTGGAAGCGCGGCAGCTCGAGCGGCTGGCGTTTCAGGAACGCGTACTTCCGCACGTGGGCGGCCAGCGCCGCGAACACCTCGGCCCGCAGGTTCGGCGAGCCGTTCTGGATCATGTTCGCGAGCCCGCGGTTGGCTTCGTTGACGCGGTGCAGCAGGGCGTTGGTGTTCGCGCTCAGCGCGGCGCCCAGGTCCGCCGCGTGGGCGTCGTAGATGCGCTCGATGGCGCGCACGTGGTCGGCCACCGTCTTGCGCTCGCCCAGGGCGAGGAACAGCTTCTCGCCGGCATGGCCGCCCACCACCAGGTCGGGCAGCCCGTCGCCGTTCAGGTCCGCCACATCCACCATAGCGCCGTCGGTTGCCCGCAGGTTCTCCGGCTGGCCGCCGTCGCGCAGGATGACGAGGTCGCCCTCCCGTGCGAACCTGTGCTCGCCAACGTTGAGCCAGTAGCAGACGCCGCCCCAGTTGATGCCGCGGGCGAGGTCGGCCTGGCCGTTGCCGTCGAGATCGCAGAAGCGCGGGTAGAGGTTGTACGAGCCGTCGAAGAGCGTCTCCGGCGCCGCAAGCCGCGGTGCGGTCGGGGTGCCGGCGTTGAGGAACAGCTTCACAGCGCCGCCGCGCGTGCCGGTGACGAGGTCCGGCCGGCCGTCGCCGTTCCAGTCGCCGAGGTCGAAGCGGCGGTCCGGCAGCGTGAAGTCCGTGCCGTCGGCTTGCTTGATCGTGACGGCCGCGGCCAGGGCCGCGGGCCGCCCGCTGTCTGTCGTGCGGGCGTAGACCCGCAGCCGCCCGCGTGCGTCGGCGATGACGACGTCGGTCCGCCCGTCGCCCGTCAGATCGGCCAGCGCGATCGGGCAGGCGCCGTCGCCGGAGGCAATCGCGCCATCCGCCGCCTGGACGCGCACGCCCGCCGCGAATGCGGGCAACGTGCGCGAGCCGCGGTTGCCGTGAAACCAGACGCCGCCGCCGGCGCCCACCAGCAGGTCGGGGTTGCCGTCCCCATCCCAGTCGGTCACGCGCGGCACGCGCCAGCCGGGATACGCGAGGTCGCGGTCGGCGGCTCGCAGGGGCTGGAGCCCGGCAAAGGTCGTCGTCGGCAGGCCGCCGCCCGACGGCTCGGCCTCGACGGAGACGCGCATGGCCGCCAGGTGCAGGCCGCCGCGGCCGTCCTGCACCACGACGTCGAAGCGGTCCGTTCCCTTGAAGTCGGGCGCGGGTGTGTACGTGAACGAGCCGTCGCCCAACGGAACGACGCTGCCGTGCGCCGGCGACGTCCAGCGGCGCACGGTGAGCGCATCGCTCTCCGCATCGTAGGCCCACGCCATGGGACTCGCCGTCACGAAGGGGCGGCCGGCCGTGCCCGCGGTGAAGGTGTCCCACGCTTTCGGCGCGTGGTTGGCCATGAAGTCGCGCACCTCGGCCGGAGTCAGCACGCGGTTGTACACGGTCACCTTGTCCAGCCGCCCCGAGTAACAGCCGGCGCCTGCCTCCGCGCCCTCGATGCGGCCGATGCTTTGGCAGGCCAGCTGGCGGCAGCCGCGCGGGCCGGTGTGCGACGCGCCCGGTTCGCCGTCCACGTAGACCTGCCCCGTGCCCGTCGTCGCGTCACGGGTCAGCGCGACGAAATGCCAGCGATCGTCGTTAACCGGGCGGGCGGAGCGGGCGAGCGGCGCGCTGTCGGCGGACAGGTTGACATGCCCCTCCGCATCCAGCCACCCCCACTGCACGCCGTGGCTGCGGCGCGCGGCGACGGCGCCCGCGATGCCCGGCGCGCTCCACGCGGCGGCGCCGCCGCGCTGGCTCGTGCGGCACCAGAACGCGAGCGTGGCCGTGCCGCCCAGGGCGCGCGCAAGCTCCGGGCCCGCGACGAGACGGGTTTGCGGCCCGGAGAAGCGCAACGCCATGAACTCCCGGCCCGACACCCAGTCGCGCCCCGTGAAGCCCGACTGCGCCGCGTCCAGTCCGCCCGCCAGGTCCAGCACGCGGGCGGGTGTTTCCGGCGCGGTGTCGAAAGGCGAGTCGTGCCAGTCGCGCACCTCGTCGAAGTTCCACTGGTGCAGGAGGCCGTCGGGCGGCGGGGGGGCTGACGGGGGCGGAATGGCGTACGGCTCGCGCAGGATGACGAAGGCGAGGGCCGCCGCGCCCGCCGCGAACCCGCCCGCCAGCGCCAGGCCGCGCCCGAGCGCGTTGCGGCGCCCGCCGGGAACGGCCGGCGCCAGCGTTTCCGGCGCCGCGGCAGCCGCGGGCGCGACGTTGAACTTGTGGCCGCAGTTGTCGCACTGGACCCGGCGACCGCTCCAGTCGCCTTCGAGGCGATACAGCGTCCGGCACTGTGGACACGCGAAATCGCTCACGACCTACTCCTCCACCACGAGCGCGCTGTAGATCTCCAACCGCGGCACGGCGATGCGCGCGAGGCCGTTGGTCCACGTGCAGGCCAGCGCGAGGTTCTCCGGCTGCTGGACCACGCGGCGCGGCGCGGCGGGCAGGCGCAGGTCCACGGTGAGCGGCCCGGTCGGCGGGATGGCGGCGATGCCGCCCGGCGGTGTGGCCGCGTGCGGCCCACCGGTGTTGATGAGGTGGATGGCCAACCGACCGTTCAGGCGGCGCGGGCTCACGTCGAGCGTGGGCGAGCCGGTCACGCTGACCAGCGGCGCGGGGAAGAGACGCCGGACGGCGGCCGTGAAGTCCGCATTGACGCCCCCCACGACCGCGAGGTGCGCTGTCGCGGCGTCGGCGGGCGCTTCCGCCAGCTCGCGCGCAAACAGCCGCGCGGGGCCGTCGCCAACGAGCAGCAGCCGTCCGCCGCCCCGCGCATAGGCCGCCAGGCGGTCGCGGAAGGCCGGCTCGAGCCAGCCCCAGCCGGGCACGACCACCAGCGGCCAGGCTGCCAGGCGGTCGGCCGCGAGGTGGTGTTCGCTGACCACCTGCACGCCGTATTGGGCGCCCAGCAGCGCGGTCAGGGCCTGGCGCAGGACGCCGATCCCGTCGCCGCCCGACGGGTGGAAGAGCCGGCCCGAACTGCGGTAGTGGCCGGCCGTCGAGTAGAGCAGGGCGACCTGCGGCACGGCGACCGAACGGTGGCAGAAGGCCTGGCGGGCGCGGCAGAAGCGCGCCACCTCGGCCATCACGTCCATCTCGGCGGGACGGATGGCGCCATCGCGGTCCTGCTTGAAGTAGGCCTGGTAGCCGCCGCCCTGCGCCAGCACGATGGCCGCCTCCTGCATGAGCTGCGCGGCCGGTTTCTGCGCGCGCGTCTGGCGGCTGAAGGACCACGACATCAGGTCCCACGGCTTCCCCTGATTCTCCAGGCAGCGCCCCGCGAAGCGCGCGGAGTTGACGCTGTCGTCGGGGGCGAAGTCGCCCGACAACGCCGCCACGCCGGCGCTGACCGGCTCGGGCATGTGGTCGCTGAAAGCCCAGTTGCTGATCGTCTCGAAGGCGGGGTGCGACGCATGCAGCGCGTCCACGTAGCGGCGGAGGTAGCGCCGGAAGCCCTCGCGGTTGAAGTCCAGCCACGCCCCCCACTGCGGGTCGGACGCCTTGCGCGGGGCGTTGGTCGCCCCCGTGGCGGCGCAGAACGCGCGGACGGCCTCCGGCCCGTAGTCCGGCGTGGCGCCCCAGCAGTCGCCGTCCACCCACGCGCCGTCCACCCCATAGACTCCCGCCAGCTCGCGCAGCTGGGGAATCAGCAGCGCATCCACGTAGGGGCCGAACACCGAGGTGGCCTTGTCGTCGGGTTTGCCGTCCGCGCGGCGGGCGGCCCAGTCGGGATGCGCGGCGACGGCGTGGCTGTCCCACACGCCCGAGTAGTGTATGAACAGGGCCACGCCGCGCGTGCGGGTGGCGTCACGCCAGACGCGCAGCGGATCGCCCACGAAACCGGGCACGGGCTGGCCAACCTTCGTGGGGTAGCTCGAGTAGCCGGGGTGGCCCTTGCAGTCGATCTGAATGTAGTCGGGGTGCACCTTGTCCACGATCAGGCCCACCATCTCCGGCGTCGTGCGCTGGCCGACCTGCGTGCAGTCCGGGCCCGCGTGGAAATCGAAGTGAATCCCGAGAAAAGCCTCCGCCCGCTTCAGGCGCGCCGGCTCGGCGAGCGTACTCCCGGCGCACAGCGCCGCCGCGACCATCCCCATCCGGACCCCGTGCCAACCTGCCATGACCGCACCTCCCGCGCCCGCGCGCCGAGCTTGCCCCTGCCGTCACCATCCCGATAGCCCGCGGCACTGTAGCCCGCCTTGCGGGCCGGCGCAAGAGAGGGGAAGGGGTGTGATGCTCGGCTGAGAAATGGTTCTCGCATCGCCCGCACGGCTCGACGGAGTCTCGCCCTCCCGGAGCGAACATCACGCCGTTCCTGCATCCATTTTGGGGAGGGCGACGCTCTGCGGAGCCGTGAGAACATGTGGATCTTACGAAGGACGCAGCATGCAGCCGTGCTTACGCGCCGGCTTGGGCGGGGATCCGCCGCCTGACGGCGGCTACGGGGAGGGAAGCGCGCGCGCAGCGCGTAGCCCCCGACGTGAGGAGGGGGACGGGCGGTTTGACGCTGCCGTCCGCCGCCTGACGGCGGCAGCTACGGGGTATGGAACTCGCCCGTGCTTGTCGTCGTCGCCCCGCCGCGCTTCACCGGACGATGAAGACCGTGCCGCTGCTGGGCATGTCGGTCAACACCCCGCGCCAGTCGGTCGCGAAGCGGACCTCGTCGAAGTCCCAGCCGCTCCAGCCCGGTATGTCGCCGGAGCGATAGGCGACCTGGTTGAAGCTGGCGTCGCCGTTGCGCGCGCCCCGGCGTACCGTGTCGATCTGCGTGTCGCCGTTGTCCGGGTTGGGATCGAGCCACACGGTGACCTCGTCGTTCACGCCGGCCTTGAACGTGATCCTGGCGACGAGCAGGTGCACCGCGGTGTTGACGGTCAGCCACGTGGCGCCCCCCGCGGCGAAGACGAGGTCGGAGGCGCCGACGGTGTCGAAGAAGCTGTACGCATGGGGCTCCCACCCGTTGCCCAGGCCCAGCACTTGCGTGCCGGCGCGCGCGGGGCCCACCCCCGCATAGGTGCCGTAGGGGAGCGCGCCGGTCTTCCGCTCGCTGGTCGCGCTGTCGGACGGGTAGTACGCCTTCAGCAGCGCGCTCATGTAGAGCACGCCGCCGACGTCTCCGCCGCCGACGAGGCCGGTGCCCGCGTCGTAGAGCCCCGCCAGGTCCCACCCGCTCCCCGCCGCCGGGTACAGGTTGACGAAGTCGTTGCCCGCCGGGTCGCCGGTGCCCGGCGTAGTGCGCTTGCCGCCGCTGGTCGGCAGCGGCTGGGCGTTGACCAGCGTGTACATCAGCCCCGAGGGGTTGTATGCGGTGTTGACGAAAGTGGAGTGCGGGCCCTGGCCATCGTACCAGAGCGGCGCGGAGGCGCCGCGCGGTGTGATGCTGGCCCAATCCGTGCCGAAGCGCACCTCGTCGAAATCCCAGCTGTTGACCGCCGGAATGTTGCCCGAGCGGTAGCCGATGCGGTTGAAGCTCAGATCGCCCTGGGCCGCGCCGATGAAGCGTCGCACGGCGTCGAGCTGCGTGTCGCCGTTGTCGGGGTCGGGATCCAGCCACACACTGAGGTCGTCTGCCGCGCCGGCGTGGAACGCGATGCGGGCGACCAGCAGGTGGGTGTTCTTGTCCACGTTCAGGTAGGTGGTGCCGCCCGCGGCCTGCACGAGATCCTTCTTGCCGGTTACGGCGCCGTAGATGCTGAAGGCCCAGGCGCTCCACTCGTTGCCAAGCCCGAGCAGGTCGGTCGCGCCGCGGAGCAGGTCGAAGCCGCCGAACATCCCCTGTGTGCCCGCGCCTTTGTTCTCCGATGTGCCGTCCGACACCGCGTAGCTGCGAACGAGCACGCTGACGTACAACACGCCCTCCACGTTGCCGCCGCCGATCGTGCCTGACCCCGCGTCGTACAGGCCGGCCAGGTCCCACGCGCCGCCCGCTGCCGGGCTGAGATCGAAGTAGTCACAGCCCGCCGGATCGCCGCTGCCGGGCGTGGTGCGCTTGCCGCCCGTTGTGAGCATCGTGCCCTTGCCGTTGGCGTACGTGTAGTGCAGCCCTTTGGCGTTGTAAGCCGTATTGACGTAGGTTGCGCTCGCGGTCTGTCCCTCATAGTGGAGAAGCCCCGCTTCCGCCTGCGCCACCAGCCCCAGGACTGCGCCCGCCGCCGCCACCCGCCGCCACCCGTTCACGCTCATGCCGTACTCCGTTTGCATTGCCTGCTCCAACCTTGAAGGGATTCTAGCCGACCCGGTGGCGTCGTGCCAGCCTGTTGTGTGGGTACACATGGCAAAGGAAGCGCGCTTCCCATTGTGCATCTTCTGGTGTAAGTTACGCGCAGTCCTCTGGGGGTGGTGCTGGGCACAAGATTGACGAGGGGTTGAGATGCAAGCTGTCTATCCAATGCGGCCGAAGGATCGTTTCGAGGTCTATCGGTTCTTCAATGGGCTGGCTGCCGATGGCCAGGAAGGACTTGACCGTCGTCGGTTGCGCGTACCTCTGGTCAAGAGCTTCCTGCTCGAACACGTGTCTTCCGCTGGTGGTCGTACCCCGCGTCCACCGAACACCATTCTCCAAGCTCTGGGTGTTGCCGTCACGCGGCTTGATGAGACGTTCATGGAGGTGCGCGAGCAAGATCCCGGACCGACTGCTGCCGGGTCAGATCGGCGCACTGTTGGCTATGTCGAGCAGTTCAGTGAAAGGTTCTTTGCCTACTACACGTCTGACGAGTCGCAATGCGCCACCAAGCGCGTGAATCGTTGGATTACGAATTCGCCGGACTTAGACTCCACATGGTTCAGCAGTCAACTGCTCCAGCGCTTGTGGGACACCGACGTGAGTCTGCGAGGTGACGAGCGCTTCGGAAAACTGACGTTCAAGCACGAGAGCATCTTCGAAATGCCGGAGGATGCGGCGGAAGACCCTGACGCCAAGGATGACGACAACGATGGCGAGGACGACGACACCGAGGATCAGCCCGATTTCGAGCGGCGCAAAGCGCGGTTCCATATGGCCGACCGCATCGGACGCATCAAGGCGTCCCTGAGTAGCCTCCAGGAAAACTACGCGCCGCTCCACGCGTTGCATGCACTCAGGTTCCCGTCCCGCGTAGGACGGGGCAGCCACGATCTGTACCAACAGGGCCGTCTCACCAATCGCTCTGAGAGTTTCGAGGAGCATCGGAACATGGTGCGCTACCTGTACAGGACCTATGGTGCCATGCTTGCTCTGACCGAGGACACGGCGTGGCATCGCATGGACGCCACGCCCGCCCGTATGCGCACCAACATTGGTGCGAAGGGTGTTCCTCTCATCGTACGATTCAAGGAAGAACTGTCCCCGGCGACATTCAGATACTGGGTCATGCGCGCCTTTCAGAAACGCAACCCCTTCTTCCGCCTCTGGGGCGATCCGATTTGGATGGGACCAACGAAGGTCCACGTATATGGCGCCGACCGCCATCTGTGGCAACCGATCAACATCGAGATGACCGCGAAAAGCCTCGTCGCCATTCTCCCTCAGGGCACTTGCGGCAACACGTTTCACCGCCTCGTAACGAACATCCAGGCGTACGTGTGTCCTTCAATCGATGCCTGGCTGGGCAGTGAGCCGTTCCAAGGGCTCATTGACAATTCCATCGCGCAGTCAGGAGGGTATGCCGATGAAGGCTGAAGCCCTCCTGCGCGATCCGGGGTTCCAGCTCAACCTCCTGCTCTGGATGACCAGGGAGCAGCCGGCAAACGCATACCTCGTTCGTCCACTGTTCCAGGAATTGGGTTTCGATCTGCTTTACATCGAAACCCCCTTTTCCCTGCCTGAAGAAACGGTCCGCGCCGCTAACTCGACCAACCTGGATATCAGTTTGATGCCCGAGCCAGATGTCTTGCTGCGACGCGCCCGTGACCAGAAGGCGCTCTATATCGAGACCAAGGCAGCCGCCTTTTCCGCTGCGAGTTCCAGCGCCAGGCAGGCGCGCGGGCACTTGGTAGCTGCCGGTCCCGCCTTCGCCGAAGTCATGAAGCCACTGGAACAATGCCTTCTCTGCAATGTGGTGCCCGATGCGGACAGGTCGCCGATGGAAGCATGCTTGGCTCACCTGCACGACGAACTGGCCCGGTCCGGCCTGTGCGTGGGACCGCACTCCATCCACGGTTTGCGACTCGCCGGTTCTGACATGGCGTATGTCTGGGACAGCACATTCAGCGGCTACGCTGGCATCGCTGGCGATTCTGCGGTTGTCCTCCGCAACGTGACCGACGACACCGACCCGAGTCCGCTCTTCCTCGTTTTCTGTGAGCAGGACTATCCTGATCCCGAAAAGCAGGATCTCTGCCGCCGCGCGCTACAGGGTCAGATCCACGCCGAGTTGCTTTGTGAGTTGAATCAGTCTCCCTGGGATGCGGTCTACTCCCGAACCCTCGACGAACTGCTCAGAACGACAACTGACGGGGTGTTTGACTACATGGGTAAAGAGCGCAGGAAGCGCATGCGCCGTCTGATACGCGAGAACCTCTTCAAGCGCATCTTCTCTTACTGGCGCGATAAGGATCCCGGTCTAGTCAGGCTGGAGGACGATACGCTCAAAGTCCAGTTCCGCGACACCACCCAGCACGAGATCTTTCTCGACTGGCTTGAGGACTGCAAGCGTACGAACTTCAGCACTGGAAGTCCGCCGTCCGAGGAGCCGTTGCCTTTGCTGAGGATGATGGAAGCACACTCGATGGGGCGGACACCTGTGTGATTGCCGCCATGCCTGTTCCGGTTGCGGAGAAGACCGTTGACATGGGTGCGGCTGCATCCTTGACCTTGCCCCACCCAAGAAGCCTTACTGCAACGGGTAAAACAGGCTTGCCCAAAACCACTGTCGTCCACCGCGTCACCGGGGCGGCTACAGGGGAGGAGACTGCTCGTCCTCGTCGTCGGAGGTCGGTGTCCCTCGCTCGTTTCGCGGACGATAAGCTGTCGGCGTGGCGGGCTGGATTGTGCGGGTAGGGCGGAGAGGTCGGGATTGGAATCCCGACCCACGAGGGGAGCGACGTCCCGCCGCGTTGCGTGCGAGGGGCGTGGCAGAGATGACGGCTTGCCGCGTTGCCCCGTAGCCCCCGCGTGAGGCGGGGGACGGATGGCTTGAAGCAGCTCGTGGTCGTCCGCCGCCTTATAGCGGCAGCTACGGGGAGGGAGTCCGCGGGCTGTTCCGTCGTCGCCCCGCCACCGCGCAGCCGGCTGCCGCGAGCAGGCCGAGCACGGTGAGGGCGTGGCCGAGGCGGTCGGCGGGCTGGAAGCCGTACCGCAGTTCGACGTCGGGCGAGGTGGGGTAAACCAGCATGAAGCACGGCGTGACCATGTAGACCGCCGGCGCGCCGCGCACGCGCCAGTTGGGGTGATAGGTGCACTTGACGATGTGCGGCTTCCCGATGGCGGTGGTGCGGAAGCGGATGCAGGTGTCGCTCACCGACTCCTCGACGATCGGGGCCGTGCAGCGGCGCCAGTCGGTGCGCGGCTCGGGCGGCGGGTGACCCTTGAGCGCCGTGAGCCGGCTGCGGAAGTCGGCCGCATCCAGCACGGCGGGGAACGGCGCGCGCGACTCGGCCGGGCTCCGCAGCAGGGCGTACGGGGTCTGCACGGCGGCGATGATGTACAGCCACTCCAGGCTGTCGGCGGGCCACGTCGGCGTGCTCACCGCGGCCGGCGGCGTGTCGGGCACGTAGACGTAGCGGCCCTCGTGCGAGGTCAGTTCGTACAGCTCCCACCCGCCGCCGTCGGCCAGGCGCCGCCATTCGGGCGCCGCCGCCAGGGCGCGCTGCGTCTCCTCCCAGCGGGCGATGAAGTGCTTCACGTTGAACAGCTCCAGGTGCCGCGTGGCATTCGTGAAGTTGAACGTCGTGGGCCGGACCAGCGTGGGGAAGCCGGCGCACGCCCGCGAGGTCTCGCCCTGGATGTAGTACGCGTAGTAGGCGCCGACGGCGGAGTTGACGATGCCGCCCTCGAGCACGGGCTTGCCCGTCAGGTGCGGCACGCACTCGAAAACGCGGCTCGACCCCAGGCGGCTGTTGTCGTCGTGGAGGTCGTTCGCCAGGCGCCCCGGCGTCCCGGCGAGCGCCCGCACGAGCGGCTCGAACGCCGGCCAGGGCTGCTTGCGCTCCAGCCCCTCGTAGTTCCACTGCGCCCAGCCGCGTACGTCGTTGGGCCGGGCGATGCCCCAGGCGAACACGGCGACGACCGCCGCCAGCACGGCCGCCGGCTGCCCGCGGCGCCCCTGCAGCGCCAGCCCCACGCCGGCCGCCGCCAGCGCCAGCGCGGCATACACGATGAAAGGCCACAGCCGCACGTTCACGAAGACCGGCGAGACGTGGTCGTAGCCGAAGAAGAGCAGCAGCAGGGCGAGCCCGAGCAGGAGCGTCGTCGCCAGCACGAAGCGGTCGCGCCGCCACAGCCCCAGCCCCGCACCCGCGGCGGCCAGCCCCGCGACGCCCCAGGCGAAGGGCGGGTAGTCGCGCACGAAGGCCAGGCTCCAGTTGATGCCGAAGTCCACGGCGTACTCCTGGCGCGCCAGCAGCGGGACGAGCCACCAGGCCATCAGCAGCGCGCCGAGCCCGCCCTCGCGCAGCCCCACGCCCACCGCCCGCCGCCAGCCCGCGCGCGGGCCGAGGCAGGGCAGCAGCGCGCCCAGCAGCGCCGCCATGATGGAGGTGAAGAAGTGCGACGCGATCACGGCCGCCACCAGCAGCGACGTGCGCACGCGGAATCGGCCGTCGTCCATGTCGCGCCACACCGCCGCCACGGCGAGGAGCATGAGCGGGAAGCTCAGGCTGTTGGCCAGCATGCCGGCCAGCGTGCTGTAGGCGTTGACGCCGAACATCGTGTGCGCCCGGTCGAAGAGCAGCGGCAGCATGGCGGCGGCGACCAGCACGGGCACGGGGCGCGGGGCGCGGAACTGGCGCGCGGCGAACCAGGCCGCCGCCGGGAGCGTGAAGAGCCCCAGCACGCTGACCAGCTTGAAGGCGACGTTGAAGGGCAGCGCCACGCTCGAGAGCGCCATCAGCAGGTAGGGGAGCGTGAAGTAGTACTGGAAGAGCGGGAAGCCGCACCACCAGCCGCCGGCCCACGAGACGATGCGCCCGTGCCCGAACAACTGCGCGCGGAGCTGGCTGGCGAGGTAGTTGTGGGCCGGCGTGTCGCCGCCGACCGTGGTCGTGTCCAGGAAGAGCAGCCAGGGCGGAATGTGGTAGAGGGTGAAGGCGCACAGGAGCAGGAGCACGGCCGGGACCAGGCTGCGTTCCAGCCCGGGCGCGGCGCCGGCCAGCGGTCCGGCCAGTGCGCGCAGGGCGGCGCGGCAGCGCGGGATCTGCATGCCGACGAACAGCGTGAGGAGCAGCACCAGCGCGGCGCCGCGGGCGCGCGGCCCGAGCAGGCGTTGCCAGAGCGGCGGGGAGACGGACAGGTCGCCCATGAGGGCGTCCAGCTCCGTGGCGCCGGCGGCGCCGCGGCGCTCCACGAGCACGTAGGCGGCATACCGGCTCGCCGGCAGCGCGGTCGCGTTGCGCACATCGAAATCGAGGACCGTGGGCGTGCCGGGGGTGAGCTTGACCTCGCGCCAGCCGGCCGGCGTGCAGGTGAATTCGTCCGGCAGCCGCAGGCAGATCCGCGCCGGCGCGGGTTTGCCGTCGAGGGGCAGCAGGCGGACGCGCAGCGTAGCCCGCCCGCCGATGACGGCCGGCCCGACCTGGCCGGTCACGAACGGCGGC
The DNA here is from genome assembly GCA_964402115.1 of uncultured Victivallales bacterium. Classification (GTDB taxonomy): domain Bacteria; phylum Verrucomicrobiota; class Kiritimatiellia; order UBA8416; family CAYOBW01; genus CAYOBW01. Next base: position 20,153 of record CAYOBW010000110.1, read on the forward strand.
GGGGCGCCGGTGACGGACAGGCGCACATCCTGCAGGGCCGAGAAGCGGCGGCCGTTGCTATCCGCATAGCGCAGCGTGACCAGGCCGAGGTTCGCGCCCGCGCCGGCCGCCGGGGCGGGCAGTTCGAAGAGCGGATCCACGAGCGCGCCGGGCGCGAGGGCGGGCGCCAGCGCGTGCAGGTGGGTCTGGCCGCCCCACTCGATCGCCGCGCGCACGTCGTACGCGGTGTCGTCACCCGTGTTGCTGACACGCAGCCCCACGGCGAGGCCGCTGTCCGTCCTTTCCGCCACCGGCTCGACGCGCAGGCCGATGCTGCCCGCTGCGGCCGGCTGTCCGGCGCCCAGCAGCGCCAGCGCGAAGGCCAGCGACGGCAGCGGCAACAGGTGCGGAAACAGGCGAGCTCTCATGGCGCGGCATCCTAGCCGCCCGCCCGCGGGCAACGCAACGCGAAACCCGGAGATCCTTCGCTGTGCTCAGGATGACGAGCGTATGGCAGGGTTACTTGCCTGACAGCACACTGCCGGCGCCAGGGGGAGGCTGGCGCGCGCGGACGATCGTTACGGGCCCGCCGTCTCCGGGTACGGCAGCGTCTCCGGCACGATCGAGACGCCGCTGGTCAGCACGAGCGGCTCGGCGAAGCCGGCCGGATCGTCGTACTGCAATTCCACCAGGACCGCCGCCCAGCCCTGCGCCGGCCGTGCGGTCGCGGCCTCGTACACGCCCGGCGAGACCGGCGCGAGCTCCCCGGCCTTCCACGCCGGCCCCGTGGTCTTCAGCATGAAGTCGCGCGCTTTCGGATTCGCCGCGCGCCACACCAGCACCTTCCGCGGCGCGTCCGCCGTCTCGATCCGGAGGCACCCGGGCGCCGTCTCCTGCCACGTGAAGGCGGGCAGGGGGCGGCCCTGGAGGATGCTGGCGAAAAACGAACGGACCGTCCTGCCCGCCGACGCGTCCAGGCCGTGGTCGGTGTTCGGGATGTAGCGCAGGTGCTTCGGCCCGGTGAGGTCGTTCCAGTAGAACCGCCAGGAGTCGGGCAGGAAGAACTGGTCGCCGGTGGAGTTGACGATCAGCTTCGGCATGGTCAGGCGGTCGCGGTACGCCCACGGGTCGACGATCGCCTGCGAGACGCGCATCTCCGGCGCGCCCATGCGCTGGGGCAGCCGCTGCGCGACGTAGTCCTGCACCGCGTCGGCGTAGCGCCCGTAGGCCGCGTGGTGATGGCGGAAGGAGGGCTCGAGGTTCAGCAGGTCGATCACCTTCGGCGCCACGCCGACGACCCGCTTGTCCGCCGCCGCCGCGAGCCACGCCGTCCAGCCGCGCTTGGAGGCGCCCGTCACGACGAACCGCCGGACCGCGACCGCCGCCGGCATGCCGGTTGCGCAGTACGCCGTCACCGCGTCCATCGCCCGGACCGCGCTCAGCGCCATCGGCAGCTGGCACAGCCACTCCGGGTCGCCCGTCGCGAGCTGGCGCGCCCACGCGAACGACAGGATCTGGTCCTCGTGCCGCCGCCGGGGCCCGGGGTCGGCGAGGAAGCCGAGCGGCTGGTTCGGCACGTTGCCGACCCGCGCGGTCACCGCGCGCAGCTTGATGGCGGTTTCCGCCAGGTAGCCGTTCGGCGCGCTGGGCGGCTGCGCCTCGCTGTCGCCGCCGGCGATATCCAGCAGGGCGATGTCGTGTTCCACCTTCGCAGGGACATAAACCTCGAGCCAGTGGTGCCAGAGGGTGCGGTCCACGTCCTTCCCCGTGCGCCACGCCTGCGACGCCAGGTAGAGCACGGCGAAGGTGCCCTCCGCCGCCCGCTCCGCCCGGATCACTTTCCACGCGTAGTGCGGGTCCGGCTTGGCGACGTAGTCGTCGAGCGGGCCGGCCTGGACGAAGCCCAGCCCTGTTACGAGCAGAAATGCCGCAGCGGGAATCCTCAGGTTCATGGCGTACCTCTGATAGATGGATGACGATGACTACACTCATCCACAGGAGGCGCCACCGTCAAGCCAACAGTCGGCCCCCCGCGCGGGGGCAGGCCCGCGACTGCGGCCGGGCCTGCGTTGGACGGGTGGCTGTTCCATCATCCGGAGCGAGGGGGAGGTGAGGCCGGTCATGGCAGAACCTGACGGGTGCACGCACGCTCTTGTATGGCACCGAGAGCCCACCCGTCGCTGCGCAGGGG
>CAYOBW010000111.1:0-22273 GCA_964402115.1 uncultured Victivallales bacterium
CGCGGCGGCAGCCGCCGGGGCGGCCGCGGCGCGCAGGCCGGCCAGGGTGCGCGCGTACCAGGCCTGCGCCCGCGCGCAGGGGGCTTCGCCGCCGACAAAACTCGCGGTCAGCCGCTCGCGCTCGAGCAGCCGGTCGCGCAGCGCCGCCAGCCGCACGGCGGTCGGCGCGAGCTGCTTGTCGAGGTCGCCGGCGAGCCGCTCGTAGAACCGCACCTGGGTGAAGCCGCCGGTCAGCTCGAGCAGCCGCGCGTTGCGCGACAGGCCCTGCTGGGCGTAGAGCGCGGCGTAGCGGTTGCCCGCCGGCACCAGGTTGTTGCGGCGATGAATCCGCCCCTGCAGGATGACGTCGCGCAGGCGGTTCAGGTCCGTGAAATCGCACGCCAGCAGGCGGTCGGTCAGCACCCCCAGCATCGTGTCGAGCTTGTCGTCCAGCGCCCGCGCGTAGACGGTCAGGAACGGCAGCACGGCGTCGGGATCGTCGAAGGCGCCGCCCACGACCAGCCCGGCGCCGATGCCGCCGGAGCAGGCGGCCTCGCGCTCCGCCAGGGCGGCGTAGTCCTGGCCGGCGGCGCCCATCTTGCCCAGCGCTTCCGTGAGCAGCGGCAGGTACAGCACCGCGTCGTCGTCGAAATCGCGGAAGTCCAGGGCCAGCTCGAGGTGGTTGATGCCGTTGGCGAAGACGTCGCTGACGAGAAACGGCCGGCCCGCGGCCGGGGCGAGCGTCGTCGCGAAGTCGTCGGGCTCGCGCGGCACGTCGCCCAGCGCGAGCCGCGGCAGCGTGGCCAGCGCCTCCGGCGGGTTGGGCGCGGCCTGCAGGCGGTCGAGCGCGGCGGCTTCCGCCAGGATGCGCTGCCGCTCGCCGGCGGAGAGCCGGGCGGCCTGCTTGTCGAGCTTGCGGCGCCGGGCGGCGGTCTGCTTGTCGAGCAGCCCCGCGTCGGGGACATAGGTGGTGGCCGTGTAGTGGGGATTGTCGAGCAGGTAGCGCTCGATCAGCCGCTCGAACAGGTGCGGCTCGGCCTGCCAGCGCGCGCGCAGCGCGGCGAGGTGCCGGCCGGCTTCGAGCAGGAGGAGCGGATCCTCGTCGTACAGCCAGCTGTTGTAGACGCGGTCCATCAGGCGGAGCGGGTAGTGCGACGGGATCTCGCGCGTCTCCAGCTCGAGGCGGTGGAAGGCGGTCTCGAGCTTGGCGTGCGCCAGCCCCTCCCGGACGAGCCGGCGCAGCGTGTCGCGCACGAGCTGCTCGATGGCCGGCGCGCGCTCCGGCGCCGTGCCCTTCAGGCCCACGCCGAAGACCGTCTCGCGCTGGTAGGCGCCGTAGCCGGCGTGGGTGAGCTCCTCGCCGAGGCGGGCGTCGATCAGCGCCTTGCGCAGCGGGCTGGCGGCGTTGCCGAGCAGGTAGTAGTCGAGGATGTCCATGGCGTACGTCGTGGCGCCGTCGGTGATCGGGTTGGCGAGGTAGGTCAGGATGAACGCCGTCTTGTCGGCCGGCAGGTCGCCGGGCGCGGCCGGGTACGGCACGGTCGCGCGCCGGGGCTTGCGCCAGCGCGGCTGCGGCGCGATGGCCGTGTCGATCTTCTGGCGCGTGAAGCGGCTCAGGTACTCGCGGTCGAGAAAGGCCAGGTGGCCTTCGGTGGGGATGTCGCCGTAGAGGAAGAACCAGGCGTTGGAGGGGTGGTAGTAGCGGGCGTGGAACGCCTTGAAGGCCGCGTAGGTCAGCGTGGGGATGGCGTCGGGGTCGCCGCCGGAGACGCGGCCGTACGCGGTGTCGGGAAACAGGTCGCCGCCGTGGCGATCGGCGGTGCCGTCCAGGTCCGAGAAAGCGCCCTTCATCTCGTTGTAGACGATGCCCTTGATGATCAGGGGGCTGGCGGGGTTGCCCGGCTCGGTGAAAGCGAGGTGGTGGCCCTCCTGCTTGAAGTGCTCCTCCGTCAGGAGCGGGAAGAAGACGGCGTCGCAGTAGACCCCGGCCAGGTTGAAGAAGTCCTGCTTGTTCTGGCTGGCGCAGGGGTAGACCGTCTTGTCGGGATAGGTCATGGCGTTGAGGAACGTCGCCAGGCTCATTTTGAGCATCTCGACGAAGGGATCCTTGACCGGGTAGCGCGCGGAGCCGCACAGCACGGTGTGCTCGAGGATGTGCGGCAGGCCGGTGTCGTCCGGCGGGGGCGTGCGGAACGCCACGGCGAAGAGGTTCTCGGGGTCGGCCGCGTGCACGTGCAGCAGCCGCGCGCCGCTCCGCGTGTGCACGGCTTCGTAGGCCATGGCGCGCAGCTCGGGCACGGGCGTGACGCGGACAATCTCGAAGCCGTGCAGGCTCGCGCCGGGCGCGCAGGTGGCAGCAGGTGTGGCAGTGGTCATGGTTGCGATTCTCCTTCGTCAGCCTCAGCGCGCGCGGCCCGCCGTCCTGGTCCGGACGTCCCGCACGGAGCGCCGTACTGTGACAAAGCCACCCGACGGCGACAAGACAAAGATCGTGCACATGGTAACTGGGAGCGGGGGCGTCCCGCCCCCGGCCTTCTCGTTGCGGGCGCGAGACGCCCCCGCTCCTTGGCGAGCCCACGCGGTGCCCGAGCCCATACGGTGCCAGGCAAAACCACATGCCATCGCACCCCGATCCTCCTCGGGCGCAACGCCCGCGTCGTACGCAGGAGCACCGGCCGCGGCGCCTTGTCCCGGCGGGGCGAATCGCGGACCTATTCGTGCCGGAGCGCCTCGATCGGATCGAGCCGCGCGGCTTTGCGCGCGGGAAAGTAGCCGAACACCACCCCGACGGCGGCGGAGAAGAGGAACGCGACGAAAACGATCGGCGCATTGAACACGAACGGGATATTGAGCAGGGCGGCCAGCCCGACCGACGAGCCGATCGCCAGCACAATGCCGGTCAAACCGCCGAACGACGACAGGACCACCGCCTCCACGAGGAACTGCAGCAGCACTTCCCGCTCCAACGCCCCGATGGCCAGGCGCGTGCCGATCTCCCGGGTGCGCTCCGTGACCGACACCAGCATGATGTTCATGATGCCGATGCCGCCGACCAGCAGGCTGACCGCCGCCACCGCGCCCAGGAGCGAGGTCAGCACCCGGGTCGTGCCCGAGAGCATGGTGGCGATCTCCTTCAGGTCCATGACGTCAAAATTATCGTCTTCATTGGAAGACAGGTGCCGGCGCGCGCGCAGCGCGAGCGTGATCTCGGCCTCGGCCTTCTCGGTCGCCATCCCGTCCCGAACGGAAACCTGGATCATGTTCACATCCGTATTGCCCGCCACGCGGCGCTGGAAGGTGCGCAGGGGCACAACCACGAGGTCGTCCTGGTCAGAGCCCATCGAGGACTGGCCCTTGGGCTCGAGCAGCCCGATCACCTCGCAGGACAGCTTGTTCAGCCGGATCCGGCTGCCGATGGGATCGCGGGCGCCGAACAGCTTGGCGTGCACGGTTTCGCCAATGACGCACACGGCCGTGCCGGAACGTACGTCGCCCGCCGTGAAGATGCGGCCGCTCCTGATCTTGCGGTTGCTGACCTGGAAGTACTGTTCGGAACTCCCGGTGACCGTTGTGTTCCAGTTCTCGTTCGCGTAGATCGCCGTCATGGCGCTGCCCGCCGTCGGCGCAACCGCGGCGAGCGCGGGAACTTCACGCGCCAGGGCCTCGGCATCCGCCAGCTTGAAGGGCGCCGCGCCCGACGACTGCCCCGGACCCATGTGTTTGCCGGGCCTGATCATGAGCATGTTGCTGCCCAGCGACGCAATCTGCTCCGTGACCTGCCGGGTGGCGCCGCCACCGAGGGTCACGAGCGTAATGACGGCAGCCACGCCGATGATAATGCCCAGCATCGTCAGGAAGGAGCGCATCTTGTTCCGGCGCAGCTCGCGCAAGGCCAGCAGAAAGGCATTCCACAACATCACGCACCTCCCGGCTGCGAGTGGTCGGTTTCGATCAGGCCGTCACGGAAGTGGACGGTGCGCCCGGCGAAGGCGGCCATCTCGGGTTCGTGCGTGACCATAATGACGGTGACCCCCTTGTCGCGGTTGATCCCGGCCAACAGGTTCATGATCTCCACGCTCTTGGCGGAGTCGAGGTTGCCGGTCGGTTCGTCGGCCAGCAGAACCAGGGGATTGGCGACCATGGCGCGGGCGATGGCGACGCGCTGCTGCTGGCCCCCTGAGAGCTCGCCGGGCGTGTGCTGTTCCCACCCCGTCAGCCCCACCTGGGCCAGCGCCTGCCGCGCCTGCGCCCGCCGGACGCTCAGCGGGTCGCCCCGGTAGATCAGCGGCAGCTCCACGTTCTCCAGCGCCGAGGTGCGGTTGAGCAGGTTGAACCCCTGAAAGACGAAGCCGAGGTAATGCCGCCGCAGCAGCGCGCGCTGGTTGCGCGTCAACCCGCCAACGTCCACGCCCATGAAACGGTAGGCGCCGCCGGTCGGCGTGTCCAGGCAGCCAAGCATGTTCATGACCGTGCTCTTGCCCGATCCGCTGGGTCCCATGACGGCCACGAACTCGCCCTGGACAATGCCGAGGTCCACCCCGCGCAGCGCGTGTACCGCGGCGCCGCCGCTCCCGTAGACCCTGGTGACGCCGCGCAGTTCGACCAGCGCCGGCCCTGCCGCCGCATGCTCTGAAGGCGTCGCGTTCATTTTCGGCCCACGGTCATTTCGGTCACGACGTGCAGGCCCGGTTCGAGCGCACCGCTCTTCACTTCAACGAGGATGCCATCCGTCAGGCCCGTGGTGACAGGCACCGCGCGGAGCTGCCCGTCGACGAGCACGTGCACCGCCTGCTGCCTGTTGGTCTTGCCCGCCCCGTTCGTCTTCGCCGCGCGCGCCGGCGGGTGCGGGAGCAGAGAGCTGAGCAGGCTGCGCTTGCGGCCGGGCTCGCTGACGGGCGCCTGCGGCGGCTCGAAACGCAGCGCCGCATTCGACACGAGCAGCGCGTCCTCCACCTTCCGGGTCGTGATCACGGCCGTCGCGGTCATGCCCGGGCGCAGGGACAGATCGTCGTTGTTCACCTTCAGGATCGTGGTGTACGTGACCACGCCCTCGGTCGCCTTGGAGCCGAAGCGCACCTGCGTGATGGTAGCCGGGAAGCGCTTGTCCGGGTAGGCGTCCACGGTGAACGTCGCCTCCTGCCCCTCGCGCACCTGCCCCACGTCGGCTTCATCGACATCCACTTGCAGCTCGAGCTGGGTCAGGTCTTCCGCCAGTTCGAAGAGCACGGGGGCCGCGAAGGAGGCCGCCACGGTCTGGCCGGGCTCGATCTGGCGCGTCAGCACGACGCCGTTGACCGGCGAGTGGATGACGGCCTTCTCCATGTCCGAACGGTTGAGGTCGAGGGTGGCCTGCGCCCTGGATACTTCCGCCTGCGAGCTGGCGACGTTCGCGCGGGCGCGGGCCACCGCCGCCTGCTGCGCCTCGAACTCGTACTGGGAAGGCACCTTGCCGCCGCTCAGCTCGCGCACCCGTCCCAGCCGCGTCAGCTGCGCCTCCGCCTCTTGAAGCGTTGCGTCCGCCTCCAGCACCTTTGCGCGCGCCGACTCCAGGGCGAACTGCGACTGCAGCACCTGCGCCGCCAGCTTCGAGGTGTCGATCCGCGCCAGCACCTGCCCGATCGTGACCCGGTCGTTGTAGTCGACCTCGACGGTCTTCATCGTGCCGGACACTTCGGAACCGACCTCGACCTCGTTGACGGGGGCTAGCGTGCCGGTGGCGCTGACGGTCACCACCAGGCTGCCCCGGCTGACCGGCTGCGTCTCGTAGTGCACCGCCGCGGCCGCCTCTCTCCTGCTGCGGAGAAGGAGCAGGGCGACGCAGCTGACGGCCAGCGCAAGCAGCGCTCCCGTTGCGCGGAGGATCCGCTTGCGCGCGACGTTCTCGTGCAACCCCAACGTCTCGGCGACGTCTTTCGCCTGCAAGGTCTTGGCAGCATGCATCCCACCGTCTCCTATTCCAGGGCCGTCATGAGCCGGGCGCCGGCAGTTCCCCCGGCGGGGTCCACCCGCCGCCAAGCGCTTTGTACAGGCGGATGAGGTCGGAGCTCACGCCCGCCTGGCTGGAGGCCAGCGCGGTCTGTACGGTCAACAAGGATTGCTGGGTGTTGAGCACCGTCTGGAAATCGACCAGGCCCGAAGCGTAGTTGTCACGCGCCAGCTGGCAGGCGCTCGCGGCCGCGGCCGCGGCAGCCTGCAGGGCGCGTTGGCGTGCCTGCTCGTTCGCGTAAGCGACCAGGGCATCTTCCACATCCTTCAGCGCCGTCAGCACGGCCGCCTCGTAGGCGGCCAGGGCTTCTTCCTGCAGCGCCGTCTGGACGGCGATGCTCTGCCGGATCCGCCCGCCGTCGAAGGCGGTCAGGCCCGCTTTCAGCAGGCCCTGGGCCGTACGCGCCCCGGCGGTGTAGAGATCGCCGAGAGCCAGCGCCTCGACGCCGAGCGACCCGCTCAGCGTCAGGTCGGGGTAGCGGGCCGCCGCGGCGACGCCGATTTGCGCCGTCTGGGCCGCCAGCTTGCGCTCCGCGCCCCGCACGTCGGGCCGCTGCCGCAGCACGTCGGCGGGCACGCCGACCGCGAGGGCCGCGACCGCGACCGGCACGGCCGGCGGACCGGCGGCCAGCCGGGCTTTCAAGCTCCCCGGCGCCTGGCCGAGCAACGTGGCCAGCTGGTGTTCGGCCTGGTCCAGCTCGCTGCGGAAGACGGGAATTTCCGCCCGCGTCTGCTCCAGGATCACCCGCGCCTGGTCCACGTCCAACTGCGTCACGAGGTTCGCCTGGTGTCGCCAGCAGGTGATTTCGTACGTTTCCGTCTGCGCGGCGAGGTTGGCGCCCAGGATCCCCAGGCGCACCTGGCACGAGCGATACTGGACATAGTTCAGCGCGACCTCCGCCAGGAGCGAGACCAGCACGTCGGACAGGGCTTCCTGCGAGGCCTGCAGGGAGGCCTCCGCCGACTCCGCCGCCCGCCGTTTGGCGCCGAAGAGGTCCAGCTCCCAGCTGGCATCGAAGCCGCTGGCATACGACGTGGCCGCTGCGCCGGAGCCGGTCCGCTCGCTGCCGCGGGACCGCCGCGCGGAAGCGTCCGCCGCTACCGTCGGCAGGCGCTCCGCCTGCGCCAGCAGGCGTTGCGCGCGCGCCTTGCGCAGCCGCGCCTCGGCCTGTTTCACGTCCAGGTTATTGCGGCGGGCAAGCGACACGAAATCGGACAGGACCGGGTCGCCGAAGACGCCCCACCACCGGCTCAGCGCGGCCGGGTCCAGTTTCCCGGCCGCGACCGCGCCGTCCACGCCGGCGCTCCAGTGCGCCGGCGCGCGGCTGAGAGGCCGCTCGTAGTCCGGCCCCGCCGTCAGGCACCCTCCGGACAGCAGCGAGCCGAGCACGAGCAGACCCAGGCCCCCCAGCGTACCGCGCGCGCCGGATTCCCTCATCGCGAGCCGCCCTTCGGGGCCCTGCCCCCGCCCTTTCGTCCGGCGGGGCTTGTGCCGCCGCGCACCTCGCGAATCCCCGCGAGGCTGAAGCGGGCGATATGCGCCGCGAGGACCGGCCCCCCGACGTTCAGCGGCGGCGGACCCTGCCGGGGGATCCCCCGTGGGGCGAGGCGCTGGCGCCGCTCGTGCATCAGCACGGCGAAGCACTGGGCGTGGATGCTCATGGCGCAGAGCTGCACATCCTGCTCGGCGGCAGACCGGCCGAGGAGTTCGCGGACAATGGCGAGATGCATCTGTCGCAGCGGCTCGATGGAGCGGTGCATGACTTCGGCCAGCAGCCCCGTCGGGTTGGACAGCTCCCGGTGGGCCATGTCCAGGTCCCGGCTCAGCGGATCCATGAAGCGGTTCACGGCAGCCAGAATGTGCCCCCTCAGGCGGTCCGCGGCCGGAGCGCCGGGAGAGACCCCCCCATCCGGCGGATAGGCAACGATGCTGCGCTCGAACGCGTGCCGCCAGGCGGCGACATAGAGCTGCTCCTTGCCCCCGAAGTGGTAGTTCACGGCGGCGATGTTCGCCCGCGCCGCCCGGCAGATGTCGGCCGTCTTCGTCTCGCGCAGGCCCTGCTCCGCGAAAAGCACGCTCGCGGCATCGAGCAGCCTTCTCCTCGTTTCCAGCCCGTCAGCGCGCTTCGTGGTCATGGCCTCTCCCTGAACCGACACACCAGTTCAAATGACAAATTAAAATGTCCGTTTGAGATTGTCAACGGGAAACGCGCGGGCCGAATCCGCGCCCAGGCGGTCGCCGGCGTTCCTCGCGCTGCCTGCGCACCCGCAGCGCGCCCGGCTCGCGAGGACGCTCGCCCTCCCATGGTGTTTGGTCAAGCCGGAGGTGAGGCAACGAAAGCGGGGGGCGAGCGTCCTCGCGAGCCGCTGACGCATGGAAGGAACCAATTGGGCAGTTCCAGCCGAGTACTCCCGCAGAACGGGGCAAAGGTGCTGCGTTCCCGTTTTCCTGGGCTCACCGCATGATGAACTGTGTGCCGAACGAAATGTCGCGCACAGTCAACGTCACGGCCGATCCCGGCCCGTAGTGGATGGCGTACGACTTGCCGCCGGCCAGGATCTCGCCGCCTTCGGGCTTGTTCTTGAACTGGCCCGTGCGATTGGCGAACCCCGTGCAGATGGTGAAACTCGTGTCCGTCGGCGGCTTGAAGCCGTCCGGCACCGAGACGACGAGCGTGGCGTTGTTCAGCCGAAGCTCGCCCGCGCCGGCGTTCACGATCTGATCGTACTCCGTTCCGGGCGCGTAGCCTTGCAGATCCACCGCCAGCGTCGCGCCCTCGTTAAACTCCACGTTGCCGTTCAAGCGCCACTGGGCCACGGTGTTCGTGCCGGCCGGCGCGAGCGTGCCCGCGGGGCCCACGTGCACGGCGCTGCCGAGCGTGCCGTTGCCACCCAGCGTGCCCGCGTTCACGGTGTAGGCCGCCCCCGTCGTGTGGTTGCCGTTGACCAGCAGCGTGCCGCCGTCCACGGTCGTCGTGCCGTTGTAGCCGGGATTCAGCGCGAGGGTGAGCGTGCCCGTGCCCGTCTTCCGGAAACCGCCCGTGCCCGTCAGGGCGCCCGTGTAGGTGGTGCTCTGGTTGTTGTTACCGACCGAGAGCTGCCCCGTCAGGTTCTGGATCGTCGCGCCGGCGCCCTTCAGGCCGCCCAGCACCGCGTTCTGGCCGTTGAGGTTCAGCGTGCCGTTGGCCGCGATGCCGGTTGCGTCGAAGGTGCTGTTCTGGAGCGCCAGCGCGTGGTCGAGCCGGATCGTGCCGGTTCCGACACCGGGATTGCGGAAGACCGTGTCGCCGGTGAAAGTGCTGGCCACCGTCAGAATGAGTTGGCCGCCGTCGCTCTTGACCAGACGCCCCGTCCCTGAGATGGCGCTGTTCACAGTAATGTCCTTGCCCCAGCCGGCATAGAACACGCCATCGCCGCTCTCAAGAAGGATGCCGCGGTTGGCGTTGATGGTCAGGAAGGAGTCGTTGTTCTGAAGAATCCCGCTGTTCCGCAGCACGATGTTGTCGGCGTCGAACGCGCCGGGCACCGCGCCGAGATAGTTGTCGCTGGCAACACGCGCCTGGCCATTGTCCACGAGCAGGCCGCCGCTGAAGGTGTTGACGGTGTTCAACGTCAGCACATCGCCGTTCTTCGTCGTTGTGTTCAGGACGGCCAGGCGCACATCGCCGGAGATCGCCGCGCCCAGCGTCCGGTCGCCGGAATTGAGCAGGTTCAACCGCAGCGTGCCCGTCGTCGCGCCGGAGTTGATCACGCTGCCGCCCGTGCCCTGCAGGTAGCGGATGGTTTCCTCGCAGCCGTTCAGGTCGAACGAGCCGCTGTTGATGGTGAGCGCGGCGGCATTGTCGAGCTGCTCGTGCGCCAGCAGCTTCACGGTGCCGCCGGCGAGCGTGAGGCCGCCCGGGCCGATGGCGTTCACGCCGGCCGTCTTGTTGAGGTCGAGCTCGCCGCTGGCGTTGGCCGTCGTCATCCCGGTCATGGTGTTGGCCAGCGTGCCGGCCAGCGTCAGGATGCCCTGATTCGCGGACGTCGTACCGCCGTGGCTGAGGACGCCGCTGAGGGTCTGGTTGCCCGCGCCGGTCTTGACCAGGTTGATGGCGCCGCTGTCGGCCGTGTGGATGTTACCCGAGAAGGCGCCCGTCCCGCCCGCCACGCCGAGGGTCAGCGCGTGCGTGTTGTTCTGCCCCTTGGAGATCGTGCCCGCGCCGGTCAGCGCGTCCACCGTGATGGCGCTGTCCCACAGCTTCACCGTTGCCCCGCCGGCGATGTTCAGCGACGCCTGGTTGGCGCTCCAGTTGCCGGCCATGTACTCGTTGCGGAGCGTGCCGGCCTGCACGTCAACAAGGCTGCCGGCCGCGAGCGAAACGTAAACGGGCATGCCGTTGCGCCCCAGTTGCAGCTCGCCGGTGCCGGACTTGAGGATCGTTCCGGCGCCGTTGAAGGTCACGCCGGCGGGCGTGCCGACGTTCCACGTGCTGCCCAGGGCGATTTCGAGCGTCCGGCCGCTGTTGACGGTGAAGGTCTGGGCCAGCGTGCCGCGGGCCAGGTTGGTCGTGTTGGTCAACACCAGCTTGCCGTCGTTGACCGTGGTCGCGCCCGTGTAGTTGATGTTGCCGCCGGAGAGGGTCTGCGTCCCCGTGCCGATCTTCGCGAGCGAACCGGCCCCGGTGAGTGTACCGGTGAACGCCACGTCCTGGTTGTTGTTGCCCACCGAGACCGCGCCGGTGAAGTTGTTGATGGTCGCCCCCGCCCCCTTCAAGCCCCCGAGCGTGGCGCTCAGACCATTGAGGTCCAGTATGCCGTTCCCGCCGATGCCCGTCGCATCGAAGGTGCTGTTCTGCAGGGCCAGGGCATGGTCGAGCCGGATCGTGCCGACGCCGGGGGTGCGGAATACGGTGTCGCCGGTAAACGTGTTCGCCCCGGCCAGAAGCAACCTGCCGCCGTCGCTCTTCACCAGGCGGCCCGGCCCGGAAATGGCGCTGTTGACGGTGATATCCTTGTTCCAGCCCGTGTAGAACACGCCATCGTTGGCCTCCAGGAAGATGCCGCGGTTGACGCTGATGGTCAGGTAGGAGTCGAAGTTCTGCAGCACGCCGCTGTTCTTCAGCGTGATATGCGCCGGCTCCGGGATCGCCGGCAACCCGCCGAGCGGGGTTTCGGTGGCGACCCGCACCTGGCCATTGTCGATCACCAGCCCGCCCGTGAAGGTGTTGGCGCCGCCCAGCACCTGGACGTCCGTGTTCTTCGTGGTCGCATTGGCGACCACCAGCCGGACGCTGCCGTTCACCTGGCCGTTGCAGGTCTGGGTGCCAGAGTTGGCCAGGTTCGCCGTCAGCACCGCCGTGCCGCCGCCGCTGTTGATCACGGCGCCGCTGTTGCCCTGGAGCAGCTTGACGGTTTCGTTGCAGCCGTTCAGGTCGAACGTGCCGCCGTTCAGCGCCAGCGCGGCGCTGTCGCTGATCTGGTCCGCCGCGAGCAACTTGGCCGTGCCGCCCACGACGCTCAGGCCGCCCACGCCGACGGCATCCACGCCCGGCGTCTTGTTCAGGTGCAACTCGCCGGCATTCACCGTCGTCCAGCCCGCATGCGTGTTGGCGGCCGTGCCGGCCAGGACCTGCGTGCCCGCGCCGCTCTTCGCCAGCGCCAGGTACGTCTGCGCGTTCTGGAGCACGCCGCTGAACGTGCCGGAGCCGTCGTTCACGCCGACGGTCAGCGTGCGGGTGGCGCCGCCGCCCTGGTTCTTGGCCACCGTGCCGGCGCCAGTCAGCGCGTCCACGCGGGCATCGTTGCCATCCCAGATGTCGAACGTCGCACCGGCGGCGATGTTCAGCGCAGCCTTGTTGCCCGTCCAATTCTGCCCGGCCCAGCCGCCGTTGCGGATCGCGCCGCCCTGGATGTCGATCGTGCCGCCGGTCATGCCCATGACCACGACGTAGCTGTTGTTGCCCTGCTCGTCCAGCGCCAGCAACCCCACGCCGCTCTTGCGCAGGATGCCCGTGCCGCTGATCGCGGTCGTCGCCGTCGAGCCAATGACGTGCGTGCCGCTGACGTTGAAATCCAGCACGCCGCTGCTGCCGATGCTGAGGTCCGCCGGCGAGCCGCCGTTGGCGTAGGAGGTGCAGTTGGAGAACACCAGGCACCCCGCGTTGACCGTCGTATTGCCCGTGAAGTTGATGCTACCGCCGGAGAGCACCTGCGTGCCTGTGCCAATCTTCGTAAGCGAGCCGGAGCCGCTGAGCGTACCCGTGTAGGTCACGTCCTGGTTGTTGTTGCCCAGCGAAACGGCGCCGGTGAAGTTGTTGATGGCCGCGCCCGCGCCCTTGAGCCCGCCGAGCGTGGCGGACAGGTTGTTGAGGTTGAGCGTGCCGTTCCCGCCGATGCCCGTCGCGTCGAAGGTGCTGTTCTGCAGCGCCAGCGCATGGTTCAGCACGATGCCGCCGGGGCCCGCGCCATTGACCGTGCTGAACACCGTGTCGCCCGAGAACGTGTTGGCCGTGTTCAACCGCAGCCAGCCGCCGTCGCTCTTCATCAGCCGCCCCGCGCCGGAGACGGCGCCGTTGAGGGCAATGTCCAGGCCCCAGCCGCAGAAGAAGACGCCGTCGCCGCCGCCGAGCACCAGCCCGCGGTTGGCATTCAAGTCGAGGAACGCCTCGTTGTTCTGCAGCACGCCGCCGTTCTGCAGGGTGATGTTGGCGGCGTCGAAGACCGCCGGCACCGCGCCCAGGTAGGCGTCATTGGCGGCGCGGATCTGCCCGTTGTCGATCAACGTGCCACCCGTGTAGCTGTTCGCCACGTTGAAGGTCATCAGATCGGTTCCGCCGCCCGCCTTGGAGTTGGAGTTCTGCACGGCGATGCGCAGCCGGCCGTTGAAGGCGCTGCCCTGCGTCCGGTTCCCGGAGCTGAGCAGGTTCATCGTCAGCGTGCTGGTTCCCGGCGCCGTATTGGTCACGATGCCGGAGTCCGACACCCAGCGAATGGTCTGGTTGAAGCCGTTGAGGTCCAGGATTTTCCCGCCGTAGATCTGCACTGTCGTGGTCACGGGCAGGCGGTCGTCGCCGCCGGCCAGCTTGATCGAGCCGTCCGTGATCAGCGTGCTGCCGGCGTAGGTGCTGGCGCCGCCGAGGATCAGGGCCCCGCCGTCCCGTTTCTCGAGATTGCCGGGGCCCGAGAACGGGCCGTTGATCGTGAGCGTTTGGGCGGGGGCCCAGCCGGCATAAAGCACGCCGTTGCCGTTGCCGAGGTAGATGCCACGGTTGGCGTCGAGCACAGGCGAGGAGTTGTTGTTCTGCAGCACGCCGCCGTTCTGCAGGGTGACGTTCGCCGCGTCGAGCGCGCCGGGCACGGCGCCGAGCCCGCTGTCCGCCGTGACGCGGACATGGCCGTTGTCGATCAGCAGCCCGCCCGTGAAGGTGTTGACGCCCGCAAGCGTCAGCACGTCGGCATTCTTGGTCGTGGAGGCCTGCACGGCCAGCCGCACATTGCCGTCCACCGACCCCGAGAACGTGCGCCCGCCGCTGTTGAGCAGGTTCAGCGTCAGCAGCCCCTGGCTGCCGCCCGTGTTGCCCACGCTACCGCCGCTGCCCGAAATGGCGCGCACCGTCTCGCTGCAGCCGTTCAAGTCCAGCGTGCCGCCGTTGACCGTCGGGAAGGCGCCGTCGCCGATCTGCTGGTTTGCCAGCAGCTTCACCTTGCCGCTGGTCAGCGTGAAGCCGGCCGCGCCGATGGCGTCCACGCCCGCGGTCTTGTCGAGGTCGAGTTCGCCGCCGTTGACCGTCGTCAGCCCGGTGAAGGTGTTGGCCACCGTACCGGCCAGGGTTTGCGTGCCGACGCCGGTTTTCGTCAGGCTGAGCGTGCCGCCGTCGCCGTTGTGGATGTAGCCCGAGAAAGTCCCCGTCCCGCCCGCGACGCCGAGGGTCAGCGTGTGTGCACTGCCCTGCCCCTTCGAGATCGTCCCCGCACCGGTCAGCGCGTCCACCGTAATGGCGCTGTCCCACAGCTTCACCGTCGCCCCGGCGGCGATGTTCAGCGCCGCCTGGTTCGCGCTCCAGTTGCCGGCCCCGTACTCGTTGCGCAGCGTGCCGGCCTGGACGTCGATGAGGCTGCCGGCCGAGAGAGAAATATAGACCGTCTTCCCGCTCCGGCCGAACTGCAGCTCGCCCGCGCCGCTCTTCAGCAGCGTACCGGTACCGTTGATGGTCACGCCGGCGGTGGAACCCAGGTCCCAGGTATTGCCGGTGGTCACGGCGGCTTCCAGCGTCCGCCCGTTGTTGACGGTGATCGTGTGCGCGGGGGCCGTGTTCGCGACGAAGGCCGTGGTATTGGAGAGAATCAGACGCCCGGCGTCCAGCGTCGTCACGCCCGTATACGTGATGCCGCCGCCAGCCAGGGTCTGCGTGCCGGTGCCGATCTTGGTGAGCGAACCGGATCCGGCCAGCGCTCCCGTAAACGCCACGTCCTGGTTGTTGTTGCCGACGGAAACCGCGCCGGTGAAGTTGTTGAGCGCCGCTCCCGCCCCCTTCAAGCCGCCAAGGATGGCGTTCTGGCCGTTGAGGTTGAGCGTGCCGTTACCGCCGATGCCGGTCGCGTCGAAGGTGCTGTACTGCAGCGCCTGCGCGTGGTCGAGCCGGATCGTGCCGGTTCCGACACCGGGATTGCGGAAGACGGTGTCCCCCGTGAAGGTGTTGGCCACGGGCAGGATCAGGATGCCGCCGTCGCTCTTCACGACGCGCCCCGGCCCGGAAATGGCGCCGCTCGCGGTGATGTCCTTGCCCCAGCCGCAGAAGAACACGCCGTCGCCGGCTTCCAGGAAGATGCCGCGGTTGGCGTTGAGGACCAGGTACGTGTTGTTGTTCTGCAGCACGCCGCCGTTCTTCAGCGTGACGTTCTGCGCGTCGAAGGCGCCCGGCACGGCGCCGAGGTAGCTCTCGGCGGCGGCCCGCACCTGGCCGTTGTCGATGACCAGGCCGCCCGTGAAGGTGCTGGCCACGCTTAACTGCTGCACGTCGGTGTTCTTCGTGATGGCGTCCTTGACCACCACCCGGACATTGCCGCTGATGCTGCCGCCCAGGGTCCTGGTGCCGGAGTCCTGCAGGTTCAGCGTCAGCACGCTTTGCGTGCCGCCGGAGTTGATGACATTGCCGTTGTCGGTCAGCCAGCGGATCGTCTGGCTGCAGCCGTTGAGGTCGAACGTCGTGCCGGTGTAGAGCTGCACCGAACTGCTGACGGGGAGGCGATCGGGGCCGCCCGAGAGCATCAGCGTGCCACCCGTCACCAGCGTCGCTCCGCCGCTGTAGGTGTTGGCGCCGCTGAGGGTGAGCGTGCCCGAACCGGCCTTGGTCAGACTCGTGTTGCCGCCGATCGTGCCGCTGACGGATCCCGCGGCGTTGTTCTCGCCCACCGTCAGCGTGTTCGGCCCCGCGCCGCTGTTGATGATGTTGCCCGTGCCGCCGATGCCGTCGAAGCCCTCGCTGAAGCCCCCCATGTCGAACGTGCCGTTGTTCACGACGTCCAGCTGCGTGTAGATCTGGTCGTTGCCCGAGCCGCCCAGTTTGACCAGGGCGCCGCTGTCGATCGTCAGGCCGGTGCCGCCGGCTCCCAGGGAGTGGACCCCGCCGCTGCTGGTCTTGCCGAGAATCAGGGTCGCCCCGCTGCGCACGGTGGCCACCGCGCTGTTGTTGTCGTCCGCGCCCGCCAGCGTCAGGGTGCCGGAGTTGACCACGACGGAGCCGTTGGAGATCTTGTTGTTCAGCGTGACCGCGTCCGTGCGGTTGAAGTGCAGGGCGCCGCCGAGGTTGATCGTGCCCGTGCCGATCGCGCCCGCCGTGCCCCCGTTGCCGATCTGGAGAATGCCGCCCGTAACGCCGGTCGTGCCGCTGTAGGCGTTGGCGCCCGTCAGGATCAGCGTGCCGCCGCCGCCCTTGGCGAAGGCCATGATCCCCCCGCCCCCGCCGTTGACGATCGTGCCGGCGAACGTGCCGCTGCCGTTGCTGACGGTGAACGTGCTCGTCCCGGCGCCGTTGTTAACGACCGTGCCGCCGGTCCCCGTGAGGTTGTTGACGGTCTCGCTCAGCCCGTTGAAGTCGAACGTACCGCTGTTCACCACCATGCTCATGCCGTTGTAGATCTGGTCGCCGCCGCTGCCGGCGAGCTTCACGGTAGCGCCGGCAATCGTCATGTTGGCGCCCACGGCATGGCCGGAGCCGCTGTTGGGCTTGTTGAAGATCACCGTTCCGCTGTTGGCGGTGAGACCCATGTTGTTGTTATCGACCACGGTAACGTTGTCGCCCAAGGTCAGCGTGCCCGTGCCGTTCATGATGACCTGATACTGTGTGCCGTTACCCACCTGGCCGCCGAGGGTGAGGTCGCCCGTGCCGTTGACGGTCATGGTGTTGCCGCCACCGGCCACGATCATGGTCGCGGCGATTGTCGAGGTGCCCGGCGCGTTGAGGGTGATGGTGGAGCCGTTGGCCATGGTCAGCGTATTGGCGCCGTTGACGGTGTAGTTGCCGCCCCCATTCGGGGCGTTGAACGTGATACCCCCGGCCGTGATGGCGGTGGTGAGCGTGATCGTACCGAAGGCGCCCAGCGTCCCGCCGCCGATGGTGGCCGTGTCGCCGGCCGCCCACGTGGTATCGCCCGCGCCGGTGTTCCAGTTGGCGCCGCCGGTGCTCCAGTTGCCGGCGCCGTCGGTGATGGTTGCGCCGTCGCCGGTCGCGATGTCCCACGTCCTGGGAGCCGCCTGCGCGCCGCCGCCAAGACTCAGCAGGACAATCCACATCGTCGGCACGAACAGTCTGAACATCTTCATCGGCGCTCTCCCGTCCCGATTGCACGTGTGCAAGGATGGCCATTTTTTCTCATGGCCACTTTTGGGGAGTATACACCTGCCAACCGGTCGAAGCAAGGTCCGTTTGGGCCGCGCCAGCCATTCGGGCGCATCTGTGATCTATTGACTTGCGCTCGCCCCACCGGTCGGCGCAACGCCAGTCTCGAGGTTCGGCGAGCTTGCGAGCCGTAACCCACCCGATGGTCGGCGACGTGTATTTGTCCAGCCTTCGATTTCCCATCGTCCTCGTCCTCGTCCTCGATTCCCTCGTTTGTCTCTTCGAGGACGACGACCGTTCGCTGTGCTCACTGAGGACGAGTACGATGGATCGCCTGCCTACAGCCTAACAGCCCACAGCCTAACAGCCTAGACGCCCTTCCAGGGTCAATCAAACGCAGATGCGCCCCAGCCATTCGCAGGATGGCGCTCGGGCCGGTAGCCCCCCCCGGAATCCATGCCTTCTGACCGCTCACCCCCCGGCGAGGTCCACCACCGTGATTTCCGGGCGGCAGGCGAAACGCATGGGGAGGAAGAAGGTGCCGATGCCGGCGCTGACGTTCAGGGGACCGGCAGGTGTCGCGTAAAGTCCTCGCACGTAGGGACCCACGCCGAACGGCACGACCGGCGCCCCCACGAACGGGATGCGGATTTGCCCGCCGTGAGAGTGGCCGGCCAGCAGGAGGTCGGCCGGCGGCCCGGCGCGCCGGGCCAGCCACAGCGGGTAATGCCCCAGCACGACGGTGGGCACACGGCCGGCGGCCGGCGGGGTTTGGCGCGGCGGGGTGGGCGGCGGGGTCGGTTGGGACGGCGGACTGACCACGTTCGCGGGCAGCCGTCCCGGCAGGGCGAAGTCGGCCGCCTCGCGCTCCAGCTGCGCCTGCTGCCCGCCGTGGGCGACGAGGCGCAGCGCGCCGCCGAGGGCCGGAACCTCGCCGCCCTCCAGCCAGTCTCCGCCCGTCGCGCGAAACGCCTCCCGCACAACCGGGGCCGGCACGCCGTGCCAGTGCTCGTGGTTGCCGGGCACGCCGTAGAGCGGCAACGGCAACCGGGCCAGGCGCTCCAGCAGGGGCGGCAGGTGCCGGAGGTCTTCGACGAGATCGCCCGTGAAGCAGGCGAGCTCGGCCCCCGCGCCCGCCACCGCGGCGAGCACGCGGTCGAGCCACGCCGTGTCACCCTTGAAGTGCAGGTCGGAGAAGTGCACCAGCCGGCGCCACGGGGCCGGACCCAGCCGCAGCCGCCGCACGGCCAGCCAGCGCGGCTCGAGCGCGCCGCCGTCGACAAGGGCCAGCGCCGGCGCGCCATAGAAGGCCAGCCGCAGCCACTGCCGACGACTCCACGTCCCGCGAAGCATGCCGACGAATCTAGGGCAGACCCGGAGCGGTCGCAAGGCGTTTCGGCGTTCGGCACGCCAAAGCCTTGCATGGGCAGGCGCACCGGGTGTAGCGTACGGGGCATGCGGGGCCAACCCTGCCGTCCGCCGGCGTGTCGCGGTGCGGTACGGCGGGAAGCCACGCGCGGAGGAAGCGCACATGGGCATCATCGACAGGCTGCGTCAGGAACTGATCGACATCATCGAGTGGCCGGAGCAGAGCGGCTCCGTGCTCGTCCAGCGCTTCGAGCGCTTCGAGCGCGAAATCAAGAACGGGGCCAAGCTCATCGTGCGCCCCGGCCAGCGCGCCGTATTCGTCAACGAGGGCCGCCTGGCCGATACCTTCACACCGGGCACACACACCCTCGAGACGCAGAACCTGCCGATCCTGGCCACGCTGCTGGGCTGGAAATACGGCTTCCACTCGCCGTTCAAGGCCGAGGTCTACTTCGTCAACGCCACCGAGCTGCTGGACCGCAAGTGGGGCACGCCCTCGCCCGTGCTGATGCGCGACCCGGACTTTGGCATGATCCGCCTGCGGGCGCGGGGCAACTACGCCTTCAAGGTCGGGGAAGCCCCGGATCTCCTCTCCCGCTTCGTCGGCGCGCGCCAGGTGTTCACGCTGGAGGACATGGAGGGGCAGCTGCGCACCGTCATCGTCTCGGGCCTCTCCGACGCGCTGGGCGAGGCGCGCATCCCCACGCTGGAGCTGCTGTCGCAGTACGACGAGCTGAGCGCGGCGCTGAAGGCCAAGCTCGCCGCGGCCTTCGCCGGGCTGGGCCTCGAGCTGCTCTCGTTCACGGTCGAGAACATCAGCGTCCCGGACGAGGTGCAGAAGGCGATCGACGAGCGCTCCTCCATGGGCGCGCTGGGCAACTTGAACCGCTACGCCCAGTACCAGGCCGCCAACGCCATGCGCGACGCGGCGCAGAACCCGGGCGGCGCGGGCAACATGATGGGCATGCTGGTGGGAGGGCAGCTGGCGGGCGGCCTCGGCTCCGTGCTGCACCAGGACGCGGGCGCCGGCGCGCCGGCAGCGGCCACGGCCTGCCCGAAGTGCAGCCAGCCAGTGGCCGCGGGGGCGAAGTTCTGCCCCGGCTGCGGCGCCACGGCGGCTGTGGCGGCGCCGGCGGGCGCGTGCGTGAAGTGCCAGGCCGCGGTGCCGGCCGGCGCGAAGTTCTGTCCGGCGTGCGGCGCCCCGCAGCAGGCGGCCTGCGTGAAGTGCGGCGCGAACCTGGCGGCAGGCGCCCGTTTCTGCGCGCAGATCGCGGTCGCCGCCGCCAGCCCGAAACCGAAGGCGGAACGACGCCCGCGCTCCGCGTCGGCGGCGCTGACTTTGGTGCCTTAATAGGTTCAGAACTGCTATTCTAAGGAACAAGCTGTTCATGAACCTGAACTCCGTGCGAACCGCAGATTGACGAATACTGTGCCTTAACCGCCGGGATCGGCGCAGAAGAACAAGATATTTACGCCCTCTCCCGCTGGGAGAGGGACGGGGTGAGGGTTGTGGGCGAAGCCCACATTAGGAAACCATGCCGATGACGATCCTGTCAGGCCTGTCTGCACGCGCGACCGGGCTGCGCCGCGCGGCGGCCGGCCTGCTGTCGGTCCTGCCGGTCCTGCTGACCCTGCTGGCGCCCGCCAGCGCCCTGGCGCGGGCGGGCGGCGGCGAGGGGTTCAGCGGCGGCGGGGATTTCGGCGGGGGCGGCTCGGACGATGGCGGCCTGCCGATCGGCTTGCTGATCTACCTCGTCTTCGAACACCCCGTCATCGGCGTGCCCGTCCTCATCCTCGTGATCGTCTTCGCCATCAAGAGCGGGCGGTTCGGACGCTCGGCGTACGTCGGCCAGACCATCCGCCGCGGCGTGCAGGCCCAGGCCGGGAACGCCCTGGCCGAGGGCGTGGCGCGGATCCGGCAACGCGACCCCGGCTTCGACGAGACCGCGTTCCTCCAGCGCTGCCGGGAGGCTTTTC
The DNA here is from genome assembly GCA_964402115.1 of uncultured Victivallales bacterium. Classification (GTDB taxonomy): domain Bacteria; phylum Verrucomicrobiota; class Kiritimatiellia; order UBA8416; family CAYOBW01; genus CAYOBW01. The sequence goes on from CAYOBW010000111.1 coordinate 20,130, forward strand.
CGGTGATCCAGCAGGCCTGGAGCAACCAGGACATGACCCCGGCGCGGCGATTCGTGTCCGACGGCGTTTTCGAGCGCTTCCAGCTGCAGCTCGCCATGCAGCAGCAGCTGCTCATCCGCAACGTCATGGAGCAGGTCGTCGTCGAGACGGCGCGGGTGGCGGGCGTGCATGCGGACGCGCACTTCGACACCCTGCACGTCGCCATCACGGCCACGGCCGTGGATACGACGGCGGACCTGCGCAGCGGCCGGCGCGTGGCGGGCGCGCCGGAGCCGGCGCGCTTCACCGAGGTCTGGTCGTTTCTGCGCCGCCCCGGCGCGCGGACGCTCGCCCGGCCCGGGCTACTGGAGGGCTTCTGCCCCAACTGTGGCGCCCCCCTTGCCGTCGCGGACGCCGTGCAGTGCCCCTCCTGCCAGGCCGTCATCAACTCGGGCGAGTACGACTGGGTGCTGGCCGAGATTTCCCAGGCCGAAGCCTGGCAGCCGCACGGGAGCTGGCTCGTGCCGGGGCTCGACGAGCTGCGCCGCCGCGACCCGGCCTTCAACACGCAGCATATCGAGGACCGCGCGTCGGTCATCTTCTGGCGGCTGCGGGCGGCGGAGTGCTTCGCTGCCGACCGGTACCTGCGCAAGGTGTCCCTGCCGGCGTTTCTGAAGGAGCACGCCGCCGTCTTCCAGCCGCAGCCCGACGGGCAGCACGGGTTCCACGCCGACGCCGCGGTGGGCAGCGTGGAACTGACCGCGGTGGAGGCCGCCGCGAACGCCGACGGGCTGGACCGTCTCTTCGTCCACATCCGGTGGTCCGGCCGGCGCGAGACAGCGGCCCTGCCCGCGCTGATGCCCCCGGCGCGCGAACAATGCCGTCCCTTCTCGCAGGATTTCGTGCTGGTGCGCCGGGCCGGCGTGACGTCGGTCGCGGCACACGCGCTCTCCAGCGCCCACTGCCCGGGCTGCGGCGCGCCCGAGACGCCGACGACGGACGGCGCCTGCGCGTACTGCGGCGCCGTACAGAACGACGGCTCCACCGGCTGGGTGCTGAGCGCCATCCAACCCCATCGGCAGTCCGCGTTGCCGGCGCGCCCGCCGGCGCCATCCGGCCTGCCGCCGACGGACAGCCCGCTCCCGCCCGGCGAGCTGACGCCCTTCGCGCAGGCGGACGCGGAGCGCCTGTTGCAGGCCGCGGCGGCCGTGATGCTGGCGGACGGCACGATCGATGCCCGCGAACAGGCGGCGCTGACGCGCATGGCGGCGCGGCGCGGCGTTACGGCGGAACGGCTGCAGCAGCTGGTCGGGCAGGTGCAGGCCGAGGGCGCGGTCACCGCCCTGGCCACCGGCGCCACGCCGCAGAACGCGGCGTTCCTGCAGACGCTGATTGTCATGTGCCTGGCGGACGGCGATGTCGCCGCGAACGAGCGGCGCGTCATCAAGGCCCTGGTGGAGCACATGCGCTACACGGACGCGGACATCGAGCAAATGATCCAGCGCGAGCGCGCCCGCCTCTACCAGCAGGCGCGGCGGGCGCTGACCGGGAAGGCTTGACGCACAGGCTGGCCGGCCGCGGGCGTCAGGGCTTGGGGCTCGGCGCCTGCCGCTGCGCCGCCCGGATGCGGCGGGCCTGCCAGAGCGTCGGCACGTTCGCCTGCCACACCGGCAGCGTGAACGTGATGGCCAGCTCCTCGAGGGCGCCCACCACCGGCAGCGCGGCAAACACGCGGAACGGCCAGGGGGTCACCTCCGCGAACAGCAGGATCACGGCGCCCCCCAGCAGGACGGCAGAGAGCTTGGCCAACCACGTGTGATGGCAGGGCAGCCGCCCGAACTTCAGGTAGCCCACGATCAAGGGGACGAAGTAGCTCAGGATCAGGGGCACGACGAAAACGGCTTCCCGGCGCAGGATGGACTCCCACAGCCACCAGGCGCAGACCGGCAGGCTGACGTAGATGCCCATGTCGCCCAGGCTGTCCAGGCGCGCCCCGAAGGGCCCTTCGACTTTCATCCGCCGGGCCAGCGGGCCGTCGATCGCATCCGTCAACAGCGCGGCGACGAACAGCCAGAGGAAGGCGCGCGGCTGGTGCGTCCAAGCCAGGTAGTAGAGCCCGGGCAGGGCCAGGATGCGTCCCGCGCTCAGGAGGTTGGGCAGGTTGA
>CAYOBW010000112.1:0-22143 GCA_964402115.1 uncultured Victivallales bacterium
GGAGAAGTACAGCAGGCGCTACGAGCCTGCTGATCGACTCTGCCCATTCGGCGCCGTGCTGAGAGTTGCTGGCAACCTGTCCTGGCGCAAGGGCCTTGTGGATAATGAATTCTATACTACCAGCCTCCACGCGCTACGGATCGCCACCTGCCCGCCCCTGAGTCCCGGCGTGACGGAAGGGCGCGTGCAGTTCCACCCCGACAACCCCGGCCACCGCCTGCTGACCCTGTCCCCGTGGTGAATCCCCACAAGCCAGTCAGCCGGCGCCCCTCGTAGCCGCGCCCGCCAGGGCGTGGCCTTCGCACCATCGCACCACGCCGGCCGTATGCCCGCAACCTCGCCCTACTGCCCGCACTCTCACTCTCCCACAAGAGACAAGACCCGGGATTGAACCACGGATACACGGACGCACGGAGAAGACAGGAAAACGAGGCTCGAGAACGGCGACCGTGCCGGCAACGCCCGGCCCGGTCGCCGTTCTCTCGCGGTTCCCCGCTGGAGAAAGAGGAGAGCGTCGTCCTGCTCCTCTTCCTTCCCCGCAAGATCGCGCAGGGTGAGCGTGCGGGTTTCCGTTGCGCGGCATGGGAGTGGTCGGGATTGGAATCCCGACCCACGTGGCGTGGCGAGGCTTGCGCGGACGGGGTGGGTAGCGCCGTAGGTCGGGATCGAAATCCCGACCGGACCCAGGCGGTGACGATGGCGACGTCACGCCGGCGGTGCCCTTCGCCTGCGACGCCGGGGGATCACGGCAGGTGATCAGGGCCAGCTCGCAACAGTGTGTGCGAGAGCCAACGCGCGACGGGATTCTCTGGACACAAACGCGGCAGGCCTCGGCGCCTGGCGGATGCCGCGTACGCGCGACCAGCCCATGGTATCCGGAAGACGAAATCGCCCGCGCCTGTCCAGCCGCGGGCTCAATCGCGCGGCCTGTAACGGTAGGCCCAGATGACGCCGTCGTCTTCGCTGTCGCCGGCGACGTGGCATAAGAAGGCGTTCAGCTCGTGGTCATAGAACGTGTTGGCGGCGTAGCGGAAGGACGGGCCGGCGGTCGGCAGGGGAAGCGGCTTCGCCCACGTGTTCTCCTGCGGGTTGTAAACGTGAATGCCCGGCGTGGGGGCGCGGAAATAGACCAGCACCACCAGGTCCAGGTCCGGGTCGTACTCGCAGAAGGCCGCGTTGGTGTTGGACGGCGCCGGCGCGGGGCCGCCCGGCTTCAGCTCGATCCAGGTGCTGCTGGCGATGTCGTAGGCCATGAGACCCCGGCCCGCGCCCTCGTCGCCATCGGTCCGGTAGATCCGGTTGCGCCGGCTGTCCAGGCAGCCGCAGCTGTCGTAGCCCCTGGGCGTCGGGCCGCGGGGCTCGACTTCGCTCCAGCGGCCGGCGGCGGGATCGAAGAAGGCCACGCCGCTGGCGCCAGCGACGATGAACTGCCGGCGGCCGGGCAGGTAGTGAAGCTGGGGGAACATGTCGCGCGTCCGGCCGGGCGAGCCGGCAGCCGGGGCGCGCTCGAACCGGCCCGAGGCCACGTCATAGAACCACGGGGAGAAGGCCGGCAGGGTCTTCCCCTGGAGCTGTCCCTCCAGCAACTCCAGCCCTTCATTCATTACCTTCTCGCCGCCCAGGAAGTAGCGGCCCAGGCCATCGTTGCCGAGGAAGGCCAGTTTTCGCCGGTCGGAGTCGTAGGCCAGGTAGCCCCAGGCGTGGCCCAGGGTGTGCACCGGCAGAGCCTGCCCGTCCCGGTCGACCAACGACCCGGCGCTGTCGATGGCCAGCTCCTTGCCCTTGACGCGCGCGGTGAAGTTCGAGATGTCCAGCCCAGGGTACAGGCAGAGCCAACGATGCGCGTTCAGATCGTAGAACCAGAGGTCGTCCATGACGTGGCCGTCGGGCTTGACGAAGGCGTGGACGCCCTCGCCCAGCAGGAAGGCGCCGCGCAGGTCCGGCGCCGCCATGAAGGCCTTGGCTCCCCACGTGCGCCCGCGCGCCCGCCCCCACCGCGGGTCCGCCGCCGGCGCGCCCAGGTTCACCCACTGGTTATCGCCCAGCGCCCTGACCCGTGCGAGGTGCGCCCCGGGCGGCGAGGGCGGCCCGGCCAACGGTCCCGGCGCTCCAAAAGCCGCAGCCGCCAGGAGCGCCACCCCTCCGCCCCACGCCTTCATGCGCCAAAATCCGCCCGCCACGTGGGACCGGTGCCAAGTGAAATGTTGAAGCTGGCATCCTGTTGACATCCAATCCCCTTACCCAAATGCTGAAACGCGCGCGCGCCGCACAAGCCAGCGGTTACCGCATTGTTCGCCCCGCTACGCTCAATAATACACGCAATCCACGGTACTACACTCATTCGCCGACGAAGCGCCATCGCGCCGTCCTGCCCTTGCCCGTGCACACGGCCTTGCCTTTCTTCTTGAGGTCGAACAGCAGGGCACGAATCCAGTCCCGGCCAACAGTCGCCGCGAAATCCTTCGGCGGCTTCTTTGCGTTGCCTGCTTTCATGACCCCTTCGCCTGAAACTGGCGTGTTGGTCCGCAGTTGTCATGTACCGCCCACGCGTCGGCTGCCTGGTCCTCAGTATGGCACGGCGATCGGGAAACGACAAGCCACCATCAAACCTGGAAGATGGTGCCAGGTCATTTGTGGCGAGCTGCTTGGCGTCATCAGGCAGGATGCTGAGGAGCACGCGCTGCTCCATCCGCCGACTGCGACGGTCGGATACCGGCGCCACGGGGGGAGGGAGTGGGACACCCTGTACCTGCCGCGATAACGCGGCGGACGGCACCGGCAAGCGGCCCGTCCCTGCAACGGTCAACGTGAGACAGAACCATTCTCGGCAGAATCATTTGGGCTTTCTGGTGGAACGTACGCTGCGCGCCTGACACAGGAGAAATGATCCTGCTGACAATGATTCTGCCGTGGCTGTCGCCGCGCCTCACAGTCCGCCCCCGTCACCCGGCTCCCCGGAGCGGCTTGCTTTGGCAAGCCGGGAGGCGGGTTGAGGGACAGCATCAAGAAGCCGGAACGCCAAAGCGTTCCGCTCCGGGGGTGACGGATCGCACGGGCGACCGCAGGTCTGGAGACGGCGGTCCCCGCCGTTACTGCCCCGCGACTTGAGCGTTTCGCGGAGGAGACCAGCCCCGTGTCGGTCAATGTGTCTTGTCTTTCGTTCGGCAGCATGGCGATGGCAAGAGAGATGAGACCGGGATTGAACCACGGACGCACGGAGAAGACGGGAAAACGAGGCTCGAGAACGGCGGCCTGGCGGCACGCGCGAGTCTCCGTGACCCCGTCTCCGTGGTGAATCCTCTGCCCACGGGCTGGCGCCCGCGGCTACGGGCTAACGGGATCAGGCCGACATCCCGCGTAGCCGCGCCCGCCAGGGCCGTCGTAAGGCGGCGGACGGGCCTCTTCGCGATCCCTGTCCCCCTCCTCACGTCGGGGGCTACGGGGAGGCGCGCGCTTCCCCCTCTCCTCCCAGTAGCTGCCGCCGTAAGGCGGCGGACGGCATCGGCAAGCGGCCTGTCCCCCGCGTCACCGCGGGGGCTACGAGGAACGGGGGAGCGCTTGCGGTAGCCGCCGCCGCGATGCCCCCGTACGGCGGCAGCCGCACTCACTCCTCGACGATCACCGGTCGAAACCCGACGTTGTAGACCTTCTGCCAGCACGGAAAATCGAGGCGGAATGAGCTGGTGGCGCGGTAGGGGCGATCATTCCAGGAGCCGCCCCGCACCACCTTGCGTGCCTCGGGGCCGGCGTCGCGGGCATCGTCGCGGTTGGCTGCGTAGGGATACGGCCGGTAGTTGTCGACGCACCATTCGGCGACATTGCCGTGCATGTCGTGCAGCTTCCACGCGTTCGGCTGATAGCTGCCGACGGGTGCCAGCAGCATGTTGCCATCATCGACCGTGGCGATCTTGGGCAGGTAGTCCCAGTACGGGTTGGGGTCGGCCACGGGCTGGGGATCGACGCCGATGACGGCCATCTTCTTGAGCTGCCGGTCGGCGAGATTGGCAAAGCGCGAGAAGTCGGCCGGGAGGTCTCCGAAGCTCAGCGCGGTTTGCGCCCCGGCCCGGCAGGCGTACTCCCACTGGGCCTCGCTGGGGAGCGTGACTTTGCGGCCGGACCTGGCGCCGAGCCAGGCGCAGAAGGCCATGGCCTCCTGCCACGACACGCGCATGACGGGATGGTCCGGCTTGTCCATGTCATAGCCGGGACGGACCTGATCCTTGTAGTGCTGGTCATAGAACCCGTTCCGGTGGGCAGGATTGAAGGTTTGGTACTGGGCCAGCGAAACTTCCGTGGCGCAGATCCAGAACGGCTTGTCGATGGAGACGGCGGCCATCGGGCGTTCATCGGGAGGGCCGTCGGGTGAACCCATCACGAATGAGCCGGCCGGGATGCGGACAAACGTGAGGGCTTGGGCCTTCCCGAGCTCGTACCGCGTGGTGGCTTGGCCGAGCGCCTCCTGGCGCCTGGCCGCCTCCCCGGCGGCCATGGGCCAGTCGCGGACCGCCGGTCGGGGCGGAACCGATCCGCCGGCCGGCGGCAAGACGACGGGCGTATCGTCATACCTGTCGCCCGTCACGACGGTTTCGACATCCTCCTCGACGCTGGCGTAGGTCTTCTTCATCTCCTTGCGCCGCTGGACGTAGTTGCCGGGGATGGCCTGGGTCTCGCTCCACGTGCCGTGGCAGGGGACGTTGAGGTCGATCCAGGTGATGAGCCTGTCCCAGGCCTCGGGTTCGAGCTTCACGCCGTGGTGCCCCTTGCGCAGCAGTTGCACGAGTTCCGACGTGTCGGCATGGAACTCCAGTGGCGTCAGGAGGTGGTAGTCGCCCTCGGGGCCGTTGCGGCGGACGTACGGGTGCAGGGCCATGTAGGATTGGGGGAAGCCGGAGAGCTGACTGTCGCGGCCGACGGTGGCCTGGTTCTTGAAGTCGGGCCTGCCCGCCTGCCTGCCGTCATGACAGGCAACGCAATGGCGGTTGAGGACGGGCTGAACCTCGCGCAGGAACGAGAACCCGCGCCGGGGTCCATGCCAGGGTGTGATGTCGACCGGGCCCTGGATCGAGGCGAGGGTCTTCTGCGGCAGCAGCGTCTGGTCCTGCGATTCGTGGCAGCCGACACAGCTCACCTGTTCGCCGGGCATGCCGACCAACCAGGAACGCATGAGCTGGAGGGCCTTGCCCTCGGCGTCGAGGGGTTGGATGGAGATGGGCGTATTGGCCGGGATCCTGAAGGCGGCGGATCCGTCCGTGAACACCGGCACGGTGCCAAGCAGCCGCCGGACATCCCAGGGGCCTTCCATGCCGACCCGGTAGTGTCCGCCCATATCGCGGTAGGCGTACTCATACTGGAAGATACGCAGGGACTTGACCGCACCCCGCGGCACGTGGCGCAGGCCGGGGCCTTCGTGGATGTTCTGGATGGCGACCACGGCCTGCGTCTTCGTGAGGTCGATCCGGTCGGGGATGACCGGCGGCGGCGGCTGGGGCTTGAGCGGCACCGGCTCGAACAAGGCGTAATCGCTGTCGGCGGCGATGAGGGTCAGGTTGTTGAAGGTGTCGGCGAGATAGATGCCCCACGTGCTGCCCGGCGAAGGCTGGCAGGACACCAGGAACACCTGCTCGGAGACCGGAAAGGGATGGAGGAACTTCGGCCAGCTTCGATCGACGAGGTAATCCTTGATCTGGCCCTCGGTTGACGGCGTGGCCAATGCCGGCGCCACCCGTTGCAGCACGCCTGCCGTCGACTCCCGCCCCCGGTTCGCATCGAAGAGGAACAGCTCGCCGGCCCGGCAGGTGCCGTGGTGGCCGGAGACGATGGCCGCGAACCGCGAGGACGAACCCGGCAGCGGCTTGGGGAAGAACAGCGTGTTCGGCCAATAGGAGTTGGAGCCATAGAGCGCCGTCTGTCCCGTGCCGTCCGGATTCATGTGCATCAGGATCCGCGAGAAGTAGTGGGCGGTGTCGGTGTACTCCCAGCGCAGGTACAGCACGCGCCCGTTGGGGAGCATGGTGGGGTGCCAGTCGTTGTCCTGCTCGTAGGTCAGGCGGCGTATGCCGGTGCCATCGGCGTTCATGATGTGCAGATTGGCGACGTAGTCGGTGCCGCCAAAACAGGGGACGCCGGCGAAAGAGGCCGAGGAGTTGAAGACGATCCGGCCGTCGGGCAAGTACATGGGGTCGTAGTTGTCGATGTCGGGGAAATCCCCCGGTGTCACCTGGCGCAGGCCGGAGCCATCGGTCCGGATCTCGAACACCTGCCAGCGCCCGTGGGTGCCGGCCGAGGCGAAGAGCATGGCCGCGGCGTTGAAATGGAGGTCGATTTCCGAGACGATCGCCGGCTGGGCAGGCCGGTAGACGGTTGTCCACTGGCCGCTCCGCAGCGACAGGGTCCCGATTTCGTTGTCCCAGCCGACCGGGTTGACGCAGGAGCTGCCGCAGTAGTTGACCGGGAGTCCCAGGTTGTCGTGGTAGCCGGCTTTGACCAGCGCCGGCGGCGCCGCGTGGCGTTTGATGGCCAGGATGCGATCGAAAGCGATGTCCGGATTGGCCAGCAGGACGCGCCGCTGGAAAGCCTGCATTTCGGCGCTGCGCTGGCGAGCCGCCGGGAAGGCCGCCGACTGCGGATCGTTGTGCAGCCCCTCCAGCACGGCAGGCAGCTGCCGTTCATACTCGGCCAACTGCTCCTCGAACCTGGCCGGTACGGCGAACCCCGGGTGCCGGGCGACCATGGCCTTGACCGCGGCGCGGATCGCCTGCGTATCGAAGGTCAGCGCGAAATCCCGCAGCACCTCGTTGCGCCCCAGGCAGCTGACCCGCCTCAGCGTCGTCCAGGCCTGACCATCCAGCGACCCCTGGATGTCGAACGATGTCGGCTGGCGGTCGTCGAGTCGCCCATCCCGGTCTCGCGAGATGATCACGCTGGACACCGTGGCGGGAGCGGGCAACTCGATCTGGACCCAGCCCGTCTCGCCGCCGCAGATCCAGCTGTGGTCGTTGCCATACAGGCCGTCATTCAAGTGTTCGATGCGGTGGATGGCATACCCGCCCAGGCTGGACGAGGCGCTGGCCTTGGCGCCCGCGGAGGCCCGCGCAAGGTTCTGCGTGCCCGCGCCGTAGATCTCCAATTCGTCGATGCACGGCTGTCCGCGTTCCGACGTGGTGATGGCCAGGCGCACGAACCGGGCCTGGGCCGGGGGGAAAGCGAAGCGGTTCGGCTTGAAGGGGTCCATCACGGTGATGGAACCCGCTCCCGGGTGGGCGGACGGCTCCTCAGCCGCCAGGCCCCCGGGGGCGCAGGCGCTGAGCGTGGCCACGCAGTAGATGACGAGTAGCGGACGCATGCCGTCCTTCCTGATGGGACTGACTGATTCGACGCGGCCCTAGCGTTCCAAATACGCCACCCTTGGGCAAGGACTCATTTGGGGGCCGTTCGCGGTAGAGCCGAAGACCGCTTGCGGTCGCCGCCAGCGTCGCCTGCTGCACCCTTGACTTGCCCTTCGACTTCTGACTCCCGTAGTTTCTGGTCCTCATCTTTCGGGTTGCCCCGCTGGGGCGCGCCAGGTATGCTGCCACACACTAAGTATGAGCGGCGGCACGGCTGCGGCGCCGCCGCTATCTGTCGCGCGTTGCGCAAGGGCAGCCGCGCGTTGCGTCTTGTTTGCGGTTCCGGTGTGCGTTGACGGCAACGGGCGGTGGCTGCGGCGTGTGACGCAGCGGGAGCGGGCGCTGTTCGGTGAGCGGCACGTTCCGGGCGATCCGGGCCATCGTGTACGTTCGGAAGGACGCGAGGCGTGAAAGCACGACGCGGAGACCGTAGCAACCAGGGTGGGTGCCGCGGCTGGGTGGCAGCCGGTCGCGTGGCGCTGGGGCTGGCGTGCGGCGGGGCGGCGACGGGGCGCGCGCAGCAGGCCACCCTGGATGCCTTCAACCCCGACCCTGGTCCGTCCGTGGCGACTCTCGTGGAGCAACCGGACGGCCGCGTGCTCATCGGCGGCGATTTCTCCGGCAGGAGCGGATCGTTGGGCCAGTGGCTTGCCCGAGTGACATCCGACGGCGCGGCCGATCCGCGGTTCCCGGGAGGCGCCGCGGCGGCGCTCGTGCGGGGGCTGGCCGTGCTTGACGACGGCCGGTGCCTCGTGGCGGGCGGCGTGTTGCAGCGGTTGCTGGCCGACGGCACGCTGGACGCCACGTTCGGTCCGCCGGCCAATCTGCAGTGGATCTACGGGCTGGCTGTACAGCCCGACGGCCGTCTGATCGTGGGCGGTATCTTCACGGTGTATGACGCCATCACGCACTTGAACATCGTCAGGCTCTGGCCAGATGGCGCGCTGGATCGCGGGTTTACCACGGAGGCCGATCGGGATGTGTACGCCGTGGCGCTGCAGCCGGACGGCAAGATCCTGTTGGGGGGCGCGTTCACGCACATCGGGGCGACGCCCCGCAGTTGTCTCGCGCGCCTCGACGCCGACGGCGCGTTGGATGCGTCTTTCGCCGCCGAAGCCGCCGACTACGTGTATTGTTTCGCCGTGCAACCGGACGGGGGCGTGCTGGTGGGCGGCGTCTTCACGGCGGTGGGGGGGCAGCAGCGCCTGCGCCTTGCGCGGCTGCACGCGGATGGTGCGCTGGATCAGTCGTTTGCGCCGGCGTTCGACGGCGGGGTCCATTCGTTGGCCTTGCAGGCCGACGGCAAGATCCTCGTCGCGGGCGCCTTCGACACGGTCAACGGGCAGGCTTGCTCGAGCCTGGCGCGCTTGAATGCGGACGGCAGCAGGGACGAAAGCGTGACGCCGAACACGCTGGCGTCGCCGTTCGTGGCGTCCGCCGTCGCCTTGCAGGCGGACGGCGGGATCCTGGTCGGGGGCACCTTCAACTATTTCGGCGGCGCGAACCGCAACGCGGCCGCGCGGCTGATCAACACGTATCCTGCGACGGACGCCTTGACCTACAACGCGGGAACGCTGCTGTGGCAACGTGGCGGCGCGGCGCCGGAGGTGTGGCGCACGGCGTTCGAGCACACCGCGGACGGGGTGCTGTGGAGCGCTCTGGGCGCGGGCGCGTGGAGCGCGCAGGGGTGGCGCTTGAGCGGTGTAACCGCCCCGCTGGGCACGATTCGCGCGCGGGGCTATGCCGTGGGTGGGTTGTTCGATTCGTCCTCCTGGTTTGTGGAAACGGCCATCGGGGCGCCGGTGGTGGCCAACGCGCCGGAATCCAGCACCAGCGATTTCGGCGGCGCGGCGGCGTTCGCCGTCCGGGCGCTGGGTTCCGCCCCGTTGCGCTACCAGTGGCGTCACGACGGCACGGCGCTGACGGATGCGAGCAGCGTGTCTGGCGCCACGACCACGGCGTTACGCGTGACGGGGGTGACGGGCGGCGCCGCCGGGAACTACGACGTCGTGGTGCAAAACGCGTACGGCGCCACGACGAGCCGCGTCGCCACGTTGCGCGTTCGCGATCCGCTGATCGTCACGCAGCCCGCCAGCCAAAGCACGACGCTGGGCGGGGCGGGCGCCTTCCGCGTCGCCGCGGTCGGGACGGAATTGACCTACCAGTGGCGGAAGGACGGTGTCCTCCTGACGGGCGCGACGGCGAGTACGCTGTCCGTGACCAACGTCACGCGCGCCTCCGCCGGCGCGTACGACGTGGCGGTGTGCGGAACGTTCGCGTGCGTCACCAGCGCGACGGCCTACCTGTCGGTGCGGTTGGCGCTGCCGGAAGAGGGCTTTGCCCCGGACCTGCCGGCCGCCATCCAGGCGATCGCGCTGCAGCCGGATGGGCGGATTCTGTTGGCGGGCGTGGTCTCGCTGACTAGGCGTCCGTATCTCGTCCGCCTGCACGCGAACGGTGGGCGCGATGCCGCTTTCAATCCCGCGCCGGCGTCGAGTTCGTTCGAGGCTGTCATGCACGCCCTGGCGTTGCAGGCTGACGGCATGATCCTGGTGTCCGGGGATTTCATGACCATCGGCGGGCAGCCGTCCTCCTATCTGGCACGCTTGCGGCCGGACGGCACGCGCGATCCGACCTTTACCCCTGCGCTGGGCTACTTCGCGCAGGCCCTCGCCGTGCAGGCGGACGGACGGATTCTGATCGGGGGTCCTTTCACGACCGTGAACGGGCAAGCTCGCAGCAGCTTGGCCCGCTTGCATGCGGACGGCACGCTGGACGAGACGTTCGCGCCCTCTCTCAACAACGCGGTGTCGGCGATCGCCATCGAACCCGACGGCGATCTGCTCGTGGCAGGCTCGTTCACGACCGTGAATGGGCAAGCGCACGGGGGCCTCGCCCGGATCAAACCGGACGGCACGGTGGACGCCGCCTGGGCACCGAGCGTGGGCTCGCAGGTCTACTCGCTGGCGCTGCAACCGGATGGCCGCATCGTGCTGGGGGGTTCGTTCGCGACCGTCAACGGGGCGGCGCGCAGCTACCTGGCACGACTCAATGCCGATGGCACGACGGATGCCGGCTTCGTCCCCGTCCTGAACTGGGCTGGCTTCGTGTACGCCCTGACCCTGCAGGCGGACGGGCGCATCCTGGCCGGCGGCAAGTTCACCACGGTGAACGGCGCCACGCGCAACCGGCTGGCGCGGTTTTTGCCGAACGGCGCACTCGATCCCAGTTTCGACGTGGGAACGGATCAACCGGTGACGGCGGTCCTGTTGCAGCCGGATGGCGCCGTGCTGGTGGGCGGCGATTTCGATACGATTGCCGGCGCGAGTCACCGACGTTTCGGACGCGTGAGCAATCCGGATTCGGCCACGGAGAGTCTCGACTACGATGGCGCACGGATCCAGTGGGCCCGCGGGGGCGCGGCGCCCGAACTCGGCCGCGTCCATTTCGAGCATACCGCCGACGGCAGCACCTGGACCGCCCTGGGCGCGGGGGTGCGCACGGCGCAAGGGTGGACGTTGGACGCGGCGGATCTTGCGCTCGGCACAATCCGCGCGCTGGGATACGCCGTTGGCGGACGGTACGACGGTTCGCCGGCACTGGTTGCCCGCGCCATCGGCGCACCCACCATCATCACGACATTCGAAACCTGTGCCACGAACGCCGGCGCGACGGTGGCGTTCGCGGCCCGCGCGCTGGGGTCGGAGCCGCGCGCCTGCCAGTGGTGGCACAACGGCGTGGCGGTGGCGGACGGGGACGGCACGACGGGTGCGCTCACGGAGACGCTCCGGCTCGCGAGCGTCACCGGAGACGACGCGGGCGACTACGCGCTCGTAGCGAGCAATGTCTATGGTCTGGCGACTGTCGCTGTCGCGCATCTCGATGTGCGCGACCCGTTCATTAGCGTGCAGCCCACCAACTGGAGCGGGCGCCTGGGTGGCGCCGCCGCGTTCACGGTGCAGGCGGCGGGCGCCGACCTGCGCTACCAATGGCGCCGTCACGGTGTCGCGCTGCCGGACGCCACGACCGCCACCCTCGCCCTGTCCGCCATCCAGGGGCAGGACGTGGCGCCGTACGACGTCGTCGTCAGCAGCGCCTACGGTTGCGCGACCAGCAGCGTGGCGCGTCTGCTCGTCAATCTGGCGGCCGTGGACCCGCTCTTCAACCCGTCGTGCGGCAGCCAGCTCACGGATCAGGTCTTTACCCTCGCACCCCTCCCGGACGGCGGGATCCTGGTGGGCGGCGCGTTCACCCGGCTCGGCGGGCAGTCGCGCGCGAATCTCGGCCTGTTGGACGCGGGCGGCGCACTTGTGCCGACTTTCCATCCGGATGCGAACGATACGGTCTTTGCCCTGACCCCGCTGCTGGACGGCCGCATGCTGGTAGGCGGCAAGTTCACCGTGATCGGCGGGCAGACGCGCAACCGCCTGGCGCTTCTGGCCGCTGACGGGACGCTGGACCCGACGTTCAAGCCGAGCGCCGGCAGCGTCGTCTACGCGCTGGTCCCGCAGCCGGACGGCTGCGTCCTCGTGGGCGGCGATTTCACGACGCTGGGCGGACAGACGCGCAACCGCTTGGGACGCTTGCAGGCCGACGGCACGCTCGACGCGACGTTTGCGCCGAGTCTGAACGGACGCGTCTACACGGTGGCGCTGCAGGCCGACGGCCGCATCGTGGTGGGCGGGGAGTTCTTCGCCGTGAACAGCGTTTCGCGAACCTACCTCGCACGGCTGCTGCCGGATGGGAGTCTGGACCCGGGGTTTGCGCCCGTGCTCGACGCGGCGGTGCGCACCGTGGCGCTCCAGGCGGACGGCGCCATCCTGTTGGGCGGCGCCTTCACGACGGTGAACGGCAGCGCGCGTGCCCGCTTGGCCCGGCTCGCGGCAAATGGCGTCCTGGACCCCGGGTTCAACCCCGGCCCCGACGGGGTCCCCTTTGCGCTGGCGATCCAGACGGACGGCGGGGTTGTCGTGGGCGGCGGTTTCACCAAGCTTGGCGGTTGCCCCTGTCGGCGTCTCGGACGACTCGGCGCGGACGGCGGGCTGGATCCCGCCTTCCTGCCGGAGCCCGGCGGGGACGTCTACGGGCTGGCGCTGCAAACCGACGGCAGCATCCTCGCGGGCGGCGGATTCACGACGCTCGGCGGCGAGGCGCGCGCGCGGGTGGGGCGGTTGTCTGGCGTGGGGGCGGCGACGAATGCGCTATCCGCGGACACCGCAGCGGTCTACTGGCGGCGCGCAGGAACCGCGCCCGAGGTGCAACGCACGACGTTCGAGCATACCCGCGACGGCGAGACGTGGCAGATGCTAGGGGCGGGCCTCCGCACCGCCGGCGGGTGGACCTTCGCGACGACCAATGCCCAGGCCGGTACCGTGCGCGTGCGCGGCTACACGTCGGGCAGCTACGGCAACGGCTCCTGCGTCTTCATCGAGGACTACGTCGGCAGTCCGCTCATCGCCCGCCAGCCCGCCGCGTGCACCGTCCGCGCCGGCGACACGGCCGTCTTCACGGTCGGTTCGCCGGGCGCCGGACCCTGCACGTATCGGTGGCGGAAAGCGGGTGTCTGGCTGGAAGAGGGTCCGCATGGGCAGGGGGTCTTGACGGCGACGCTGCGCATTGTGGATGCGCTGGGCGGCGATGCGGGCGGCTACGACGTGGTGCTGGCGAACGCTTACGCTTGCACGACGAGCCGCGTGGCGGAGCTGACTGTCATCGATCCGGCGATTCTCGTCCAACCCGCGAGCCAACCCGGCAACCGCGGCGGCAGTAATACGCTGGCCGTCGTCGCCGCCGGCGCCGACTTGCGCTATCGGTGGTTCCGGAACGGCGCCCCCGTGCCCGACGCCGGCGCGGCGGCGCTGACGATCGTCAACCCGGGTGCGGACGACGTCGGCGACTACACCGTCGTGGTTGCCGGCACGTATGGCTGCGTCACCAGCGCCGTGGCGCAGTTGTCGCTGAATCTGACCGCACTGGACCCGACGTACGCGCCCCCCGTCGCCAGCCTGGTGCGCGCGCTGGCCGTGCAGGGCGACGGCAGCCTGCTCGTCGGCGGCGATTTCACCACGCTGTGCGGTCTGCCCCGCAACCGCTGCGCGCGGCTGCATCCGGGCGGCACGCTCGACGGTGCGTTCGACCCCAACGCGAACGGCGTCGTGCGCGTCATCCTTGCGCAGGCCGACGGCGCCGTGCTCCTGGGCGGCGATTTCGCGCTGGTGGGCGCCCAGACCAGGCTCAACCTGGCGCGGATCCGACCCGACGGAACGGTGGACCCGCAGTTCAATCCCGCCATGGGCGGCGTTGTCCGTGCGCTGGCCGAGTTGCCCGACGGCCAGCTGTTGGTCGGCGGCGATTTCACCACTGTCGGGGGCCAGACGCGCGGCTATCTGGCCCGACTCGCGGCGAACGGCGCCCTCGATACCGCGTTCGCGCCCAGCCTGAACAGCCGGGTGCAGACGCTGGCCGTGCAGACCGACGGCCGCATCGTGATCGGCGGCGAGTTCACCACGGTCGCGGGGCAGCCGCGCAGTCGTCTGGCCCGTTTGGAAGCGGATGGGACTTTGGACGGAGCCTTCGCTCCCGCCGCGTCCGCGAACGTGGTCACGCTGGCCGTGCAGGCCGATGGCCGGATCGTAGTCGGCGGCGACTTCACGACCCTGAACGGGGCGCCGCGCAACCATCTGGCGCGCCTGTGGAGTGACGGTACGCTGGATGCCGGCTACGACCCGAATGTCGTCGGTTCGGTCTACACCCTCGTTCTGCAGACAGACGGCGCCCTGCTGGTGGGCGGCTCCTACACGACGGTGGGCGGTCAGCCGCGCCGCGGTCTGGCCCGACTCCGGCCCGATGGCGCCCTCGATCCGGCGTGCGACCCGGCGACCGACGGTGGGGTCTACGCACTGGCGATGCAGGGCGACGGCGCCATCCTGCTGGGGGGCGATTTCGCGACCGTGGCCGGCGAGCCGCGCGCCGACCTCGCGCGGCTCACCAACGTCACGCCCGCCGTGGAGTCGTTGACTTGCGACGGCTCAACGATCGTCTGGCGTCGTCAGGGCGGACTCCCCGAGTGCTGGCGCGCTGCGTTCGCGTATGCCGTGGACGGTGCAACCTGGGCGGTGCTCGGCGCGGGCACGCGCACGCCGGACGGCTGGGTCTTGCGCGACGTGTCCGCGCCTCTCGGCGCCGTGCTGGCGCGCGGCTTTCTGTCGAGCGGTACGGGCAACGGGTCCGGTGGGCTGCTGGTCGCCGCCGTGGGGGCGCCCGGCGTGCTGCAAGCGCCCACGAACGTCACACACCTTGCGGGATCCGACGCCACGCTGAAAGCCTTGGTATTGAGCTCTGCCCCTCTAACCTACCGCTGGCACAAGGCGGGGGCGCCGCTGACCGACGATGCGCATATCCAGGGCGCCACAACCGCTGTGCTGCGTGTGCTCGGCGTGCTCGGCGCGGATGGGGGCGACTACGACGTGGTGGCGGCGAATGCCTATGGCTGCGTGACAACGGCCGTGGCGGTGGTGAGGGTCCTGGATCCGGCGATCGCCAGCCAGCCTGCCCACGCCACCCGCCAGCCGGGCGAAGCGGTTGTTTTCGGCGTTACGGCCATCGGAACGGCGCTCGGGTATCGCTGGCGCAAGGACGGCCAGTTCCTGCCAGACGCCACGGGCAGCGTCCTGACCGTTGGTTCCCTGCAGGCCGCCGACGCCGGCGGCTACGACGTTGTTGTCGAAGGGGCGTACGGCAGCCTGACGAGTGCCGTGGCGCGGCTGGCCGTGAACCGCACCACCCGGGACCCGCTCTTTGCGCCGGCTGCCGACGGCGCCGTCCGCGCCATCTTCGTGCAGCCCGATGGCCGGGTCACGATCGGCGGCGACTTCACCGCGGTTGCCGGACAGACTCGCGGCTGTCTGGCCCGCTTCGAGGCGCACGGCGCCCTGGACGCCGCCTTCGCGCCCGCCGTCACCGGGGCGGTGCACGCGCTCGCGATGCAAGCCGACGGACGGCTTGTTGTCGGGGGCGCCTTCACGACGGTGGGAGGGCTGCCGCGCAATCGTCTGGTTCGCCTCGAGCCCGGCGGCACGCCGGATGCCGGATTCGACCCCAATGCCAACGGTCCCGTCCGCACGGTGGCCGCGCAGGCCGACGGCCGGATCCTGGTCGGCGGCGCCTTCTCCGCGGTCAAGGGGCAAACGCGCCACAACCTCGCCCGGCTTAACGCCGACGGCTCGCTCGACGCCGCGTTCTCCGTTGTGGCGAACGGCGAGGTTCAGGCGCTGGCCGTGCAGACGGACGGCCGCATCGTGGTGGGTGGGAGCTTCACCCAACTCGCCTACACGCCGCGCAGTCGGCTCGGACGCCTGAGCGCCTCTGGCGCGCTCGATACGCTGTTCAATCCGATCGTCGACGGTCCCGTTTACACCATCGTGGAGCAGGCTGACGGCAGAATCGTGATCGGGGGCGCCTTCACCACCGTTGGCGGGCTGGCCCGCAGGCGTCTGGCGCGACTGGAGGCCGGCGGCGCCGTGGATCCGACGTTTGCGCCGCCCGCCGATGGCACGGTCTGGTCGCTGGCCTTGCAGGCCGATGGCGGACTGCTGGTTGGCGGCGATTTCTCGAGCATCGGCGGGCAGCCCTGCAACCGGTTGGCCCGTCTTGCCGCCGACGGCGCGCCGGATCTTGCGTTCGCTCCCGACGCGGACGCAACGGTGTACGCGCTGGCGCTGCAACGGGACGGCGCGATTCTGGCCGGGGGCGGCTTTACGACCCTCGCGGGCGCACCGTGTCCATGCGGCGCGCGCTTGCACAACACGGCGCCAGCCGTGGAAGCCACGCGGTTCGACACGGCCGGGATCGTCTGGCGGCGCGGCGGCACGGCGCCCG
The DNA here is from genome assembly GCA_964402115.1 of uncultured Victivallales bacterium. Taxonomy (GTDB): domain Bacteria; phylum Verrucomicrobiota; class Kiritimatiellia; order UBA8416; family CAYOBW01; genus CAYOBW01. Next base: position 16,263 of record CAYOBW010000112.1, read on the forward strand.
AAGTGTGGCGCGCGTTTTTCGAGCACAGCGCGGACGGCGTCGCCTGGTCGCCCCTCGTTGCCGGCGCGCGCACGCACGGCGGCTGGCAGGCGCCGTGGTCCGGCGTGACGGGCGGCATCGTACGTGTGCGGGGCTTCGCGGCGGGCGGTTGCGGCAACGGATCGGGCGTCGTCGTGGAGCGCATCGTGGATGACCTGGCGCTCGCCGCCCAGCCCCTGGGCTGCACGAACGCTGCCGGCACATGGGCGTCTTTCGATGTCTCGGTCTTGGGGTTGGGCGCTGTGGTCTACCGCTGGAGGAAGGATGGCGTGCCGCTGGCGGACGGCGAGTGCACGGCCGGCGCCGCGACGCCAACCCTCCGTGTCGGCCCTGTGTATGGCGGCGACGCGGGCGCCTACGACGTTGTCGTGGTCGGGGCTGGCGCCACCGTCACCAGCGCCGTCGCCCTGCTCCGCGTGAGAGATCCGGTCATCGTCGCGCAACCGGCGGATTGCTACGGGACGCCGGGGACGGAAGTCTCCTTCGCCGTGACGGCTGTCGGCACGGACTTGCGCTACCTGTGGCGCAGGCATGGGGTCGCGCTGCCGAACGCAACCGGGGCGCTGGTTCGCGTGGTGCTGACCGGCGCCGCGGACGCCGGCGCCTATGATGTCGTGGTCGCGGGCCGCTACGGGGTTGCGACCAGCGCCGTGGCCCGGCTGGAAATGCCGCCGGCGGTGGACACCGGCTTCGATCCAGGGGCGAATGGCGATGTGTATGCCCTGACCGTCGAGGCGGACGGAGGTATCCTGGTGGGCGGCAGTTTTCGGACCCTGGCCGGCACGACCCGCAACCGCCTGGCGCGTCTCCGTGCGGATGGCTCGCTGGACGCGGGTTTCAACCCCAATGCCGGCGGGGCGGTCTACGCCATGGCCACGCAACCCAGCGGCGAGATCCTGGTGGGTGGCGGCTTCACCACGCTCGGCGGCCTGGCGCGCCAGCACCTCGCCCGGCTCCGCGCCGATGGCGCGCCGGACAGCGCGTTCGTGCAGGATGCCGACAGCGATGTGTACGCGCTGACGCCGCAAGCCGACGGCAAGATTCTCGTGGCTGGCGCGTTCACCACGCTGGGTGGCCAACCGCGGCAGCGTCTGGCCCGGCTCCATCCGGACGGCACGCTCGATGCCACGTTCGCGCCGGCTGTGGACGATGCCGTCTGGACGCTGGCCGTGCAGCCCGATGGCGCTGTCCTGCTTGGTGGCGCGTTCCTGACCGTGAATGGCCAACCGCGCCGCCGCCTGGCACGGCTGAATGCCGCAGGCGTGCTCGATAACGGTTTCAGTCCGGGCGCCAGCAACATCGTCTATGCCCTGACGCTTCAGGCCGACAACCGGATTCTGGTCGCCGGTCTGTTCACAGCGCTCGCCGGCCAGGTGCGCAACCGTCTGGGCCGCCTTGCGGCTGACGGCGGGCTCGATCCCGGGTACAACCCCAACGCCGACGGCTGGATCACTTCGTTGGCGCTGCAGACGGACGGACGGCTGCTCGTGGCCGGCAGCTTCACCGCGGTGGGCGGGTTGGCAAGGAACCGTCTGGCGCGGTTGCACCCGGACGGCACGCCCGATGCCGGATTCACCCCCGGTGCGAACAGCTACGTCTACGCCTTGGCGGTGCAGGCCGATGGCAGTGTGCTGGCAGGGGGTATCTTCACGACGCTCGGGGGCCAGTCGCGCGACCGCCTGGCGCGCATCGGCAGCTCTGGCCTGGCAATCAGCCGCCTGGTCTGTACCCCCGGGCGGCTCGCGTGGCAGCGTGGCGGTAGCGTGCCCGAGGTGTACGCGGCCAGCTTCGCCCATACGCCTGACGGGGAGCGCTGGACCGCGCTCGGGTCGGGAACGCGCGCGGCGGACGGCTGGATACTGGAAGGGGTAACCGTGACTACCGGAACATTCCGTGTCCGTGGCAGTGTCGCGGGCGGTTACCGCAACGGCTCGGTCGGCAGCGTCACGGCCACCTGTGTGGGCGACGTGGACAACGATGGCGTGCCCGACTGGTGGACCGCCCGGCATTTCGGGCACGCGCAGGGCATGAGCAACGATCTTTCACGTGCGGGCGACGATGCGTCGGGCACTGGCCAGGACAATCTCTTCAAGTATGTGGCGGGCTTGGACCCGACGAACGCGGTGTCCCGCTTCCGGCTGCGCATCGAGCCCGGTACGGTTGCCTCGCAAGGGCCGCGCCTGGTTTTCGGGCCCCACCGGCAGGATCGCGTGTATCGCATCCTGAGTTGCCGTGGGTTGGTGGACAGCGCCGTCTGGACCGACCTGTCGGCGGCCCTCACCAACGATGTGGGCGAAGAACGAACCGTGACGGACCTGCACGCCGATCCCCTTCGCGCATTCTACCGGGTTCGCATAGCCGTGCCGTAACCACCGGGAACGGCGAAGAAAGGCAAGACATTCCGCCCTCTCCCACTGCTCCCGCTGGGAGAGGGACGGGGTGAGGGTTGTGGGCAGAGCCCACATTGGGTGGATCCCGGAAGCTGTTGGTGTTGCGTTCGGGAACCGTTTCCAGGTTTTCCGTGCGGCCGCTGGCCGCGGTGCGAAAGATCGGCCTGAGGGCGGCCTGCGGGTGCCGTGCCCCGGAGCGGAACGCGATGCCCCCCGCGGGATGGTGGAAGGTGGAGGGCCTTTTCTTCTCTCCTGGAGGGATGACGGCCTCGGCGCCGGGCAGGTTCCCCGTATACACGAACTGGCACCCCTTCGCGAGGGACTGCCGGTGGGCAGCAGGGCAAACGCATCTTATCCCACTGAGATCTGTCGGGTGTTGACCCGGATAGGGCACCGCCCTGCCCTGAACCCGCCGAAAGGCCGCCGGAGCCGATCCGGCGCGACCCCACCGCCCGGGGCGACGGCCCTGCACGGCGGGGCTGTGAACAGTGAATCAGGCCATCCCGTCATCCTGAGCGCAGCGAAGGATCTCGGCGTACCCGCCGCGCGGCAGGCGGGCGAGCGGGTACGGGCGGGCGCCCCGCCTGGCGGCGGGAGATCCTTCGCTGCGCTCAGGATGACGAGGAGGGAAGCTCGGGTTGACGCGTTCTTTTCAACGGCAAAAGTTCGAGGGATGAGATGCGTTTGCCCTGCGGTGGGCAGCCTGCAGGGTGGTGACGGCTACGACGTTGTTGCCGAAGCGGCGTACGGCGGCCGGCCCTCTTTCACCATCTCCACCCGCTCCTCGGGCGGGATGGGGAAGTCGAACACCTCGGCCAGCCGAATCTCCAGGCCCGGAAACACCCGGCTCTTCAACAGCCCCTCGCGCTCATACGCCGCGTCGAGCCGGTAGCCGTTGTCGGTCAGTACAAACACCTCCGCCATCCAGGGATAGGGCGTGACGAGCCAGACCTCCCCGACGCCGTGCCGGGCGTACAACGGCAGCTTGCGCACCCGGTCGAACGCAGAGGTCGAGGGCGAAAGGACCTCCACCACCAGCGTGGGCGCACCCTCGATGTGACTGCCGCGACACTGCTGCGGATCGCATACCACGGCGATGTCCGGCTGAAACACGTCCACATCCGACAGCTTCACATCCACCGGCGACGGGAAGACCCTGCAATCCTTGCCGCGGAAGAACAGGGTGAGTTGTACCGACAACTGGAGCTGCACCGTCTGATGGTTCAGACTGGGCGCAGGGCTCATGTCGAAGGCCTCGCCCCCGACGAGTTCCCACCGCTTGCCGTCAGCCCAATGCCGATAGTCGTCCCAAGTGTGCGGGAGCTTGCGGGCAGTAGATTCGGTGCTCATGAGATTACCCCACGCGTATTGTGATCGGATCGCATACAGAAAAACGCCGTCCAACGCAACCGATTTCCCTACTGCCAGACGCCCGGGATCTTCGTCCCACACTGGGGGCAGCGGCCCTGGGCGAGGGCGGCGGAGAGCACGGCCTGGCCATACCGTTCGAGGACGCGGGTGCGGCAGTGCGGGCAGTAGGTGCTGTCCCCCTCGGCGCCGGGCAAGTTCCCGGTGTACACGAACTGGCACCCCTCCGCGAGGGCCTGCTGGCGGGCAGCCTGCAGGGTGGCGACGGGCGTCGGCGGCAGGTTGAGCAGTTTGTAGGCGGGATGGAAGCGCGTGAAGTGCAGCGGCACCGCCGGCCCCAGCTCCTTCGCGATCCACGCGGCCAGGCGTTTCAGCTCGTCCCGGTTGTCGTTCAGCGTGGGAATGACCAGCACGACAATCTCGAACCAGATGCCGCCGTCCTTCAGGCGTTTGAGCGTCTCCAGCACGGGCAGCAGGCGGGCGTTGCAGACGCGCGCGTAGAACGCCTGCGAGAAGGCCTTGAGGTCGATCTTGACCGCGGTCAGCAGCGGCAGCAGGGCCCGCAGGGGGGCCGCTTGGATCGAGCCGTTGCTCACCATGACGCTGCCCAAGCCGCGCGCGCGTGCCGCGCGGGCGCAATCGGCCACGTACTCGTAGAACACGATCGGCTCGCTGTAGGTGAAGGCGAGCGCACGGGCGCCGGCCTGCGCCGCCAGTTCGGCCACGCGCTCCGGCGGGAGGTAGGCGGCGGGCAGATCCTCGGGCCTGGCCTGGGAGATGTCGTAGTTCTGGCAGAAGGAGCAGTTGAGGTTGCAGCCCGCCGTGGCCAGCGAGAAAGCCTTGGAGCCGGGGTACACGTGGAAGAAGGGCTTTTTCTCGATCGGGTCGTTGTGCAGGGTGACCGGGCGCCCGTAGACCAGGCTGTAGAGCCGGCCGGCGCGGTTCTCGCGCACGCCGCAGTGGCCGCGCTTGCCGGGCTCGATGGCGCAGCCGCGCGGGCAGAGCTGGCACTGCACCTTGCCGTTGTCCCTGGGCTCGTAGTACAGGGCCTCGTGCAGCGGCGCGCCCCCGGGGCCGGTCGGGGTGCCCCCCGTTTCCGCGGGCGCGGCAGCCGCAGCGCTCCACGCGCCGCCCGCCGTCGCCGCCAGGGCGCCGGACGCGCACAGGAACTCGCGCCTGGAAATCGGGGTCATGGAATCGTCCTTTCGGTCACGTGCCGCGCATAGTCTACCACGCCATTCAGGCGGCGCAACGGGCTTTCAGCTTGAATTCGCCCCGGCGAGCTCTTAGCTTCTCACCCATGCCGCCCATTCACATCGACGCCGGTGCCCTCGCAGCCGTCCTGGAGGCGCAGGTGGCCCGTTACAAGGTGGACCTGGGACCCGACGAGGTGGGCCGGGTGCTCGAGGCCGGCGACGGCATCGCCTATGCCGACGGCCTGCCCGGCGTCATGGCCGAGGAGATGGTGGTTTTCAAGGACGGTGTCAACGGCATGGTGCTCAACCTGGAGCGCGACCGCGTGGGGATCGTCATCCTCGGCGCCTGCGCGGGGATCGAGGAAGGTCACATCGTCAAGCGCACGGGGCGCGTGCTGGACGTGCCCGTGGGCGAGGCGCTGCTCGGCCGTGTGGTCAACCCCCTGGGCGAACCGCTGGACGGCCAGGGGCCGATCCTGGCCGGCGAGCGCCGGCGGGTCGAGGTGGATGCCCCCGGTATCGTGGACCGCCAGTCGGTGGACACCCCGCTGCAAACCGGGCTGAAGAGCGTGGACGCGATGACGGCGATCGGGCGGGGCCAGCGCGAGCTGATCGTGGGCGACCGCCAGACCGGCAAGACCACCATGGCCATCGACGCGATCCTGAACCAGAAGACGGGCGACGTGCGCTGCGTGTATGTGGCGATCGGGCAGAAGCTCTCCTCCGTGGCCCAGACCGTGCAGGTGCTGAAAGACCACCAGGCGCTGGCGAACTGCATCGTCGTCGTGGCCACGGCCAGCGACTCGGCGCCGCTGCAGTACATCGCCCCCTTTGCGGGCTGCTCGATGGGCGAGTTCTTCCGCGACCGGGGCGACGATGCGCTGATCG
>CAYOBW010000113.1:0-22122 GCA_964402115.1 uncultured Victivallales bacterium
CTGCGACTCGGTCCGCTGGCGGGGACATCCACGGGCTGGCGCCCGCGGCTACCGGTTGAGGACGATGGCGGCGGCATCAGGGACCACCAGCCTGGAGACGGCGGTCCGCGCCGTTATGCCACGCCGGGGCTGCTTCTGAGGGCCGCCGAGTAGGGGCGCCTTCTCCGAAGGCGAGCCCCGGCACCCACGGGGGAAGGTCCGTGCCGTTCCGGCGGGCGGGCGACGCAAGCACCCTCATGCGAATGCTGCAGCGTTTCAGGCTTCCGTCGGCTGGCAGGCTTGTGTAGGCTATCCCTTCTACGAAAGGTGTCACGGCATGTTCCGAGTCTCACTTCAAGTCGCACGCGTCTGGGGCATTCCGATCAAGCTCCACATCACGCTGCTGATCGTCGTCTACTTGGCTATCAGCGTCTTTGGGTGGGTGGGAGGGCTGGTCTTCGAGGCGCTGTTTGCCACCTGCATCGCCTTGCACGAGTTGGGGCATTCGATCGTCGCCATTCGCAAGGGCTGCCGTGTACGCGAGATCACGCTACTGATCCTGGGCGGCGTGGCGCAGATGGAGTCCATCCCGACCCGCCCCCTGGACGAGTTCTTGATGGCTCTAGCAGGCCCCGCTGTAAGCCTGCTGGTGGGGGCGGGTTTGCTGGCCTTTGCGCGGTTCGTGGACATTCCACACATAGCGCTCAAGTCGCCGTGGGAATTGCGCAGCCTGATCGCGTTTCTGGGGGGTGCGAACATCTTACTTGCAGTCTTCAATCTTCTGCCGGCATTCCCGATGGACGGGGGGCGCGTGTTGCGGGCGCTTCTGTCCTCCCGGATTGGGCGGCTGCGGGCCACCCTGATTGCCTCGCGCGTGGGGCAGATTGTGGCGGTTGGCTTCGGCCTGGTCGGCTACTTCGGTGTGCCGGGCTACGTGCGCCCGTACAACTGGTTGCTGGTGGCCGTTGCCTTTTTCATCTACACGGCGGCCGGCAACGAGTATCGCGCGGAGCGCATCAAATCCATGTTGCGCGCACAGGGTTACGCCTGCACGTCGGACGAAGAGCCGTCCACGGAACCTGCCGGCGAGAACGAGGTCGTCATCAGCCCGCCGCCGTACGAGAAAGGGCCGGCATCGCGCACGGAGATCCGCCCCGAGAGGCGCAACCCCTTCGACGGTCTTTTCGGCCGGTAGGCTTTTCCAGTCCGCTCAGCGCGCCGCGCGCCGGCTCTGCCGGTAGCGGCGGATCAGCGCGTTGGTGGACGCGTCGTGATTCAGCTCCGGCTCGGCCGCCGCGGTCAGCTCGGGCAGGATCGCCTTGGCCAGCTCCTTGCCGAGTTGGACGCCCCACTGGTCGAACGAGTAGACGTCCCAGATGACGCCCTGCACGAACACCTTGTGCTCGTACAGCGCGGTGAGTGCGCCCAGCGTGAAGGGGGTCAGGCGTTCGGCCAGGAGGGTGTTGGTGGGGCGGTTGCCCTCGAACGTCTTGTGCGGGATCAGGGCTGGTTCCACGCCCTGCGTCGCCAGCTCCTGCGCCGTCTTGCCGTGCGCCAGCGCCTCAGGCTGCGCGAAGAAGTTCGCCATCAGCTTGTCGTGGTGATCGCCCTTGGGGTTGTGCGAGTGGCAGAACCCGATGAAGTCCGCCGGCACGAGCTTCGTGCCCTGGTGAATGAGCTGGTAGAAGGCGTGCTGCCCGTTGGTGCCGGGCTCACCCCAGATGACGGGGCCGGTCTGCCACTTCACGCGCCGGCCCTGCTTGTCCGTGCACTTCCCGTTGCTCTCCATGTCCACCTGCTGGAAGTGCGCCGCAAAGCGGCAAAGGTACTGATCGTAAGGCAGGATGGCGTGCGTGGCGGCGTCGAAGAAGCCGTTATACCAGACCCCGAGCAGCCCCAGGATTACCGGCAGGTTGCGCTCGAAGGGCGCCGTGCGGAAATGGTTGTCCATGGCGTGGAAGCCGTTCAGCATCTCGCCGAAGGCCTCCGGTCCGATGGCCATCATCAGCGACAGGCCGACCGCGGAGCAGAGTGAGTAACGCCCGCCCACCCAATCCCAGAGCGCGAACATATTGGCGGCGTCTATGCCGAAGTTCTCGACCTTTTCCATGGCCGAGCTGGACGAGACCGCGACGAAGTGACGGGCGACGGCGGCGGTGCCAGGGTGATGATCCCCCAGCCAGGCCTTGGCCGTCTCGGCATTCGTCATGGTTTCCTGCGTGTCGAAGGTCTTGGAGGCGATGATGAACAGCGTTTCGTCCCGCTCCAGGCCGAGGAGGGCTTCGGCGATGTGGGTGCCGTCCACGTTGGAGACGAACTTCACGTTGAGGTGGCGCGCGCTGTAAGGTTTCAGCGCTTCGCAGGCCATGGCCGGCCCGAGGTCGGAGCCGCCGATGCCGATGTTGATCACGTTGCGGATGGCTTTTCCCGTGCAGCCTTTCCATGCGCCGTCGCGCACGAGCCTGGCGAAGCCGGCCATCTGGTCGAGCACGCTCCGCACGTCCACCATGACGTCCTTCATTTCGCCCTTGTCGAGGGTGAGAACGGGGTCCGCGCTCCGGTTGCGCAGGGCCGTGTGCAGTACCGCGCGTTTTTCGGTGACGTTGATCAGTTTCCCGGTGAACATCGCCTCGGTGGCGGCTCGCACGCCGCGCGCTTCCGCGAGGGCGAACAGCAGCGCCATGACCTCGTCCGTGACGAGGTTCTTGGAGTAGTCGAGCAGCAGGCCGGCAGCCTCGGCGGTCATGCGCTCCGCGCGGGTCGGATCTTCTTTGAGGAGTGAGCGAAGGTGCATGGCAGCGACGCGCTTGCGGGCTGCCTTGAGGTTGCGCCAGGCGGCGGTGTGGGTCAACAAAGGGGTCTTGCGGGCCATATTCTGCTCCCTGCCATGCGTGGCTTGCGCCGGCCCTCCGCTCCATCGTGGAACGGGTCGGTCACGCAAACGCATAACGAATACACGATGGGCTGCGGCGAGGCAACGCCGATTTGCAGCCGATTTCTCGCCGCCGTGGCCAGAGCTTTCCCTTTGCATCGTCAGGCCTCTTGTAGTTAAGTAGTTGCGGTGTCACGGCATCTTTGGCAGGCGCGGTCGGCTGCGGGTGAGGGAGGGGTGGGCAAATGATTCCGGTCAAGGTGGATCAGCTGTTGATCTCGAACGTCGGTTTTGTCGTGCTGCTGAAGGGGTTGCACGACGAGCGCTCGCTGCCCATCTTCATTGGCGCCACGGAGGCCCAGGCCATCGCCCTCTGGACCAACAAGGTCGAAGTGCCCCGTCCGCTGACGCACGACCTGCTGAAGAGCATCCTGGACTACATGGAGTGCCGCCTGGTGCGGGTCGAGATCTGCGATTTGCGCGAGGGGACTTTCTACGCCAGCCTGATCCTGGACACGGGCGGTGAGGAGCGCGCCATGGATTCCCGTCCCAGCGACGCCATCAACCTGGCCCTGCGCCTGGAAGCGCCCATCTACGTGAGCGCGGAGGTCATGAACGAGGCGGGGCGGGTGCTGCCCGAAGAACTGTCGACAGCCGGCGGCGACGCGGTGGAGGCGCCGGACGGGGTGCGAGGGGCAGCGGCGGGGGAAAACGACTTGTCGGGGTTGCAGCGGCAGTTGGAGCAGGCTGTCGTCGAGGAACGGTACGAGGCGGCCGCGAGCCTGCGGGACGCCATCAAGCGCTACCGCGAGGCGCATGGCGCCAACTGAGCCGGTAATCGTACCCGCCCGCGGCCGGCACGGAATCGCCGCTTGCCCGCCGGGCGGCAGTTAGCGTACAGTGCGGCCCAGTTGCCCGTGGGCGGCAGCCGCGGGACGGAGCGCGCTACGGCGGGGACGCTGCCATGAACGACAAACTGGTGATCATTCCGACCTACGACGAGCGCGAGAACGTCGGCCCGATCGCGGCAGCCGTCAATGCCCAGTTGCCCGATGCCGATCTCCTTTTCGTGGACGACAACTCGCCCGACGGCACCGGGGGCTTGCTGGACAGCATGGCCGCCGCCGATCCTCGCATCCAGGTTCTCCACCGGGCGGGCAAGAGCGGGTTGGGGCGGGCCTACGTGGCCGGTTTTCAGTGGGCGCTGGAGCGGCATTACCGGCTGATTTTTGAGATGGATGCCGATTTCTCGCACGACCCGCACGAGCTGCCGAACCTCGTCAGGGCGGCGGCCGGGGCGGACCTGGTGCTGGGCTCGCGGTACGTCGGCGGCATTCGCATCATCAACTGGCCCCTGAGCCGGCTCATCATCAGCAAGGGGGCGGCCACATATGTGCGGCTGTTGACCGGTATGCCGGTGACGGATCCCACCGGCGGATTCAAGTGCTACCGCCGGGAGGTGCTGGAGGCGATCGCTCTCGATCGCATCCGCTCGAACGGCTACTCGTTCCAGGTGGAGATGACGCACACGGCCTGGATGAAAGGCTTCCGCATCACGGAGATTCCCATCGTTTTCGCGGACCGCCGCTCGGGCTACTCGAAGATGAGCGGGGCGATCGTCAAGGAGGCGCTCTGGATGGTTTGGAAACTGGCCCTGCGAGCGGGGTTCCGGCGCACGCCGCGCTTGGTGCGCCCGTCGGCGTGACGGCGAGGGGAAGGGGGCGCGCCGGTTGACGCTGGCGCGGCAAGGCATGGCAGACCAGGACCCGGACACGACAGCGACGCCCTTTCTGTGCAGCTTGTTTGCCGCCATGCGTCCGTCGCAGTGGACCAAGAACGCGGTGGTGGCGGCGGCGTTCTTCTTCGCGTGGTTCGACCGGACGCGCCCGACGGCGCTGACGTCCTCCGATATCCTGCACGTGGCCCTGGGGGTGGGGCTGTTCGCCCTCCTCTCCAGCGGGATCTACCTCTTGAACGACATCCACGACCTGGCGGCCGACCGGTTGCACCCGGTCAAGCGGTTCCGCCCGCTCGCCGCGGGGCGCGTGCAGCCCTGGCAGGCCGGTCTCCTCTCCGTCTGTTGCCTGGCGCTGGCCCTTGGCGGGGCCAGCCTGCTTGCGGCCCGGTTTGCGTTGGTTGGGTCGGCCTATGTCGGCCTGCAGCTGGCCTACACGTACCTGCTCAAGCGCGTCTCGTTCGTGGATGTGCTTGTGATCGCCGCCGGCTTCGTTCTGCGCGCCATCGCCGGCGCCGTGATTTTCGCCGACGTGACCATCTCGCCCTGGCTGCTGCTCTGCACATTCCTGCTCGCGCTGTTCCTGGGGCTCTGCAAACGCCGCCACGAGAAACGGATCCTGCTCGATGCGGGCGCGCAGCACCGCAGCAGCCTGGAACATTACGACAAGCGGCTCCTGGACCAGTTGATCGCCATTGTCTGTGCCACGGTGATCGTCTCCTACTCCATCTACACGCTGTGGCCGCAGACCGTCGAGAAATTCGGCACCGCCGGCATGGGGTTCACGATTCCGTTCGTGGTCTTCGGCCTCTTCCGCTACCTCGACCTGGTTTACCGCAAAGAGGATGGGGGGCGTCCGGAGCGGGTGCTCCTGACCGACGTGCCCCTGGTCGTCAACCTGCTCCTCTACGCAGTCACCGTGGTGGTGATCCTTTCCACCCGCGCCTGACGCGCGGGCCGGGGGTGTGCCACCTGTTGTGACGTTTGGCGCCCTCGAACGTTCACCGAACGAGGCCGGTCAAGTCCTTGCCTCACCGGCGCAACCTGTGCTAAGGTTAACGGGTTTGGTGTGTAAGCGGAGGAGGCCGGAGGCGCTGCGGACCGGCCAGGCGAGGGGAGCATAGCGCGACCATGGCAAGTACGACGATCGACACCGAGGCGCCGCCCACAAGATTTCTGCGGAAACTTGACTGGAGCGCGTTCTGGACAACCTTCCTGATCTCCTTCATCGGCTACTTCCTGACCCTGGCGCCGACCGTCACCCTCGAGGACTCCGGGGAACTGGCTGTGGCCGGGGACTGCCTGGGCGTGCCCCATCCGCCGGGCTACCCGATCTGGACGATGCTGGTCTGGGTCTTTACCAAGGTCTTTGCGTTCGTGCATTTCCGCGGACAGCCGAACCCGGCCTGGAGCATCGGCCTGGCCTCCGCCGTCTTCGGCGCGCTGGCCGCCGGCATCAGCGCCATGCTCGTCTGCCGGTCCGGCACGGACTTGCTGCGGGTCGCGCGTGACACGGCGCAAAAGCCGCGCCATGCGACCGAGGACTGGATCTGCTGGATGGGCGGCGTGGTCAGCAGCCTGCTGTTTGCCTTCACGCCCGTGATGTGGTCGCAGACCGTCATCGTGGAAGTCTACGCACTCAACTCGTTTTTCCTGACCATCGTGCTCCTGCTCTCCTACTGGTGGATGGTGCAGCCGTCGAACCGGCTGTTGTACGTGACGGCGTTCATATTCGGGCTGGGGCTGACGAACTACCAGGTGCTGCTTCTGGCCGCCATTCCGCTGGCCATCGTCATCTTCCTCAAGAACATCGGCCTGTTCCGCGACTTCCTCGTCGTCGCCATTCCGCTGGCCCTGCTGTTCGTGGTCTGGCGCGGGGGCATTCTCGAGGGTATCAGCCACCCGACGGATTTCAGCGATTGGGCTTCGTTCACTCACACGATGTACTTTTACGCGCTGGTCAACTTCCTGATCCTGGGCCTGGGCTTCGCCTTCCTGCCCAACGGCAAGACCGTGGCGATTACGATCCTGCTGGCGGAGTTGGGGATCTGTTTCTACGCCTACATGCCGCTCGTGTCCGACCTGCGCAAGCCGCTGCCCATGAACTGGGGCTATCCCCGCACCTGGGAGGGGTTCAAGCATGCCGTGACGCGCGGCCAGTACGAGAAGATCGAGGTGACCAACGTCTTCTCCATGCAGTTCATTCACCAGATCGGGTTCTACTTCTCGGACCTGCGCATCCAATACACGCTGCTGGCCATGCCGCTCGGCTTCCTGCCGTTTACCGTGTGGCGGGTCCTGATCGGCAAGCAGCGCGTCACCGCGCTCCACGCGGCCGTGATCCTGGGCGTGCCGGCGGTCATCCTGGGTGAATTGCACAAGTACCTGGGGCCGGGAAACGCGCTGCTCGAATTCGCCTACAAGAGCCTGCTGCTGGGTGTGTTGGCGCTGGCCGCGCTGGGTTTGGCGATCATGGGCATCAGCCAGGCGGTGGGTGTCTGGAAACGGTTCTTCGGTTCGCCCGCTTCGTCCGGAACGGCCGGCCCGAGCATCCCCGCGTCCGAACCGCCCGTTCGCGTGATCGTCGACGACCTCTCTCAGCAGTGGATGCTCTCCACCATGGTGGCGTTCCTCATGATGAGCGTGGCGCTGATCGCCCTCTGCAATCCGAAGTGCGACATCCAGGACAACTTCATCCAGAAGGTGAAGTTTATCATGTCGCACGAGCTGTACGCGCTGTGGATCGGCTACGGCATCATCTTCGGCCTCGCCTTTACCGACACCTTCTTCCGCGACAACCGCGCGGTCATCCGGCTCTCCCTGCTGGGGACGGCGCTGCTGCCGCTGATCCCGATTCACCGCAACCTGTCGGACAAGGAACTGATCCGGGTCTACGGCGGCGCCGAGCAGAACGGCTACGATTTCGGCTGGCAGTTCGGCAACTACCAACTGCGGGGCGCGGAGGCCATCAGCGAGGAACTCAGCCCGGACGAGGAGCCCCTGCCAAATCCCGAGTACCCGCCCGAGATGGGCCCTGACGCCGTGTTCTTCGGCGGCACCGATCCGGGGCGGTTCGTGCCCACCTACATGATCTACGGCGCCGATGTGCGCCCCGACGTCTTCCTGATCACCCAGAACGCTTTGGCGGACAACACCTACATGTCCGTCATGCGCGATCTCTATGGCGACGCGATCTGGATTCCGGCGGTTGAGGATAGCGCCAAGGCCTTCGCGCGCTACGTGGACGAGGTCCAGTCCGGCAAGCGCCCGCGCAACGCCGACCTCAAGATCGAGAACGGCCGGGTGCAGGTCAGCGGCGCGCTGGGCGTGATGGAGATCAACGGCATCCTGGCCCAGATGATCTTCGAGCGCAACATCTGGAAGCACAGCTTCTACGTGGAAGAGAGCTACGTCATCCCCTGGATGTATGAGTACCTCTTGCCGCACGGCCTGATCATGAAGATCGGCCACGATCTCGTTGTGCCCCCGCGGGCCGCGGCGGGGGCGGAGGCCGAGCCGGACATCGCCTACATCGCGCGCACCTACTACGCGAAACAGCGCGACGCCGTGCGCGACGATATGGACTTCTGGGACTGGTATACGCGGCGGCTGATCGACAACCCGGCCTTCGTCCGCGATATCGTGGCGCGGAAGTCGTTTTCCAAGCTGCGCAGCGCGCTCGGCGGGCTTTACGCGAACCGCGGGCTCTACCGTTTCGCCGAGGAGGCCTTCCAGGAGTCGCGCATCCTCTACCCCCTCAGCCCGGAGGCCAACTTCCGGCTCGTGCAGGAGGTCTACATGCCTTACCGCCGGTTCAACGAGGCGCGGCAGGTGATCGCCTGGTTCGGCACGCAGGACCCGGGCAACGAGAAGGTGAAGCCGTTCCTGGGTCAGATGGACGACTACCGGACGTTGTTCGAGCGCATCGGGAAACTGGAGAAGGATTACCAAACCCGGCCCGGCGACGCGAACACGGTGTTCGAACTGGCCCAACTGTACTGGAAGGCCCAGCAGCGACGCCTCTTCAAGGACATGGCGGATGTGCTCCTGGCGAGCACGAACCTGCCCGGCCAGTACTACTACGGTTTGACGGGCATGCTGCAGGCCGGCGGATACCTCGACGAACTCGGCAGGGCCCTGGACCTTTGCATGGCCCGCTTGCCGCCCAACGTCAAGCCGGACATCTACCTGGACCTGGCCGCGCGCTACTCGGCGGCCGGCCGGCTGGATCGCATGGAGCAGACCCTCGTGGAGTATGTGCGCCTCACGCCCACCGACTGGAAGGCGTGGCTGGACCTGGGGGTTGTGCAGCTCGAACTCAAGAAGCTGAAGGCGGCCGTGACCTCGTTGCAGCAAGCCGTGCGGTATAGCAACGGCGAGGCCCTGCAGACGATCGAGTCCGACCCGCGATTCGCGCCCGTGCGCAAGCAGGTCTTGCTGCCGACGCCCCAGCGAAACCTGCTGGGGATCCCCGGCGTGACGCCGGAGAGGTGAGGCGGCGCTCAGTCTGCCAGGAACTCCGCTGCGAGGACGCTCAAGCCGAACAGGGCGGCCGTATCCGTGCGCAGCACCCGCGCCCCGAAGCTCACCGGCACCGCCCCGGCCGCCAGGATGGCCTGGGCCTCCGCCGGCGTGAAATCCCCCTCGGGTCCGATCAGCAACGCCACGTGGCGGGGCGGGGTGGGGCGGGCTGCAGCCGCCCGCACGACGTCCCGCAGCGGCTGAGGCTGCCCGGAGAGCAGGCCCGCCAGGCAGCAGTCCGCCGTAGCCGCCTCGCGCAACGCGGTCTCGAACGGCTGCACGGCTGACACTTCCGGCAGCCGCGGCGTGCCGCACTGCTTGGCGGCTGCCGCTGCAATGCGCATCCAACGGGCCACGCGCGCGGCCGCCTGCGGGGGATCGAGCCGGACGATGACGCGCTGGGTCAGCACAGGCACGATGCGCGCGGCGCCCAGCTCGGTGGCCTTCTCGATGACGAGGTCCATGCGCGGCCCCTTGGGAATCGCCTGGTAGAGCCGCAACTCCACGGCGCCCGCCGCGACCGCGTGCGGCGGTTCGAGCAGGCGGAGTTCCACGCCCGCGGCGCTGCTCCGGCCGACCGTGGCCCGCGCCTGTTGGCCGGCGCCGTCGAAGACGACGACCGCTTCGCCCTCCGTGGCGCGCAAGACGTGCAGGAGGTGATGGGCTTCGGCGGGGGGCAGGGCGAGGATCCCCGCCGCCCAGTTCGCCCTTGGAACGTAACAGCGATGCATGTCCACCACTCCGTCGGCGGGCGGCGCCGGACTAGCCCGGCTTCCCGCCCTTCAGGATCGTTTCGCGCCGCTGCAGGAAAGTTTCCGCGCGGGCCTGGAACGCCTGCTCGATCGGGTAATTCCCGGGCGTGCGGTCATCCTGGAAGTCCTTCATCAGCTTCCGCTGCTTGGAGCTGAGCCTGGCAGGGACCTCGGCCACGACGCGCACGTGAAGATCTCCGCGGCTGCCGCCTTCGACGTTCGTCATGCCCTTGCCCCGCAGCCGGAACACCTTGCCGGTTTCCGTGCCAGGCGTCAGTTTGAGCTTGGCGTAGCCGTCGATGGTGGGCACCTGGATGTCGCCGCCCAGCACGGCCACATCCATCGGCACGGGGATTTCGCAAATGAGGTCGTCGCCGTGGCGCTCGAAGATGTCATGCTTGCGCACGTGCAGGACGACGTAGAGATCGCCGGCCGGTCCGCCGTGCTGGCCGGCTTCGCCCTTACCCGCCAGGCGCATGCGCGAGCCCGTCTCGACGCCGGCCGGAATGCGCAGCGTGAGGCGCTTGCGCACGCGCACGCGGCCCGAGCCCTGGCAGTGGTGGCAGGGCTGGGTGACCACCTGTCCCGCGCCGCCGCAGACCGGGCAGGTCTGCCGCATCTGGAAGAACCCGCCGCCGGAGACCAGTTCGCCGCGGCCGCTGCAGTGCTTGCAGGTCTCGCGCCGGCTGCCGGGGGCGACACCGCTGCCGCTGCAGGCGGTACACTCCTGGTCCACGGGCAGGGCCACTTCGCGCTCCGAGCCGAACGCCGCCTCCTCGAGATCGATTTCCAGGTCGAAACGCAGGTCGGCGCCGCGCTGGGTGCCGCCGCGCGCTCGCCCCCGGCCGCCGAAGAGGCCATCGAAGATGCCGCCGCCCTCGCCGCCGAAGAGGCTGCCGAGGATATCCTGCAGGTCGGCCCCGTGGGTGAAATCGCGCGAGAAGTCGAAGCCGCCGGGGCCGAAGGCGGATTTCAGGCCGTCATGCCCGTAGCGGTCGTACTGCTGGCGCTTGGCGGTGTCGCTGAGCACCTCGTAGGCTTCCGAGATCTCCTTGAACTTGTTCTCGGCGGTCTTGTCGCCCTGGTTGCGATCCGGGTGGTACTTCATGGCGAGCTTGCGGTAGGACTTCTTGATGTCGTCCGCCGAAGCGTCCCGGGGGACACCCAGGAGTTCGTAGTAATCCAGTTTCTGCGCCACGGTCTACTCCTCCTGCTGTGCCGGCGTGGCGGCGGATGGGCTGCCGTTGGAGACGACGACCTGGGCGGGGCGCAACAGGCGGTCGCCCAGGTTGTAGCCGCGCCGGACCTGGTGCAAAATGCCGTCCGCCTCGATCGTATCCGACGGTAGGTGCGAAATCGCCTCGTGCAGCAGGGGATTGAACGTACCGGTG
Source organism: uncultured Victivallales bacterium (assembly GCA_964402115.1). Classification (GTDB taxonomy): domain Bacteria; phylum Verrucomicrobiota; class Kiritimatiellia; order UBA8416; family CAYOBW01; genus CAYOBW01. The sequence goes on from CAYOBW010000113.1 coordinate 11,251, forward strand.
GCGTCGAAAGGCGTCAGCCCCGCGCGCGACAGCGCGGCGCGCAGCTGCTCGACGGCCAGCTTGAAACCCTGTGCGAAGGGCGCCGTCGCGGCGGCCGGATCGCTGGCAGCGGCTTGCTGCGCCAGGTCGAAATGGTCCAATGCCGGAAGCACCTCGCGCAGGATGCTCTCGTTGGCCGCGAGGTGCAACTCGTTGCGTTCACGTTGCATGCGCTTGCGGTAGTTGTCGAAATCCGCCTGCAGCCGCAGCAGACGTTCCTTGAGTTCGTCGACCTCCGGATGGCGGCGGTGGAGCTTCTTCTTGTGCTCCTCCCGGTTCGCGGTCTCCGGGGACTCCAACGGGGTCTCGGCGGCGGACGGCGTATCTGTCACGGTTTCGTTTGCAGCCTCAAGCACGGCTTCGTCGGCCGTGGGGGTCTCTTCAGCCGCCCGGTCGTCCGGGTTGTTCTTCTGTTGCGTCATGTCTGTCTCTCTTCCTGTCGCCGGTCGTGTTCATACCGCAAACCGCCGGATGTTTCCCATCGGGGAACGGGCGGGATTCCCGCGCGGGTAGGGGCGTCGCGCCCGCCGCCTCACGGGATGCGGATGACGACGAGCGTCATATCGTCATACTGCGACATCTGTCCGACGAATTGCAACACTTTCTCTTGGATGTCGAGGGCCACGGCTCGCGCCGACTCGCCAGCCTGGGCCGCCGCGGATACGGTGACGGAGAGGTTCGGCACCCCCCACTCCTCATCGCGGCTGTTCTTGGCCTCGACCAGGCCGTCCGTGTAAGCCACCAGCAGATCGCCGGGGGCCAGTTGCACGCGTGTTTCGCCGAGAATCTGCTCGAACGACTCGGGCTCCGTCAACCCCATGGCCATGCCGCGTCCGCCGATGGGCGCGGGATCGCTGTTGGCGCCCGCCCGCCAGAGGAGCGGCTGGGGATGACCGCCGCGCGCGAGGGCGAGCTCGTGGGTGCGGGTATTCAACACCATGTAGAGGATGCTGATGAACATGTCGTTGGCCAAGTCCTGGCTCAGGATGCGGTTCATCGCCCGCAGAACGGCCCCGGGACTGCGCTGGCCCGGCGCCTGCACGCGCAAGACGCTGCGGCAGATGGACATGAAAATGGCGCCGGCAATGCTCTTGCCCGAGACGTCCGCGATGGCGATGCCCAGGTGCTCGTCGTCCACGCGCACGAAGTCGTAGTAGTCGCCGCCCACATGGCGGGCGGCGACGCTGAAGGCGCTCAGGTCCACGTTCGGCAACTGGGGAATGTCCTTTGGCAGCAAGGTGTTCTGTATCTGTTTGGCGACCGACAGGTCCGCGTCCATCTTGGTCTTCTCGTCCAGCGCCGCCCCGACCTTCACGTAGTGGATCGAGACCGAGGCATGGTCGGCCAGCGCCTGCAGCAGGTCGAGATCGGACCGGTTGAAGGCGCCGCCGTCAATGGGATTGATGACGGCGATGACGCCGATTACCCGCCGCTGGAAGCGCATCGGCACGAGCAGGATCGAATGGATGGTCAGAATGTCCAGGTTGAATGTCGGAATCCGCGGATCGCCTTCGGCGCGCTCGATCAGAATGGCTTGGTTGCGGCTGTGCACCTCGCCCACGAGTCCGACCCCGGTCTTGATGGTCTGCGTGCGCACCAAGCGCTCAATGTAGCGAACCTTGCTGAAAGCGCCGGCCAGCCCGGCATCCACCTCGCCGGTCAGCGGAGGGAACACGCCACTGACGGCTACCGCGTGCAGTGTCTCGTCGTCGGGGTCCACCAGGTAGGCTGCCCCGGCGCCGCCGCGCGTCGTGCGCAGGGCATAGGACAGGACCCGTTTCAGGAGGGCGGTGCTGTCAACCGTCTCACTGTCCACGAACAATTCGCCGACATCGTAGATGAAGTTGAAGATGACGTCTTTTTCGCGCAGCAGAGCGTTCCGCTGGCGGCGAAAGCGGCGCACCGTCCGCAGCAGGAACACGACCGCCCCCGCCAGGATCAGATCCACCGCCACCACGATCCAGAAGCGCGGATCCAACCAGATATCGAACATTTACGTGTCCTCGAGCTGCTTCAGATCCTGGCTGACGTACTCGATGACGCTGCGAAACTTGGGGAGGTTGTCCGGCGAGACACTTACCAGGGTCCGGTGAGCTTCCAGCATGGTCTCCAGCGTCAGGCGTTTGCTCGCCGTGTCCGCATCCAGGGACGACAGGCCGGCAATGTCGCCGAGGTACTGTCGCAACGCCCCTTCCACCGCGGCCCCGCTGTCGTGGATCTGGATCATCTGGTCCAGGCCCAGGGTTTCCAGCAGGCCGCGGGTTTTGGGCGTGAGATTCATCGCCACCACGCCGCCGTTCAACTTCCTGAGCTTCATCGCGATCCCGGCCAGGACGCCCATGAACGTGCTGTCCATGCCGATGCAGGCCTCCATGTCCACGACGAAACGGGTGCAACCGCGCTCGACGGCGGATTGGCTGAACTGCTTCAGCGCCGCTCCGGTCTTGAAGGAGCCGCGTCCGATGACCCGTACGAGCGCCGTTTGCCCGACAAGGGCCACCTGCACGCAATCCTGTGGTTGTTCATTCATGGCGCCATCACTCCCATTAACGATACCCCCCGCATGCCGAGAACGTCAATGGGCAACGTCCGGGTTTCGCGACTTTGCCCTTCACCGGATCGTCCGGAGTTGTTACCTTGCCCCGTATGCGGATCTGCGTCGATATTCAACCTGCCGTGGGCCAGGTGGCCGGGGTCGGTCGCTACACCCAGCAGCTGGTGCGTCACCTGGCGCCGCTGTGTGCGCCCGACGAGCTTGTCTTGTTCTACTTCGATTTCCAACGGCGCGGTGCCGCCGGCCTGCCTGCGGCCATCCAGCGACCCTGCCGCTGGCTCCCGGGTCGTGCGGCCAACCGCCTCTGGCGCACGACGCATGCGCCGCCGTTCAACTGGTTCGCCGGTCCGGCGGACGTCTATCACTTCACGAATTTCCTGATTCCCCCGCTTTCCCGCGGCCGTGCCGTGGTGACGATCTATGACCTGAGTTTCCTGCGTCATCCGGAAATGGGTGACGACCGCAATGTCCGCTACCTCTCGGCCGGCATCCGGCACGCGGCGGCGCGTGCGGACGCTGTGCTGACCATCTCCGCCTTCAGCGCGGGGGAGATCACGGGCCTGCTGGGCGTGGATGCGGCGCGCGTGCATGTGATCTACCCCGGCATCTCGCCCGATTTCGCCCGTCCGGCGGACGATGCCATCGCCCGCGTGCGGCGCGAGCTGGGGCTGGAGCGGCCCTACTTGCTGAGCGTCGGGACGCTGGAGCCGCGCAAGAACGTGCCGTTCCTGGTGGACGTATTCGAGCAGTTGACGGATTTCGACGGGGACCTGGTGCTGGCCGGCGCCCCCGGCTGGAAGTACGCGCCCATACTCGAACGTATCGCACGCTCGCCCCGGGCTGCCCGCATCCGTTACCTGAGGCACGTGGGCGAGGGCTGTCTGCCTGCGCTCTACGCCGGCGCCTCGCTCTATGTGCAGTCCTCCTGCTACGAAGGCTTTGGGTTTCCTCCCGTGGAGGCCATGGCCTGCGGCACCCCGGTGCTCTCGTCCACGGGGGGCTCGCTGGCGGAGGTGGTTGGCGACGCCGGGGTGGTGCTGCCGGACTACGATGCCGGGAACTGGGCGGCGGAGGTGCGCCGTTTGCTGGGCGATGGGGCCAGGCGCGACCGCCTGGTTGCCGCCGGGCGCGCACGGGCTGCGCGCTACCGCTGGGACGAGGCGGCCCGCCAGACCCTGGCGGTCTACCGGATGGTGGGCGCATGAATGTCGCCCTCGACGCCAGGTGGATCTTCCCCGAGATCTCGGGGATAGGCGCCTATACCCGTGATCTCATCCGCGCGCTCGTCGCCGCGGACGACGGCAATCGCTACACCCTGCTCTTTCAGGATGCCGCCGTGGCTGACCGCACCGTGGCCGAGATCGGGTTGGCCGGCAACCCGCGCGTGACGCTCCGCCAGGTGCCGTACGGCGTCTTCTCTCCGGTCAGCCAGCTGCGGCTGGCTGGTGTGCTGCGGCGGCTGGCGGTGGATGTCTATCACTCCACGAACTACATGGTGCCGCTGCCGCTCCTGTTCTGGCGGGGGCGCCGGACGCCGGCGTGCGTCACCACGATCCACGACGTGATCCCGCTGCTCTTTCCCGGCCACGCGCCGCGCTCGCGCAAGGCCCGTGTCTTTCCCCTGTACCGGTGGCTGATGGGGCAGGTGGCCGGGCGCTCGACCTGCGTGGTGACCGATAGCGAGGCGTCGCGGCGCGATCTCGGCCGGCAGCTGGGCCTCGCGCCTGCCCGCGCGGCGGCCGTGCGCGTCGTGTACTGTGGCGTGAACCCGCGCTTTCGTCCATCCGCCGCGCCGCCCCCGACCGCCGCCGCGGACGCGCCCTATCGCCTGCTGTATGTCGGGCGCTCGGACCCTTACAAGAACATCGCCACCCTGATTCGCGTGCTGGCGCGCCTGCAGGGGCGCTTGCCGCGGCCGGTCGAGTTGACGGTGGCCGGGGCGCCCGATCCCCGCTATCCGGAGGGGCCGCGGCTGGCCCGTGAGCTGGGGGTGGCGGACCGGCTGCGCTGGACGGGTTACCTCTCGGATGCAGCGGTCGTGGAGACGTACCAGCAGGCTGCCGTGCTCGTGCATGCGTCGCGTTACGAGGGCTTCGGGCTGCAGGTGGCCGAGGCCATGGCGTGCGGCGTACCCGTCGTCTGCAGCCGTGCCGGGGCGCTGCCCGAGGTCGCCGGCGACGCGGCGCTGCTGTGCGACCCCGACGATGTGGAGGGCTTCGCCGGCGCGATCGCCCGGGTGCTCACCGAGCCGGCCCTGGCGGCGACCATGCGGGCCGCAGGGTTGCGGCAGGCCGCGCGTTTCACGTGGGCGCAGGCCGCTGACGCCATGCGCGCGATCTACGCGGAGGCCGCGACGGCGGCGGGCCGGGGGGGGGAGGGGACCGGCCGATGACACGCTTTCCCGCCAACTGGGCCGGGCTCTCGACAACGCTCTGCCACGACTGGCTGACCGGCATGCGCGGCGGCGAGCGCGTGCTGGAGATTCTCTGCCAGGGTTTCCCCGCGGCGCGCATCGCCACGCTCATCCACAACCGTGACGCGGTCTCGGAGACGATCAACGCCCATCGGGTCAGCACCTCCTGCCTGCAGCGGGTGCCCGGGATCATGCGCCACTACCGCCTCTGGCTGCCCGCCTTTCCCGCCGCGCTGCGGACCCTGCCGGCGGCGGATGGCGACCTGCTGATCAGCACCAGCCACTGCGTGGCGAAGAGCCTGCGTTGCCGGCCCGGCACGCGGCATCTCTGCTACTGCTTCACGCCCATGCGCTATGCGTGGGTTTTCCAGGACGAGTACCTGGGACGCCGCACGCCCCGCGCTTGGCTGGCACGTCCGCTGCTGGCGGCCCTGCGGCGCTGGGATGTGGAAACCGCCGGGAGGGTGGACCGTTTCGTCGCCATCAGCCGGCACGTGCAGGAACGCATCCGGCGGTTTTACGGACGGGATGCGGACGTGGTCTATCCGCCCGTGGACACGGAGCGGCTGACCCCCCTGGCGCATCCGGCGCGTGGCGGCGGCGCTTTCGACCTGATCGTTTCGGCCCTCGTGCCGTACAAGCGCCTTGACCTGGCCGTGCGCGCCTACAACCGGCTCGGCTTCCCCCTGCGGATCGTGGGCATCGGCGGTGAGGCGGGGCGCTTGCGCGCCCTGGCCGGGCCGAACGTGGAACTGCTCGGCTGGCGGGCGGACGACGAGGTCCGCGAGCTTTACCGTGCCTGCCGCCTGCTCGTCTTTCCCGGGGAAGAGGACTTCGGCATCGTGCCGCTCGAAGCGCAGGCCTGCGGCAAGCCCGTGGTGGCCTACGGGCGGGGCGGGGCCTTGGAGACCGTCGTGGACGGCGTTTCGGGGGTCTTCTTCTCGCGGCAGGACGAACCCGGTCTGTTGGATGCCCTCGCCCGCGCCGCCGATACGGCCTGGAACCCCGAAGCCATCCGCGCCAACGCTCTGCGCTTCAGCCCACAGGTCTTTGTGGACGCCCTCGCCCGCAGCGTGGAAGCGTGTTTGGGCTTCACTTGTCGATCGTCAGGACCAGGCGCTCCGTGGGCGACGTGAGGATGACTTCGCGCTGCTTGATCGCGGTGACCGTGTACTCGCCGACTCTGTCTCCCTTGCGCACGATCCTGCCGTCAATGAGCGCCTGTGCCTGCACCAGCTGCGTGCCCTGCACAATACCCTTCAAACGCGGGAGGGGCGGGGGCTGGCTGACTTCCGGCTCGGGTGGCGTCTCCGGCTCAGGTGGCGTCTCCGGCTCAGGTGGTGCTTGCACCACGGGGGCGAAGATGTCCCGCTGAGGCGGTTCATACGGCAGGGAGTTGGTCGGCACGTGCGAGGGACCGCTGTGCACCCAATCCGGCAGTTCGGGAATCGCGTAAAGATCGGTGGCCGGGGCATTCTCGGCTCGCAGGGCGGAGGGCTGCGTCTTGCCGCCGAAACGGAAGTAGGCCATGGCCGCCGCCACGACCGACAAGCCGATCACGACATAGAGCTTGATCCTTTCGCCCTGCGCCTGCTCACCCATCCGGCTTCCCCTCTCTCTTCTTGCTTCCGTACACGCTGCACGCGATATCCATGCTGCAACGGTTGGACGGGTACCCGCCGCGGATCGAAACCCGCTCGACGTGCATCAGGCGGTCCATATGCTCCAGCCCATGAACCACCGCGTGCAACCCTGCAAACGATCCCTCGCAGGAGAACGCGAGCGGCGTGCGGGTGCAGATGGTCTCCTGGACGGACTGGCCCGGCGTGAGTTTGTTTACCTTCACGTTCGCCTCGCGAACCAACGCATCGAGATCGGCCAGAAACCGGCCAATCGGCTCGGACTCCGGGAGTCTCTTTCGCAGCGTTTCAAGCGCGATCTGATTCGCCTTGAGCGAAGCGTCCAGCCGCGCAAGCGCGGACTGTGCCTTGCGGTATTCGCCGAGCAGTCGCTGCGCTGCCAGGTTTTCGCGAGCCATGCGGTCAGCCTTGGCCCTGGCGGACCAGACCGCCACAAAACCGCCGCCGGCCGCCAGCGTCACGAAGCCAGCGAGGCAGGCCGCGTTCAAGGTTCGAATGCCGATATGCATGATTCGCTATTCGCCCAGGACCTCGCCCTGGATCGTGAATGCAATCAGATCCGAGGGCTGGTCGATTGAGCCGGTTGAGCCGCGTTCTTCGTCCGCAGTCTTGAGTACCACGTTTCCGAACATCCTGTCGCTGGTGAGCTGCCCGATGAGGGTTCCGAGCTTCGCGTGCGAGACGGACCGCCCGCTCAAGACAAGCGTTGCGCCAGAACCCTCGCGCGTCTGAAGCGAGAACTCAGTCAGCCATGTCTGGGGATCCAGGTCCTGCGCCAGTCGATCGAGCACGAGCGTCATGCTCCCGGGGCGGGACATGCGCCGCACGAACGCCAAGCGCTCGACCTGAAAGACTTTCTCCTGGACTTCCGCAATCGTTGTCGCCAGGCGTTTGCGCAGTTGCGCTTCGTCGGTTGGCGGGCGGCGCCGGGCGAGAACGCCCCGGGTGTAAACGGTATAGGCCCCTGCGCTGAAACCGAGCAGCAGGAGGTAGGCAAAGCTCCAAGCGGCGACATGTCGGATCACATATCGGCGGTGCAGCACCTGCTCCGGCACCAGATTCACGTCTCTTAGAACCATCGGACCCTCCGCATGGCCAGCCCCAACGCCAGTGAGTAGGCGGCCCCGTCGTCCATGCTCGAGATAGCTTGCGTCTTCTTCGTGCCGATGTTCTCCAGCGGATTCATCGATCTGGCTTCGACATTCAGTTCACGCGCGAAGTACGCCGCCAGCCCTTTGACCTGCGCGCCGTGGCCATACAGGAACAGACCGCCCATGACGACAGCCGAGGCCCCCGCTCTCACATAGCCCGCGATATTGTGCAATTCGTGGACCAACTCATCGGCGAGCGGCGCAAGCAGCTGTCCGACCGTATGAGCGACGCCGTCCGTTGCGACCGACGAACCGGGGGCGCCATCGGGCGCGTCGGCAGGCAGCAGGCCGTGCTTGCGGAGAAGGAAAGCCGTATCGCGGGTCTGTCCTCCCAGGCCCAGGTTGTCGGCCAGTTTCCGGCTGAGGCGATCCGTGCCCCAATCGGCATTCCGCTGTGCCAGGATGCCGTCGCGGACGGCGACGACGAGCGTCGTGCATGAGCGTCCCACGTTGCACAAAAGCACGGGGTTGGGCCCGGCAGCAGAGAGGGAGTGTGCGCGTACGAGCGCGGAAGCGGCGGAGTCCACGACCTCCAGCTCGCCGCCCGCCTGCTTGACGAGTCTCAGATAGCGCGACACATCGCCATTTCTTGCTGCAACAAGCACCACACTACGCGTCCCCTTGCCCGGCGGGCCATCCGGCCCGACGGATGCGTAGTCAAGGATCCACTCCTCCGTGGAGAGGTTGAGGTCGCTGGCCGCATGCCGCACAACTGCCGCTTCGAGGCTTTCCGCCTTGCCGACCTCCACGCGCAGGGGATAGCTGCGCACCACATCGGCCGGCAGCAGAATGGCCACAGTCCGTCCGTGGAACGACCGGCTGTGCACGACGTCATGCACGAAAGACCTGACATCTTCGTCAGCGCTGGCGCCGCGGTCGCCGGCGTGGACGTTCCGCCGGGCCGCGGCGCGAACCACCGCGATACCTCCAGCTGAAGACAACTGCAGCGCACACATCTCCGTGCCGTCGCTGATGTCGATCGCAATCGGGTATCTGGTGGTGAAATTCACGGTCAGGGGCTGCTACTCATTGTCGTGCGCGCCGTCGTTCGCGATGAGGACTCCCGTCTTCGAGTAGAACTTCCAGGCGGCTGTGCCGCTGGAGGCCTTGACCGTAATGTCGGACTCGGTGGTGTCAACGATGACGCTGTTCGTGCCGTTGAACGGGTTCGTCCCCAGGGTGGTGCCCTTGATGTAAGGCCCGAACTTGAACGTTGCGTCCTTCACGCTCGCGATGGTGCCGGCCGCGTCCGTGTAGCGCGTGAGCTGCTGCACGAAAGCCTCGCTTGGCGTGGTCGCCCCGCCCAGGACCGCTCCCGGGTAAACGGTGTTATGCTGGGCGTAATAGAGCTCCACCGCGTTGCGCATGGAACTCAGGTTCGTACGCAGCGTGCTCAGCTTCGCGTCGTCGGTCGATGTGCTGATCTGGGGAATAATGACCATGGCCAGAATCCCCAGGATGACGATCACGATCAGCATTTCGATGAGCGTGAACGCCGCTCGCCCTTTTTGTACCGTTGCTTCCAGTATCCGCTTCATCCGTTCCTTCTCCTCTTGTTTGGATGTGAACTCCTTTGAACCAGAACATTGTCCCCGCCCGGCCGCTTCTTGTCAATCTCATGCGCGCACGCGCGCAGCAGTTCGCATGATGGCCATCGGCAGGTGTCTGAGACCGCTAAAGCCGGGACTCCAAGCGGGTTTCCCGCGCGATTACAACGCTTAGAGTCCCGGCTTCGGGCGGTCTTCGGTTATAAGGCGATCTGCTGGCACGCCCGTGCGTTTGGACCATGAGTACCTCCTTCGCAAGCGCCTAGCCAACGGCATGCGCCAGTTTGAACAAGGGCAGAATGACCGAGGCGACGATCACGCCCACAACCGAGCCCAATATGATCAGGGCGGTGGGTTCGATGAGGGCCGCCACCCGCTTGATAGCCTGCTCGATCTCCCCGTCGTAGTGCTTGGCCAGTCGCAGCATGACCGGGTACACATTGCCGGCTTCTTCGCCGGTGGCAATCATCTGGCGAACGGTTCCCGGCATGTAGCCGAAGCTCAGGAAGGCTTGCGCCAGGCGACCGCCTCCGTTAACGACCTCCTGAACCTGCTCGATCAGCCGTCGGTAGTAACCGTTCTGCATCGTCATGCGGGTGACGGTCAGCGCATCCGTGAGGGGCACGTGGCTCTCCAGCAGGTGCCCCAGCGTTCGCAACAACTGCCCCGTGAGGATCTTGTTCGTCAGGGGGCCGATCACCGGGAGCGTAACGGCCAAACGGTCGCGCAGGCTGCGGCCGGGCGGGCTCATCAGGAACATCCTCACGCCGAGCACCACCCCCACCGCCCCCAGGCCGTAGGCCCACCCGTACGCGACCAGGGACCGACTGGCGGCCATGAGCATGCGGGTCGAAAAGGGAAGGATCGCTTCCTTGCCGGCAAAAAGCGGCATGAACTTGGGCAGAACGCCTGCCACCACGAAGATCACGACCACGACGCACATCACGCCCAGGATCAGGGGATAGGCGAGGACTCCGCGGATCTGTGCGTGCAGCGCTTCGCGTTTCTCCCGCATCTCGCCGATTCTCTCCAGCGCATCGCGCAGGTAGCCCCCCGTTTCGCCGGCCCGCACCATGCTGACGAAGATGCCGTCGAACACCCGCCCATGGCGACTGAGCGCCGCCGAGAACGGCTGCCCCTCTTCCATGTCCTTGCCCAGGCTGTGCAGGACCGTGCGCAGCGCCGGGTTGGCTGTCTGCCCCTCCAATGCCCGCACGGCATCCGTCAGGGACGTGCCAACCTCCAGCATGAGCGAGAGCTGCGAAGTGAAGTAGATCAGGTCCTTTCCGGAAACCCGGGCGCCGGTGCGCCGCAGGCCCGGAAGGGACGCGGTTCGCGCAGGCGCCTCGGCGTCCGGCGCGTCTTGCCTTGCGCGTGAACTCGCGGCTCTGGCGGTATCGATTGCCACGGCGGTGTGCCCTCGCACGCTGGAAGCAGCCGCAGGCCGCCTTTCAGCTGGTCATGCCGACAACGGTTTCGATTTCTTCGATCGTGGTCAAGCCCTCGCGTACTTTGCGATACCCCTCGG
>CAYOBW010000114.1:0-21850 GCA_964402115.1 uncultured Victivallales bacterium
GCGAAGCTGAACGCGGACGCCGGCTACCGGGACTTCCGCGAGGTGCTCGTGCGCAAGGACGTCGACGCGGTGATGATCGCCACGCCGGACCACTGGCACGCCCTGGTAACCGTGGCGGCCTGCCGGGCGGGCAAGGATGTCTACTGCGAGAAGCCGCTGGCCGCCAGCATCGGCGAAGGCCGCGCCGTGTGCAACGCGGTTCGCACGCACAAACGCGTGCTGCAGTGCGGCACCTGGCGCCGCTCCTCCGTCCACACGCGCATGGCGTGCGAGCTCGTGCGCAACGGCTACATCGGCGATTTGAAGGAGATCGAGGTCGGCGTGCCGGCCCGGTTCCAGATCAACGGCGGCTACACCGGCCTGGAGGCGCCCGTGGCTGTGCCACCCGAGTTCGACTACGAGATGTGGCTGGGGCCGGCGGCGGCGGCGCCCTACACCCCCGGCCGCTGCCACTTCAACTTCCGCTGGGTCCTCGACTACGCCCCCGGCTACATCACCGACTGGGGCGCCCACTTCATCGACGTCGCCCAGTGGGGCAACGGGACCGACGGCACGGCGCCGGTGTCCGCCGCCGCGACCGGCGTCGTGTTCCGCGACAAGGGCATCTACAACGCGCCCGAAGGGTTCCGCATCGAGTACCGGTACGCCAACGGCGTGCGCCTGACCATGTGGTCCACCGCCGAGGGCGCGAAGCACGGCACGAAGTTCATCGGCTCCAAGGGGTGGATCTTTTCGGAGAACACGCGGCTGGAGACCGAGCCCGGGGAGCTGCGGACCACGAAGATCAAGGACGGCGAAACGCATCTCTACGCCTCCGCCAACCACCACCGCAACTTCATCGACGCCGTGCTCTCCCGCGGCGAGACGGCGTCGTCGGCCGAGTCCGCGCACCGCGCCGCGAGCTGCTGCCACCTCGGCACGGTTGCGGCGCTGCTGAAGCGCGAGGTGAAGTTCGACCCGGCCGCGGAGACGTTCCCCGGCGACGACGAGGCCGCCCGCGTGGCGACGCGCAAGCTGCGCGCGCCCTGGCGGCTGGAGGCGTGAGGCCGGGGCGTTGGTTTCGTCGGGATACAACAGGTGCCGCGCCGCGGCGCGGGGGGCAGAAAGGTTGAAGAACATGAAGCTTCCGGAAGACAGGGACAAGCTGCTGGCCGTCTATCGCGATGGCCTGCTGAACGACACGATGCGGTTCTGGTTTCCGCGCGCCGTGGACCGCGAGCACGGCGGATTCCTGACCTGCTTCGGCCGGGACGGCACGCTCCTGCAGACGGACAAGTCCGTCTGGTTCCAGGGCCGGTTCACCTGGATGCTGGCGACGCTGTACAACACCGTCGAGCGCCGCGAGGAGTGGCTGGCGCTGGCGAAGCACGGGGTGGACTTCCTGAACGCGCACTGCTTCGACACGGACGGCAGGATGTTCTTCGCGCTCACGCGGGAGGGCCGGCCGCTGCGCAAGCGCCGCTACATCTTCTCGGAGATCTTCGCCGTGATCGCCCTGGCCGCCTACGGCACCGCCGCCAACGACGACCGCTACAAGCGGCAGGCGCTGGAGCTGTTCAAGCTCGTGCTGCGCTACCTCGACACCCCGGGGCTGATACCGGCGAAGACCGACCCGGAGGTCCGGCCCATGAAGGGGCTGGCCATCCCGATGGTGCTCACCGTCACCGCCCAGGAGCTGCGCAAGGCGGTGAACGATCCGCTCTGCGACCAGGTCATCGATCGCAGCATCAGCGAAGTCGAGCGCGACTTCATGAAGCCGGAGTTCAAGTGCGTGCTCGAAACGGTCGGGCCGCGCGGGGAGTTCTACGACAACTTCGACGGCCGCATGGTGAACCCGGGCCACTCCATCGAGCTGGGGTGGTTCATCCTCGAGGAAGCCCGCCTGCGCGGCGGGGACAAGCGCCTGGTCGAGATCGGCACGCGGATCGTGGACTGGTCCTTCGAGATCGGCTGGGACCGCGAGTTCGGCGGGATGATCTACTTCCGCGACGCGCGGGGCCTCCCCTGCACGGAGTACTGGCACGACATGAAGTTCTGGTGGCCGCAGAACGAAGCGATCATCGCGACGCTCCTGGCGTACCAGCTGACCGGCGACGAGAAGTACGCCCGCTGGCACGCTATGGCGCACGAGTGGGCCTACGCGCACTTCCCCGACCGGGAGTACGGCGAATGGTACGGCTACCTGCACCGGGACGGCTCGGTGTCCACGCCTCTCAAGGGCAACATGTGGAAGGGCTTCTTCCACCTGCCGCGCATGCAGTGGTACTGCTGGCAGCGGCTGGCGGAGATGGTGTAGAGAGCAGGGGAGTGACATGCGCAGACAGCTTCTTCCGCAGGAGCAGCCCGCTTTGCAGCGGCGGGCCTTCGATGCGGCGGACCGCGGGATGACGCGCCGCCAGTTTGCCGGGCGCACCGCGTTTGCCGTGGCGGGCGCGCTGGGCTTTCCCTGCATCATCCCGTCGTCCGCGCGGGGCGCCGACGGCGAGACGGCGCCGGGCAACTGCATCACCATCGGCCTGATCGGCGCCGGCAATATCAATAACGGGCACCGGGAAGCCTTCCTGGGCGAAAAAGGGGCGCGCATCCTGGCGGTTTGCGACCCGATGACGCAGCGGCGGAAGGCCTACGCCAATCGCATCAACGCCGCGTACGGCGGCAGCGTCTGCGCGGATTACAGTGATTTTCGCGAGCTCCTGGCCCGGCCGGACATTGACGCGGTCTGCATAGGCACGCCGGATCACTGGCACGCGGCGCACGCGCTTGCCGCGATGAACGCCGGCAAGGACGTGTACCTGGAAAAGCCGCTCACCTTCACGGTGGCCGAGGGGCGGCGGGTCGTCGAGGCCGCCGCCCGGACCGGGCGGATCCTGCAAACCGGGCTGCAGAGGCGCTCCATGGGGCGCTACCGCTATGTCTGCGAGCTGGTTCGCAACGGACGGATCGGGCGGCTGACGCATGTCGAAGTCGGCATCATCGGCATCAACGGCGGGGAACAGGCCGGGAAACAGTTTCCCCCGGCGCCGGTGCCGGCAGGGTTCGACTACGACATGTGGCTCGGCCCCGCGCCCTGGGCGCCCTATTGTCCCCAGCGCGTCAGCAACCAGTACTGGTACTTCATCTCCGACTACTCCAAGGGGTTCATCCCCGGCAACGGGGTGCACTTCGTGGACATCGCCCAATGGGGGATCGGCGACGACGTCAAGCCGGTGGAAGTGCATACCCCGGTTGCGGTGTTCCCCGCCGCCGGGCTGATCGATGACGTCATTGCCTGGCGTGCGGATATTCTCTATGCCAACGGTGTGTGGATGAGCTACAGCAGCCTCGGGAAACCGCATCCCGACGGGATCCGGTTCGTGGGGACCGAGGGGTGGATTCACATAGGCGGAGGCGGGGCCGCGACCGCCAGTTCCCCCGGCGTGCTGCAGTCAGCGATTGGCCTGGATGAGATCCACCTGTACGAGAGCCCCAGCCCGCACCGCAATCTCCTCGACTGCATCCGGACACGTCGCTCCACGGCGGTTTCTCCTGGAATCGGTCATCACGCCACCACCACCTGCAACCTGGTGGAGATTTCCGCACGGCTCGGTCGCAAGGTGAAATGGGATGCGCAAACGGAACAGTTTGTCGACGACGCCCCGGCGAATCGTCTGCTGGGGCAAGCCATGCGCGCCCCTTGGCGGGTTTGACAGCCTGGGACGCCCGGAATGAGGAGAACAGAAAGATCATGAAGAAAGTCACGCTGGTGATATGGGTTCTGGTTGCAGGCTGTGCGCTGCAGGGTACGGCGGCGGAGGGTCCGCGCCTGGTGCTGCGCTGCGGCGCGGAGAACGACTTGTTCCGGGTGCTGACCGCGTCCGGCTACGCGTGCCAGCGCGTGGAGTCCAACCGCGAGGCGGCCGAGCGCGCCGCGGAAGGCGGGGCGGTGCTGATCCTGGCGGAGGGCTACCCGGCGGCGACCACCGTGATCGAGCCCGACGTGCTCGAGGCCGCTGCGCGCAAGAACCTGCGCCTCTATGTCGAATACCCCGCCGCCTTGCCGGGCGTGGAGCTTGGCGCGCCCAAGGCCGCGGGGTGCGAGCGGGCCGTGGTGAATTCGGACTTCTTCGGGCCGTCCCTCGAAAAGCTCCGGATCCTGGCGATCAACGGTCTGCACTTCGTGCCGGCGAAGTCCGACGCGTCGCACATCGTGGCGGCGCGCGTGGCGGGCTTCGACACGGCGGTGTTCGGCCTGCCGCAGAACACGGCGCCGATCCTGTTCGAGCTCCCGGGCGGGCGCACGCTGGTGGCCGCCACCAAGCTCAGCCACTTCGTCACCGGCCGCTACACGCCCCAGGATGCCTGGCAGGCCGTGTGGGCCGGGGTGCTGGCCTGGCTTTGCCCGGACGCCAAACGGCCCGCGCTGGCCTGGACGCCCACCGTCCGCCCGAGTTACGGCCGCGACGAACCGCTGCCCGCCGACGCGGAGCTGCAGGCCGTCCGGCGCGGCGCGGCATGGTTCCACCGTTCGAAGCTGCTCCTGCATCCGTCGCGCCTTGACGAAGTGAACCGGGCCGCGGGCAGGGACGGGCTGCTGCCGACCCCGCCGCCGGATGCGCCGGTGGGCGACGGCTCGCTCGGCATCCTCGAAGCGCCGCTCTCGATCGTCCTCGCCGACGGCAGCCAGAAGCAGGGCGTCGCGCGGCGCGGCGATTGCCACGGCGAGTCCGCCATGGCGCTGGCGTTCGGGGCGCGGCTGGGCGCGGGGGCGACGAACGCGGCGATTGCGCGCAATATCCTGGACTTCTACCTCTTCACCTCGGACGCGCGCAAGAAGGAGCGCGGCGATCCCAAGCACGGCGCCTACGGGCTGACCGCGTGGGGCATCACGTCGCCCGCGTGGTATGTCGCCAACTACGGCGATGACAACGCGCGGCTGCTGCTGGGCACCGCGGCCACGGCGGCGCTGTTGGACGATAACCGGTGGGACGAGGCCATGATGAAGTGCCTGCTGGCCAACCTGCGCACGACGGGACGCCGGGGCTTTCGCGATGACCGGATCGACATCCCCGCCCTCTCGGCGCAGGGCTGGCAGCCCTTCTTCCTGCGGAACATCGTCAGCTACTCGCCGCACATGGAGGCGTACCTCTGGGCCTGTTACCTGTGGGCCTACCAGCGGACGGGCTACGAGCTGTTCTACGAACGCGCGGAGAACGCGCTGCGCATGACCATGGCGCAGTATCCGAACGGCTGGCGCTGGACCAACGGGCTGGCCCAGGAGCGGGCGCGCATTCTCCTGCCCCTGGCGTGGCTGGTGCGCGCGAAAGACACGCCGGAGCACCGCGCCTGGCTGCGCACGGCCGTGGACGGGCTCGCTGCGTTGCAGGAGCCCTGCGGCGCCATTCGGGAGGAACTCGGGCTGCCGGGCAAGGGCATGTTCCCGCCGCCCGCGTCGAACGAACAGTACGGCGGCGCCGAAGCTTCGTTGATCCAGCGGAACGGCGATCCCGTGAGCGACCTGCTCTATACGTCGAACTTCGCCTTCCTGGGATTGCACGAGGCGGCGACTGTCGGGGACCAGGCGGCGCGGGAAGCCGAGGAGCAGCTGGCCAAATTTCTGTGCCGGATCCAGGTGCGTTCGGAAGCGCAGCCCTCCCTGGATGGCGGCTGGTTCCGCGCGTTCGACTTCAAGCGCTGGGAAGCGTGGGCCAGCAACGCGGACGCGGGCTGGGGCGCCTGGGCGATCGAATCCGGCTGGACCCAGGGCTGGATCGTGTCCGTGCTGGGCCTGCGCCAGATGAAAACCTCGCTCTGGGACCTGGTCACGAAGACCGGCATTGCCAGGGACTTCGCCCGCCTGCGGAGCGAGATGCTGCCGGACGCTGTGATTCAAGCGCTCTCGCCGACCAAGCTCCGGCACGGGGCGGTCGGGAAGGCGGTGAAGCTGCCAGTCGGGCCCTCCGCGAACTACCCCGGAGGCGGCCCCGGCGGGCTCACGGACGGGCTGTTGGGCGGCGCGGGCCACACGGATCCGGAGTGGCTCGGCTTCGAGGGCAAGGATCTGGAAGCGACCATCGATCTGGGCGCAACGACGGCCATCCGCGAAGTGTCGGCGGGCTTCCTGCAAGCCACGAGCGTGGGGATCTACCTGCCGCCGCGGGTGGAGTTCGAGGTGTCTGACGACGGTGTCGCCTTCCGGCCGGCGGGAACGGCGCGGCCCGCGATGACCACCGACGAGGCCGGCCCCGCGCGGGCGTGGCTGTCGGTGAAGGCGCCCGACCTGCGCGGCCGCTACGTGCGCGTGCGTGCCGCGAACCTGGGAACCATCCCGGCCGGAAAGTCCGGAGCCGGCCTGCGGGCGTGGCTGTTCGTGGACGAGTTGGTTGTGAAGTAGGAGTCCGGCTTGAAGAGGAAATATTTGGCTGCGACTGTTCTGGCGATTGCCTGCATCCCCTGTGCGCCGGCACAGGAGCGACCGGAGGCGCTTGGCGTGAAGCCCATCCGCGGCACATGGCTGTTTGCCGACGAGGTGATGGTGAATCCGGCCCCCGCGGCTGGCGTTGTGCCGTTGCCGGCGGCACACGCGCACAACGACTACGCGCACGCCCGGCCGCTGCTCGACGCGCTCGAGCACGGTTTCTGCAGCGTGGAGGCCGACATCTTCCTGACCAACGGACTGCTGCAGGTGGGTCACACGGCGCAAGAGCTTCGCCCCGACCGGACGCTGGCAGCGCTCTACCTCGAGCCCTTGCGGCAGCGGATCCGGCAGAACGGCGGCCGCGTGTATCGGGATGGGCCGACCGTCACCCTTGCGATTGACTTCAAGACCGCTCCGCAACCGACGTATGCGGAGCTTCGCCAGGTGCTCGCCGCCTACGCCGACATCCTCACGGCGGTCGAGAACGGCAAGGTGACGCAGCGGGCCGTCACCGTGATTCTCTCCGGCACGGCGCCCCGCGCGGAATTGGCGGCCGATTCGCCGCGCTATGCCATGCTGGACGGGCGGGCGGCGGACCTGGAGTCGGCGGCGCCGGCTGACCTGGTGCCGTGGATCAGCGAGAACTGGAATAAGTTCTTCCGCTGGCGCGGAGCCGGCGAAATGCCGGCGGGCGAGCGGGTAAAAGTGAGGGAGATGGTGGCCAAGGCCCACAAGGCCGGGCGCAAGGTGCGCTTCTGGGGCGCGCCGGATGCGCCGGCGGTTTGGCGGGAACTCCGCGCCGCGGGCGTGGACCTGCTGAGCGTGGACGACTTGGACGGGGCCCGGAGGTTCCTGCTGCAGGAGGATGAGCACAGATGAAACGCATGCTGTCCGCAGTGAACGTTTGGGTGTGTGGCTGCGCCATCGTGACGGCTGGCGCGCCGGCCGGGAGCGGCCCGGCAATCAGCCTGACGCTGATTCCGCCGTCGCCGATCACCGAGCAGATCACGCTGGATATCCGCGGCGCGGTCTGGAACCGGACCGACGCGGCCCGGAAGTACGAGATGACCGTCTTTCTGGACGAGAGGAAAATCCACCAGGAGACCGTCGAAGCGGCCCCGCGGTCGCCTGCCGGGATCAAGTTCCGGTTGCCGGCAAAGGGCCTTGCCGGGAAGCGCAAGGTCACGCTGGTGGCGCAAGCGGGCGACCGCTCGCTGAAGTTCGAGCGGCCCATCGAGATTCTCGCGGCGGACGTGCGCTCCACGCGGCGCCTCGGCGGGGCGTGGGTGGACATCTACCATCACGACCCGCGCGAGGGGAAGCCGTTCGACGGCGAACTCGGGCAGATGACTGACGAGCAGTGGCGCGAGCTGGTGCGGGCGATGCACGCGGTGGACCAGGACATCCTGGTGATCACGATGATGTTCCAGAACTTCACGCACCGCGGCCGTCACAAGATCGAGACCGAGGGCTACCAGGGCAAGGCGTACTACCCGTCCAAGCTGTACCCCGGCCGCATGCCGATCGCGTCGCAGGACCCGCTGGAGGCGATCATGGACGAGGCCGACAAGCTTGGTATGCACGTGTTGCCCGGCATTGGCTGCTACGCGTTCTTCGACTACACGCCCGGCGCGCTACGCTGGTGCAAGGAAGTGGCCGCCGAGCTGTGGGCCCTGTACGGCCACCACCCGTCGTTCTACGGCTGGTACGTGAGCCACGAGAAGGACGGCGGCCTGGGCAGCGCTGAGGAGCGGAAGGAAATCGTCGCGTTCTTCCGGGAGTTCACGCCGTATGCGCACGGCCTGGCGCCGGACAAGCCGGTCATGCTGGCGCCGAACTGCTACCACCTGAGGGGGGCGGAGGACGCCTATCGTCAGCTGCTGCCCAACCTGGACATCCTCTCGCCCTTCGCGTACCACCGCATGCCGGCGAACGATCTGCGGGGGGAGGACGCCGCGGCGCTGATGCAGTCCCTCAGCGATGAAGCGGGGTGCCACCTGTGGATGGATGTCGAAAGCTTCGTCTTCGGCCCAGGCGGCGGCCTGGTTCCGCGGGCGATCGGCGGCTTGATCAGCGACTTCACCCGCTTCCCGACTTTCGAGAAGACGATCCACTACCAGTTCCCCGGCTTGATGAGCGCGCCGGAGATGACACGGCAGCCCGGTGGTCCGGCGTCGGTCAAGCTCTACCTCGACTACAAGCAGTACCTGGAAAGGCAGGCGCACCCGCCTGCGCCCCACGCCGCCCAGGGCAAGCCGGTGCGGCTGGAAACGGCGTACGCGCCGCGGTACCCGGGTGGCGGCACGAACGCGGTGGCGGACGGCTGCGTTGGAGAGGAAGACTACCAGGATCCCGCGTGGCAGGGTTACTACGGCGCGGACCTCGGCGCGACCATCGACCTCGGGCAAGCCGTGCCGATCGGGAAGCTGTCGGCCGGCTTCCTGCAGGTGCCGGCGGGCGGCATCTACATGCCGAAACAGGTTGAATTCGCCGTGTCGGAAGACGGCGCGGCCTTCAAGGTCGTGAAGGCGATCGAGCCCGGCGTGCCGTACGCCGAGGCGGAGCCCGCGCGGCGTGTCGTTGAGGCGGACGGCAGCGGCGCCGCCGCGCGCTTCGTCCGTGTGCGCGCCGCGAACGTCGGCAAGATCCCGCCGGGTATGCCGGCGGCCGGCACGCCGGCCTGGCTATTCGTGGACGAGATTGTCGTGAATCCGCCCACGCGAAAGGACCACACGGAATGAGTGGACAAGAACAGGGCTGCAAACAAGCGGCCGCCTGGATGGTTGCCTGCCTGTTGGGCTGCCTCGCGCCCGGCGCGCGCAGCGCCGCCGCCGATGCGCCCGCGCTCGTCCTCTGCGGCCGGCCGGACAACGATCTCTGCGTGGTGCTGCAGGCCAGCCGCGTGCCGCACGCCCGCTGCGATACGCCGGCGCAGGCCGTGCAGGCTGCCGCGGCAGGCGCAGGCGTGCTGCTGCTGGCGGACGGCTACCCCGCGGCGACCACGCCCGTCGACGCGGCGTTGTTCGCGGAGGCTGCGCGAAAGAAGCTGCGGGTCTATGTCGAGTACCCCGCCATGCTGCCGGACCTGTCGATCGGCCCGGCGCGCACGGCGGGCTGGGAACGGACGGTCGTCGCGTCGGATGCCTTCGGCCCGGAACTGGCCCGCATGCGGTTGCTCATGGTTCAGGACTGCCGGTTCCTGCCGCTGGAAGCCGCGGCGCCGCACCTGGTCCTCGCCCGCGTCGCCGGCTACAACACGGCCGCGTTCGGCCTGCCGAAGGACAACGTCTGGCCCATGCTCTTCGAGCATCCCCGCGGGAACCTGCTTGTCTCCACCACAAAGCTTAGCCAGTTTGTGACCGCGCGCTACGCGCCGGCCGATGCCTGGCCCGCCGTCTGGCGGATGATTCTCGGGTGGGTCTCCGCGGGCGCCGCCGTGCCCGAGCTGAAGTGGACGCCCACGGTGCGGCCCAGCTTCGGCAAGACCGAGCGCCTGCCGCGCGCGGCAGGGCGGCTCGCGGTCGCGCGCGGCGTGGAGTGGTACTCCGGGGGGCGGCTGCTCATTCACCCCGACTGGCAGAAGCTCATGGACACGGCCGGGCGGTACCACGATCGCACCGGCCCGGGGCCCGGCCCCGACCTGCCGCCGGGCGACGGCACGCTGGGGCTGCTCGAAGCGTACAGCTCGCGCATCGACTGGCAGGGCCGCCAGCCCGTGCGCTGGTTCACCCGCGCCGACTGCAACAGCGAGGCGGCGATGGCCCTGGCCCTGCGCAGCGTCATGGACGGCGATGCGCGCAGCAAGGCCGTGGCGACAAACCTCCTGGACTTCGTGCTGCTGCGCTCCAACCTGCAGCAGGGCCCGCGGGCGGATCCGGCGAGCCCCTGCTATGGCCTGCTCGGCTGGGACACGCGGCCGGAAGGCGCGGTGGTGCACTACGGCGACGACAACGCCCGGGCGATCCTGGGGCAGGTGGCTGTTGCGTGCGCGCTCAAGAGCGACCGCTGGGATGACGCCATTCTCCGCTGCGCGCTGGCCAACTTCCGTCTCACCGGGCCGGCGGGGTTTCAGACGGCCCGCATCGACGAGCCGCAGCTGCTGGAGAGAGGCTGGCGCTGGTACTGGGAAAGTTCGGACGGGCGCTGGGGCGGCGTTCGCGAATGCCCGCACTATCAGGCGTACCAGTGGGCCGTGCGCCTGTGGCTCTACGACAAGACCCGCTTCGCCCCGCTGCTGCAGCGGACCGAGCGTGCGCTGCGCCACATGATGCGCGTGTATCCCGCGGGATGGCAGGCGGAGTGCGCGCGCGAGGAGGGGGAGCGGTGCCGCATGCTGCTGCCGCTGGCCTGGCTTGTGCGCGTCGCTGACACCCCCGAACACCGCGGCTGGCTGCGCCAGGTCGCGGACTACGTCCTTGCGGATCAGGACGCCGCCGGGGCGATCCGTCAGCGCGTGACGGGCGGTGGCGGGGGCAACGAGTCCTACGGCACGGGTGAGTGCGCGCTGATCCACGCCAACGGCGACCCGTCGACCGACCTGCTGTACGGCGGGAACTTCGGGTTCCTGGGTCTCCATGAAGCCGCGGCCGCGACCGGCGATGCGGACTTGCGGGCCGCCGCCGCGAAGCTCGCGGACTTCATGATCCGCGCCCAGGTGCGCAGCAGCGCCCGCGCCGAGCTGGATGGCGCCTGGTTCCGCGGGTTCGACTCCGAGCGCTGGGACTACTGGGGTTCGAACGGCGACATCGGCTGGGGCGTGTGGGCTACGGAGACGGGCTGGACGCAAGGGTGGATCGCCTCCGTGCTGGCGATGCGGGAGCTGAAGACATCCTTCTGGGAGTTGACCCAAGGCAGCCAGATCGCCCGGCATTTCGACGCCGTCCGGAGCCAGATGCTGCCAGATGAGGCGCTTGCGGCCGACGTCGGCGCCGTGCAGAAGCACGCCGCCCTGGGCAAGCCCCTCCGCCTGGCGGCCCCGCCGTCGCCCCGCTATCCGGGCGCCGGGGCCGAGGGGCTGGTCGATGGCCTGGCCGCCGCAGCCGAGCCCGGCATGCCGGAGTGGCTGGGCTGGGAAGGTGGCGACCTGGACGCCACCATCGATCTCGGCGCGCCCGTGGCGCTGCGCCGCGTGGCGATTCATTGCCTGCAGCACCGCCAGGCCGGCGTCTTCCTGCCGGCAGCCGTCACGATCGGCGTCTCCGACGACGGGCAGACGTTCCGCGAAGCGGCGGTCGCCAGGCCGCGCGCGCCGACCTCGCGGGGCGTGCCGTTCTGCGAAACGCTGGAGGCCACGCTCGAGGCGAAGGCGCGGTTCGTGCGCGTGCACGCCAGCAACGTCGGCGCGATTCCCGGCCCGCACCCCGCGGCCGGCCGGCCGGCCTGGCTGTTCGTGGACGAGATCCTGGTGAATCCGCAAGGAAAGCAGGCCGCGCCGTGACGGGACGCGCTCACATAGAAGCGGCCCTGCAGGGGCGGCGCGCGGAGCGGGTGCCGTGTTTTCCGCTCGTGGATGTGGCCTATGCGAGCGCGCACGCCGGCCGAACCATGGCCAGCCTGCAGCTGGACCCGCACGTCCACGCCGCGGCGCTGGCGCAGTGCGCCCGGGAGCTGCCGATCGAAGGCGTCTACATCAACCTCTGCCTCGGAGCGCAGCAGGCCGCGCGGTTCGTGCGCGAGGACGGGTGCTACAGGGGACGGCTCGACGACGGGCTGGACGTGGCGTTCGGCGAGAACGACGTGGCATCCGTCGCGGCCACCGACATCGTTTCGCCGGACGATCCGCGGATCGGGTCGGCCGAACTCTTTCACCCGGGCATGCTCGAAACGTTCCTGGCCATGCCGGCCGACGTCGACAGGGAGGTGGCGGTTTGCGTCGGGCTGACCGGCGCGTTCTCGCAGGTCGGGTTCCTGCTGGGCCTGCAGAATCTGATGGTGGCGCTGGTGGACGATCCGGCGGGCGTGCACCGGGCCATTCGCCGGCGCCAGGCGGCTGCCCTGCGGCAGGCTCGCGAGCTCCGCGACGCAGGAGCGCGGTTCATCTGGATCGGCGAAGGCATGGCGTCCAGCAGCCTGCTCAGCCCGCAAATGTACGCCGAGTTCGTCTTGCCGTACGAGCAGGAGCTCGCCGACGAGATCCGGCGGCTCGGCGCCCTGTCGTTGCTGCACATCTGCGGCAACATCACCCCGGCGCTGGAGGCGGTCGCGCAGAGTCGGGCGGATGGCGTGGACGTGGACGCGCCGACGGACTGGGCGGCGGCGGTCAGGATCCTGGGGCCGCGGGCCTGCCTCAAGGGCAACCTCAACCCGCTGCTCTTCCTGCCGGGGAAGGCGCAGGCGCTCGCCGACGCCTGCGCCGCAGCCCGGCGCGAGGCCGGCGCCGCGGAGCGTTTCATCATGAGCACCGGCTGCCTGGTTCCGCGCGATTCCGCGCGGGCGGCGTTCGAAGTCATGGCCCGCGCCTGCGAGCGCGGTGCGGCGCGGGGACCGAGGGAGACATCATGAGCAAACGACTACCGCTGCTGTTGGTCCTGGGTGGCATCGCCGAGATTGTCGTGAACGCGCAACGCAAAGAGTGACGGGCCATTCGCGGGAGGTACACGGGCATGCATGCGTTACAGAGAACACGGGCGGCCGTGCGCGGCCAGCGCGTGGATCGTTTGCCGTGGTTCCCCATTCTCATCGCGCCGGCCTGCGAACTGACCGGCGTAAAGCAGGGCGAGTATTCCCAAAACCCGGAGGCAATGGCGGATACGCTCATCAGGGCCAGGGAACTCATTGGCGCGGACGGCATCTACGTGTCGCGCGACAACTGGGTCGCGTACGAAGCCCTGGGCGGGGCCATGACCTTCGCGGAAGACGACGAGCCGAACGGCGCCGGCCCGCTGCTGACGTGCATCGGCGACTTCCGGAAGCTGACGGTCCCCGACCCGGAGTCGGCGCCGGGCATGTGCACGGTGCTGGCCGCCGCCCGGAAGGTTGTCGCGGCCGTGGGCCGGGACTACTACGTGCAGGCCAACATCGACTGCGGCCCTTTCAGCGTGGCGGCCATCCTGCGGGGCACGCAGGCGTTCATGCTGGACCTCGTCACCGAAGACGATCGCGAGCTCCAGGGCTTCCTGGAGTTCTGCACGGAGGTCGTCATTGCCTACGGCCGGGCGATGAATGCCACCGGGGTGCACGGGGTGCAATACGGCGACTCCACGGCCAGCCTCGTCAGCCCGGAGCACTACCGGACGTTCGCGCTGCCCTACCAGGAGAAGTCTCTTCGCGGCATGGCCAACCCGAACGTCGACCTGTGGGTGCATATCTGCGGCGACAGCCGGCACATCCTGCATTTCCTGCGGGACCTCGACTTCCAGGGCTTCGAGGTTGACGCCAAGGTCGACCTGCGCGAGGCGCGCCAGCGCGTGGGGGACAAAGCGCTCAAGGGGAACCTCGACACGACCTTCCTGCTGCGCGAGAGCGAGGGGGCCGTGTACGAGGCCACGCTGGACATGCTGAGGAAGAGCGGCCTCAGAACCGGGCTGGTGGTCTCGCCGGGGTGCGGCGTCGCGCGCCTGACCCCCCTGGAGAACCTGCGGGCCATGCACCGCGCCTGCGAGGACTACCGCTGCTGAGGAGGGAACCGCGAATGGCTTTTGCACATCAAACGAAGGGCTGCATGACGAAGACATTCGTGCTGGCCGGGCTCGCGCTGCTGGGCGCCGCGCACGCGGCGCCGGCGCAGTCCAAACCGAAGCCTGAAATCAGCCTGACCCTGGTCCCGCCCTCGCCGGTGACGGACCAGATCGTGCTGGATATCCGCGGCGCGGTGAGAAATGCCGGCGCCACGCCGCGGCGTTTCGAGGTCGCGGTCTACCTCGACGACGAGACGGCCGGGAAACGGCTGCACCGGGAAACCCTCGAGGTCGCCCCCGCCGCCGCCGCGGGCTTCAAGCTGCGCTGGCCCACCCTGGGACAGGCCGGGGAGCACAGGATCCTGCTGGTGGCGAGCGCGGGCGCGGAGACGCGGCGCGCCGTGAAGCCGCTGACGATCCTGATGTCGGATATCCGGTCCACCCGTCGCGTGGACGGCGCGTGGTGCAGTTTCAACCTGCCGGAGATGTCGGAGGGGCTGATCTACGACCCCGTGCTGCGGCAGAAGACAAACGAGCAGTGGGCGGAGATGCTGCGGGGCATGCACGGCATCGGCATGGACATCCTGGTGGTCCAGGAGTCCGTGCACTGGCACCGTCACAATCCGGACGGCCAGTTGCGTTACGCGGCGGACGATCTCCGCGCCAGGGCGTTCTACCCGTCAGCTCTCTTCACGAACCGCATGCCCATGGCCGCCAGCGATCCCATCGAGGCGGTGTTTGCCGAGGGGGACCGGCTGGACATGCACGTGTTCGCGGGCGTCGGGCTGTTCGCGTGGTTCGACTTCACCCCGGCGTCGCTCGCCTGGCACAAGCGCGTGGCGGACGAGCTCTGGGAGCGCTACGGGCATCACGCCTCGTTCTACGGCTGGTACATCAGCGAGGAGAAGAACGGCAGCCTGGGCAATGCGGTGGAACGCGAGCAGATTGTCGCTTTCTTCCGGGATTTCACGCCGTACGTCCGCCGCCTCGCGCCGGACAAGCCGGTGATGCTGGCGCCCAACTGTTACAACGTGCGCGGCGCGGAGGAGGCGTACCGGAAGCTGCTGCCGAACGTGGACATCCTCTGCCCCTTTGCCTTCCACCGGATGCCGCAGGGCCAGACCGGGGAAGCGGCCGCGACGCTGCTACAGTCGCTGTGCGACGAGACCGGCGCGCACCTGTGGCTGGACATGGAGGTGTTCCTCTTCAACCGCCAGGGCGCGCTGATTCCGCGCCCCATCGGCGGCCTAGTCAGCGACCTGCTCCGCTTCCCCAACTTCGAGAAGATCATCTGCTACCAGTACCCCGGCCTCCTCACGGCGCCGGAGGCCTCGATCAAACCCGGCGGCGAAGCGGCCGTGAAGCTCTACGAGGACTACCGCCGCTACCTGCGCGAAGGCCCGCCGCGGCCGCTGGCGCACGCGGCCCTGCACAAGCCCGTCACGCTGGCCGCGCCGCCGGACGCGCGCTACCCGGGCCGCGGGCCGGCGGGGCTGGGCGACGGCCGCCTCGCCCTGGCGGACTACCGCGATCCGCAGTGGCTGGGCTTTTCCGGCAGCAACCTTGAGGCGGTGATTGACCTGGGGGCCGTCCAGGACGCAAAGACGCTCGGCGTGCGCTGTCTCCAGTTCACGGAGGGCGGCATCTACCTGCCGCGGGAAGTGGTGTTCGCGGTTTCGGAGGACGGTCGGCAATACGCCGACGTGGCGACCGTCAAGCCGGCGCTGCCGCTCACCGAGCCGGGGCCGGCGATTGCGACGCTGACCGCGCAGGCCCTGGCGGCGCGCGGCCGGTGGGTGCGGGTGCGGGCGGTGAACCTCGGCGTCATCCCGCCGGGCCAGCGCGCGGCCGGCGCGCAGGCGTGGCTGTTTGCGGACGAGATCATGGTCAACCCCGCGGCGGAGCGGCAGGCAGAGTGAGCGACTGGAAGGTGGAAGCTGTGCGACGTGTGTGTATGCTGATGCTGGTCGGTTGGATCTGCCCGCTGCTCGCGGCCGAGCCGGACCCGGTCGTGTTCGTCATTCCCCGGCCGCTGAAGCTGACGGTCCTGCCGGGCACGTTCGTCGCCGGCCCGGACGTCGTCATCCTGGCCGATGCGGCGGCGCGCACCGGCGGCGAGCGCCTGGCCGAAGCCCTGAAGCCTGTCGTGGGCCGGGCCCTGGCGGTGAAAGCCCTCGCGCACGACTCGCCGCGAGAAGGCGCGATCGTGCTGCAGCAGTCGCCGGAGCTGGCAGGGCTCGGCGAGGAAGGCTACCGCCTCGACGTTCAACCGCGGACCGTCGTTCTGCAGGCGGCCAAGCCCGCCGGCCTGTTCTACGCCTGCCAGACGCTGCGGCAGCTGCTGCTGTTTGCCCCCGACGCCGCGGCTGGCCGCGGCGCAGTCGCCTGCCTCCAAATCGAAGACCGGCCGCGGTTCGGCTGGCGCGGGCTGATGCTGGACCCGGCGCGGTACTTCCTCTCCGTCAGCTTCCTCAAGCGGTACGTGGACCTGGCCGCGCAGTACAAGCTCAACCGCCTGCACCTGCACCTCACCGACGACCTGGGCTGGACCCTCGAGATCCGCAAGTACCCCGAGCTGACGGACATGGCGCGGTGGCCCATGACGCCGGCGAACCGCAACCGCGGTGTCTACACCCAGGCGGAAATGCGCGAGCTTGTGGCGTACGCGGCCGAGCGGAACGTGATCCTCGTGCCGGAACTCGAGCTGCCCGGCCACAACGGCATTCCCGGCTGGACGCTCCGCGACCAGGTGCTCTGCCCCAACAATCCGTGTCGCGACCGCGGCAAGGTGTGGGACGAGAACGAGACGTACAAGTGGGTCGAGCCGTGCGTGGCCAGCCCCGCCTCGCAGGCGGTCTACACGAACATCCTGCGCGAGGTGATGGACGTCTTCCCCGGGCCCTACATCCACCTGGGCGGGGACGAATACTTCGGGCTCGCCTGGGCGCAGTGCCCCGACTGCCAGAAGCTGATCGAGACCGCGAACCTCCGGCGCTACGACAACACCGAGCGGAAACGGCGCTTCTCCAATTGCCTCGGCAACCGGGAGAAGTACCTTCTGTATCGCCATCTGATGACGCGCATGTGCGACTTCGTGACTTTGCAGGGGCGTCGGCCCGTGCTGTGGGACGACCTGTCCTGGCAAGGGGACTTCCCTGCCGGCGCGGTCATCATGCAATGGCATTACGAGGGTGGAGGCGATGCCTGGCAGCAGATACAGCACACGGTGAACCCGGCCGCCGAGGCGGCCAGGGCCGGCCGCGACGCCGTGATCGCGCCGTACAGCCACCTGTATTTCGATCTGGGTTCATCGCTGGAGGCGGTGTACCGTTTCGAGCCGCTGCCGGCCGGCTTGACGCCGCAGGAGCAGGAGCGGATTCTCGGGCCCCACGCGCCCGTGTGGAACCAGCGGGAGAGCGCGGTGGACGCGCGGACGTTCCCGCGGCTGTACGCGCTGGCCGAGCTGGGCTGGTCGCCCGCGGCGCCGCGGGACTGGAATGCGTTCCGCCAGCGCGTCGACGTGCACGAGGAGCTGCGCGCGCTGTCGCCGGCCGGCGCGGGCGCCCGCGGCATCGGCCGCTGGACGCGGGAGCAGATGGCGCCGCAGGAGCAGCGGGTGACGCTCACCTGGGACGCGTCGCGCGTCGTGACGCTGCCGGGCGCGTACGACGTCGTGCTGACGTACCAGGCGGGTATGGACGGTGTGTACATCGATTGGGTCGCGCTGCTCGAAGACGGCCGGGAGCTCGCCCGCGACACGCACAAGGGCTGGAGCGGGGCGGCCAAGGAGCAGCACGCGTACACGGTGAAGCTGGAGAAGGTCCAGCCCGGGGCCGCGTACGCGGTCCAGGCGCAGCTGTGGATCCCGCACGGCGGCACGGATTCGCGCGGCGCGGTGACCATGGGAAGGAAGCCCTGAGTGAGTTCAATACAGAGAGGAGCAACACGTATGAAAGATACCGATGCGCGAGCCGGCGAGAGCTGGATGGATCTGAACGTTCCACTCAAGGGCAGCGCGCTCTTCCTGGCGGCTGTCTGCCTGGTGGCCTCGGTGGGCGGCTTCCTGTTCGGCTTCGACACCGCGGTGATCTCGGGGACCTTCGGGTTCGTCGAGCAGCAGTTCGCCTTGAGTAAGCTCGAGGTCGGCTGGTTCGGCAGCGCGGCGCTCGTGGGGTGCATCCTGGGCGCGCTGGTGGCCGGCTGGCTGGGCGACCGCTTCGGCCGCAAGCCGGTGCTGATCGTGGGCTCGCTGCTCTTCTTCGTCTCCGCCCTCTACTCGGCCATCCCGCGCACGTTCACGATCCTGATCCTGGCGCGGATCATCGGCGGGGTCGGCGTGGGCTTCGCGTCGGTGCTGGCGCCCATGTACATCTCGGAGTTCTCCCCGCCGCGGATCCGCGGCCGGCTGGTGGCCCTCTACCAGCTCTCGATCGTGGTCGGGATCCTGGCAGCCTACTTCTCGAACTGGGGGTTGCTGCGCTTCGCCGCGACCCATCCCGCGGCGTTCGGCGGCACGGGCGTCTGGCACTGGGCTCTCGTCGCAGAGGTCTGGCGCGGCATGTTCGGGGCGGAGATGATCCCCAACGTCGTCTTCATTGTGCTCATGCTGCTCGTGCCGGAAAGCCCGCGCTGGCTGGTTGAAGCCGGCCGCACGCGGCAGGCCTATGCGATTCTGGCGCGCGTGGGCGGGGCCGACACGGCCCGCCAGGAGATCGCCCAGATCCGCGCGTCCATGGGCCGGGAGGCCGGTTCGCTCGCCGAGCTGCTCCGCCCGGGGCTGCGCCGCGCGCTGATCGTCGGGCTCGGCCTCTCCATCTTCGGCCAGATGACCGGCGTCAACATCGTCGTCTACTACGGCCCGACGATCCTCGAAAAGGCGGGCCTCGTGCTCGGCAGCGCCTTCCAGTACCAGGTCGCCCTCGGCGTCATCAACCTGATCTTCACGCTGCTCGCCATCTGGAAGGTGGACACGTGGGGGCGGCGGCCGCTGCTGCTCTGGGGCATGGTCGTGGTGACGCTGATGATGGGCGTGACCGGGACGCTCTTCGCCCTGAAGCTGACTTCGGGACTCTGGATCGTGCTGGCGCTCGGCGCCTACATGGCCTGCGTGGCGCTCTCGATCTGCGCCGTGATCTGGGTGATCACGCCGGAGATCTTCCCGAACCGCATCCGCGGGCGGGCCGTGTCCATCGCGGTGTTCGCGAACTGGGCCACCAACTCCGTCAGCGCCTTTCTCTTCCCGTGGTACGTCGCCCGCTTCGGCATGCACGTGGGCTTCTTCACCTTCGCCGCGATCTGCGCCGTGGCCACGCTCTTCTTCTGGCGCTACGTGCCGGAGACGAAGGGCCGGAGCCTGGAGGAGATCGAGGCGTTCTGGCAGTCGAAGGACGCGGACGCAGGGCGATGAAGCCGTGGCGGATGCTGACGCTGGCGGTCGCGCTTGCGGCGACCGCGCAGGGAGGTGCGGCCGGCGCGGCGCCCGCCGCAGGCGCGGTGATTCCGCTGCCGCTGAAGCTGCAGGCAGCGGAAGGCGCCTACGCGCTGACGGCGGAGACGGCCATCAGGGTGCAGGCGCCGGGGCTTGAAGCGATCGGACGCTATCTCGCGGCATGCGTGCAGTCGGCTACCGGACTGCGGCTGGCGGCCGGGCCGGCGGAGCCCGCCGCCGGCGGCATCGCGTTGAAGCTCGATCCCGCGCGCCGGGACCTCGGCGACGAAGGCTACACGCTGCACGGCACCCCGCTGGGCGTGACGATCGTTGCGCCCAAGCCCGCCGGCGTGTTCTACGGCGTGCAGACGCTGCGGCAGCTGCTGCCGGTGACCGTTGCCCCTCCGCCGGCGGGCGCGGGCGGCGCCTGGCCCGTGCCGTGCGTGCTGATCGAAGACCGGCCGCGCTTCGCGTGGCGCGGGTACCTGCTCGACCCCGCGCGGCATTTCCGCACCAAGGACGAGCTGAAGCGCTACATCGACCTGCTGGCCTTTCACAAACTCAACCGCTTCCAGCTCCACCTGACCGACGACCAGGGCTGGCGCGTGGAGATCAAGCGCTACCCGAAACTGACGGGGGTCGGGGCGCGCTTGAAGAACGTCAGCGGCGGGACGGGCGACGGCTGGTTCTACACGCAGGAGGATGTGCGGGAGCTCGTGGCGTATGCGGCCAGCCGCTACGTCACGATCGTGCCCGAGATCGAAATGCCCGGCCACAGCGGTGCCGCCACGACGGCGTATCCCGAACTGGGTTGCGGGGGCAGGCCCTCGAGCGAGCTTTGCGTTTCGCAGGAAGGCACGTTCGAGTATGCGCGCAACGTGCTGGACGAGGTGATGGAGCTGTTCCCCTCGGCCTGCATCCACGTGGGGGCCGACGAGGTGGCGCCCGGCCGCTGGCGGGCCTGCCCCACGTGCAAACCGCTCATGGAAAAGCTGGCCGCGACGGCCTTGCCGGCCGACGTGACGCCTTGCCGGGTCAACGTGACGAGCGGCGCGGGCCGGCCGTTCAACGAGGACGTGGCCCGGTTGCAGGGCGAGTTCGTCAGGAGGATCGACCGCCACCTGGCTGCCAGGGGACGCCGCATGGTGGGGTGGGACGAAATCCTCGACGGCGGGCTGCAGGCCGACAGCCGTGCGCTGGTCATGGCCTGGCGCAGCCCCGCGGCGATCACCGGCGCCGCCGGGCAGAAGCGTGACGTCATCGTCTCGCTGTACCCGGATTACTACCTCGACAACGGCATCCCGCTGCAGCGCACCTACGACTGCGAGCCGCTGCCGGCCGATCTGCCCGCCGACCAGGCAGAAAGCGTGGCGGGCGTGCAGGGCAACATGTGGGGCGAGCAGACGCCGACGATCCAGCGGGTCGATGTGCAATCCTTCCCGCGCCTGTGCGCCGTCGCCGAGATCGGCTGGACAGCCCGCGAGGCCCGGGACTTCGGGGACTTCTCCGAGCGCCTGGCCGCGCTCCTGCCGCGGTTTGACCTGCTGGGCGTCGGCTACAGGAAGCCCGATGCAGGGCAGGGCAAACCGGTTGTGGCCGCGAACGGCTGGCTGGTCAGTGCGTCCAGCAGCCTCGCCGGGCACGGCCCGGAGCTGGCGGCGGACGGCAAGCTGGAACTCGATGCAAGCTGGCAGGCCGACCCTTACCCGCAATGGCTCAAGCTCGACCTCACGAAGCCGGCGACGCTGTCGGGTATCCGCGTCTGGCCCTACTGGGACGGCAAGCGCTACTACCAGTACAGCGTCCACGTCTCAACCGACGGCCAGACATGGGACAAGGTAGGCGACAAACTCGCCACCACCACGCCGGCCACCGAGGCGGGCGACACTTTCGCATTCCCTCCCCGCGCCGTCCGCTACATCCGCGTGAATGTCACCCGCAACAGCGCCAACAGCGGCGTGATTATCGTCGAAGTGCGCGGCGTGCAGGAATAGACGGGGGCTACCCCGCCACGCAGCCCCCCAAGGAGGGGCGCGTGTTGTGGCGAAGCGCCTTACATGTGAGACACGTACGACTGAACGGCCGTGGTTGCCGGCCCCTCACCCCAACCCTCTCCCCGCCGGGGAGAGGGAGGCGCTCACGCCGGCCGCGCACCCCGCGGACTCCGCCGCGTGGGCAACGGCTGGCAGCCGGCGGGGGGGCTTCCGCTCGGCGGCTCAAGCCGTCACCACACGGTCGTCGTGCATCGCACCATAAGCATATTGTGGCGAATAACATGGGAGAAATGGAAGTGGGCTACCTCCGCTTCTAGGATGATGAAACGCAATGAGAAAACGGATTTCGGCCCCACGCACGGACCGGCAGTGCGCAGGGACGGCGCGGGAGCGCCGTCCAACGTAGGACGGTCCTCCC
>CAYOBW010000115.1:0-21476 GCA_964402115.1 uncultured Victivallales bacterium
GAAATCACAGCCAGCGCCAACGAAACACACTAGAGCGAAGGGGATACCCAGTTCCGCGCGATTCATTCAGCAATACAGCTACGGTCACGGGCGCCGTGCTCAACGTCACCAACCTGGTCGCGAACGGTTCTGGCGAAACGGACGACACCAGCGCTGCCTACGGCATGACGGTCGGGACGTTGACCAAGTCAATCTACGCCGTCAACGGTAACCGGTCGTTCGCCTCTCCCGTCAATGTGCGTCCGGGCGACACGCTCACGTACCGGTTGCGTTACAGCATTCCGAGCGGCGACGTCGAGAACCTGAGGCTGTATGACTATCTGCCGCTGCCCGTCTTCAGGGCGGGGGACCCCGACGCGAACGGCGGCAGCGGACCCAGTTGGGTCTTCGAGGACGTGATTAGCGCGAGTACGCCGGTCGCCGGGCACGCAAAGTACGGCACGAACGAGACGTTTCGAGCCATCCGGGGCTCGACACCCACGGTTTCGGTTGTCACGAACGCCGGCAACAACACGCTGGTCTTTGACTATGGCACTTACAGCCACGTGGCCAACAATGGCCCCTACCATGTGGACATCCTCTTCACGGTCGTTGTGTCCACGGACCCCTTTGCCGACGCGTTGTTCCTCACGAATCAGGCGGAATCGCGCGAACAGAACACCGCCGCGGCGGTTGCAAGCACGGCCGCGATCATCCAGATTGTCCTGAACGAACCGCATGTGGACATTTTCAAAGGCGTGGTGGGCAGCACCAAGACCGGTGGCAAGGTCGTCAGCGGGATCGCCTTCGGCGCCCCGGGCAACGCCGCGGCCTTCACCGCGGGCAGCTTTACGACCGTCGCTCAGTCAACGGCCATCGCCGCGGAGGATCTCATCACGGGAACGCTTCCCGACGCTGGCGACAAGGTCCGCTACGCCGCTGCCTTGCAGAACACCGGCCGCTCCGATGCTTTCGACGTGCGGTTCTTCGATACGATCCCCCCCGCCTACGCCAAGCCGGTAACGACCGATGCGGCCGTCTTCGCTACCCAGATCAATCTCATCGTCCAGCGGGGCGGCAGCCTCACGGCGCTGACCTACGGTACGGACTACATTGTCACTTGGGACCAGCCGGGCGGGAAATTCACCGTCGAACTGGTGGACAACTACAATGCCGCGCCAGGTCTCGGCGGCTTGAATCGCGGCTATGATTCCGGCATTGACGCAGCCATCACCGACGGCTCCAACGGCGTCATCATCACTTACGACCTCACCGTGGCCAGTTCCACGGCGGCCAACACCACCATTCCGAACACCGCGACCCTGTCGAACTACGCGGGCGCTGAAGGCGCGGTCGATTTCACCGCGCAGGACCAGACGGAAAGCGCCACGGTCAAGACCGCCCTGCCCACGTTCGTCAAAGCGGTGACCGGCACCGAATTCAACGTGACCGGCAACGGCCAGTTCCAGGCCGTCATCGGCGAAAAGGTTACCTACACGCTGACCGTCACCGTGCCGGAGGGGCGTACGCCGGCCGCGCAGGTCGTGGACACGCTGGACCAGGGCCTGGCGTTCGTGGGGCTGGTGAGCACCACGCCTTCCGTCGGCGTGACCGTGGCGAACAACCCGGCGACGGTCACCATTCTGGATGTCGGCGTGGCACGGTCCATTCGGTTCACGCTTGGCGACGTCCAGAACAACAACACAGGCAACTCTGGCGCCGACAGAGTCACGCTCGTGTTCGAGGCCATCGTCTTGAACCAGAACACGCTGCCCGTTCCGAACGGCAACCAGGCCGGCACCTCGCTCAACAACACCGCGCAGTTCACGGCCACAGGCGTTGCGGCTATCAATAGCACCCCGGCGCAGACCGTCACGCTCGTCGAGCCAACGCTCACGCTCACCAAGCAAATCGCCCCCGACAGCGGAGGCGTTTCCGGCGTCTACGCCAACACTCTGGCCGGCAGCGACGCCGGCAACGTGCTCTTCTACAAGATCGCGATCACCCACGCGGGAGCGCCGGCGGCGTTCGATCTCGCCCTGACCGATGCGTTTCCGGCCAAACTCGCCGCGCCCACCATTTACTCGGCCGTGTCCACGCTGACGACCGTGGGCGGCGTCGTCCGGTCCCTTGCGCCGGCCGACTTCCTGCTGACGGGCAACACGCTGACCTTCGCCGCAGGTCTCAACGTGGACTTGGCGGGGGGCGGCACCATAACGGTCGAGGTGCGGGCCAGCGCTGGCAGCTCCGTGGTTCCCGGCGAGAGCATAAACAACACCGCCACCATTGCCTGGACCAGTCTGGATGGGGACTACAGTGCCCAGCGCACGCCCAACAACGCCTCCAGCACGGAACGTTCCGGGGCCGGCGGTCCGGGCACCGATACGATTCTGAACAACTACGCCGCCGTCAACACCGCCGGGACCGGGCGGTTGACCATTGCCAGTCCGGTGTTGAACAAGATCGTTGCCGCCACCTCGGAGATCCACACGCTCGGAAATCAAACGCTGGCCGACTTCAACGGCACGGGCTTCAGCGGGCTCACCGGTTCGTGGGTGGGGAACGTCACAGTTGGCGCGACCGCGGTACGCATTGCTGGGACCGCAACCGAGAACGGCGGCGGCTACATAGACTACGGTGCTGTGCGCGACTTGCGCGGGTACGCGACGCTCGGCGTGGTGCTGCGCGCGTTGACGGGGAACAACGCCACGCCGCTGCGGATCCGCATCCGTGACACGGATGGCACGATCCAACGGTTCGATCTGGCGGCGAGTCCGACCGCAGGAGCCCCACGTTTCTCGTACCTGCTGCTCAGCAACAACTTGTTGACACCCAATGCGATCGATGCCGTCGGTACGACGCCGGGTTTGAACCTGGCCGCCATTGACCGGATCTCACTGGACGGCGACGGGACGGGGGCTAACGCCGCTCGCCTGGAGATCGACGGCATTGTGGCCCTGCGCACGCTCGTCGTGCCCGGGGAGATCGTCCGCTACCGCCTCGTGGCCGAAATCCCGGAAGGTACGTCGTCAAGCCTGGAACTCCGCGATCGGCTACCCCCGGGGCTGCGCTTCATCAACGACGACAAGGTGCGGGTGGCGTTTCTGGCCAACGGCGGGGGGATCACGTCTTCGACGGACGCTGGTTCGGTCCCCGCTCTCGGCGGTCCGGCAACCGCCGGACTCAACTACATCGGCAGCGAAACGAACGTGAGCGACCGGAGTTTGCTGCCCAGTTCGGGGAGCGGACTTGCCATCGGGGAAGGCACCGCCTTCGATCTGAACGTTTCCGCAAGCCGGAACGCCGAAAACGACACCTACACGGATGGCACCGATGTCTACTTCAAGCTGGGCTCGGTGGTGAACCTGGAT
Organism: uncultured Victivallales bacterium; assembly: GCA_964402115.1. Classification (GTDB taxonomy): domain Bacteria; phylum Verrucomicrobiota; class Kiritimatiellia; order UBA8416; family CAYOBW01; genus CAYOBW01. Next base: position 3,351 of record CAYOBW010000115.1, read on the forward strand.
AGCGACGCGGATGCCGAATTCGTGATCGTGGAGTTCAACGCGCTCGTCGAAAACGTTTCCGGGAGCCAGGCCGGGGTGTCCTTGCTGAACGATTTCGAGTTCCTGGTCAATGGCTTCGCCTCGGGCACCGCCGCTGCGACTTCGTCCCAGACGGACTTCAGCAACCTGGTGGTGGTAGAACCGCGGATCGACAACCTCGCCAAGACGCTCACCGCCACGCCGGTGGATGCGGGTGACCCCGTCGTCTACCAGCTCAAGTTCTCGAACAACTCCGCCCACTTGGCTCAATACGCGCCACAGGTCCGGGTGGCGACCACCGCGTCGTTCGTCGCCACCTTCAACGCGACAGGCGGTTCCGGTGGCGCCGGACGTTACACCGGCGCACCCCTCGCCGTGGATGGTGTGACGCTCGTGGAGGGCGACCGGATCCTGGTGAAGAACCAGACCACCGCCGCCCAGAACGGCATCTACAAGGTCGTGGATGCCGCCAATGGCGTCTGGGACCGTGCCTCCGACTTCGACACCGCGGCGGAGTTGACCCTGGGTTACCGGGCCTACGTGTCGGCGGGCACCGCCAACGGCGGCAGGACCTTCGCCCTGGATGCCGCCGTGGCCACCATCAACGTGACGGCTCTCGCGTTCTCCGCGGTTGCCGTCAACCCGGCCGTGGGCGCGGCGACCGTGGCCAACGTCGCCGGCACATTCACAGCCGGACCGCCGACCACCATCACGGGTATCGCCCTGACCGGTGGCAATCTGCCGATAGATGGTGTGAACGTTGCCGTCGGGGATCGTGTTCTACTGAAGAATCAGACCACCAGCTCGCAGAACGGCATCTACACCGTGACCGGCCTAAGCGGTACGGCCTCGCTGACCCGTGCCGCCGATTTCGATGCCAGCGCCGAAGCCGTGCTCGGTCTCCAAACGTACGTGACGGCGGGCATCCTGAATGGTGGCCGCACCTTTGCCCATAGCACGACCGCGGCGGTTACCCTGAACACGACCTCGCTCGCCTGGGCCGTGGTGGAACCGGTCACCGCCTTCGACCTCGTCCTGACCGACAGCCTGCCGGCGGACGTGCTGTTCCAGAGCCTGACGGTCACGACGCCCAGCGGCACCGACACCCGCACGAACAGCGGCGCCATCGCCGCCGGCTCTGTCACCGTGCCGGCGGTGGGGGCCAGTGGTACCGTTACGATCAACCTCGATTCCCTCGCTCCCGAGCTAAGAATCGCGGGAACGCCCAAGGATGTGACCATCACCGTTAGCGGCGTCGTGGCCGCGGCGGCCGCGGCCCGCCGTGAGCTGTCGAACACCGCCAGACTCACCTTCACCAGCCTGCCCGGCGGCAAGGGTACAGCCAGCAATCCCACCGGTACCGATCCCACCACCAGCGGCTCGGTTGACGCCTCGGGCGGCCAGTATGGCGAACGCAACGGCAGCGGTGTGACGGCCACCGACAACACGCCGGTTAACTACAACACCACCCAGCTCAACAACTACAGCGTCGGCGCGACGGTCAGCGCCTCGCTCGCCCGGCCCACGGTGGATAAGTCCTTCAAGAACGGCTCTCTTACCGAGGACGACACCAGCCTCGCTTCGACGATCGGGGCCAACGGCGCCATTGGCGAGCAGATCACCTACGACATCCTCGTCACGCTGCCCGAAGGCAGCACGCCCGACGTCGTTGTGAATGACATCGTGCCGGCCGGTCTCCGTGTGGATAGTTATTCGGTGATCGTCGCCGCCAGCGGTAGCAGCCGGTTGAGTCAAAACTTCAACGGTACGCTGACCAGCAATCCGCCGAACATCGCACCCGCGCTGCCGGTGTCCGGCGCCAGCACGGTCTCGTTCAGCTTCGGCGCCTGCAGCGCGACGGCGGACGGCAATGCCGCCAACAACGCCTTCGTGCTGCGGTTGAACGCGACCGTGCTCAACGTCGTTGGCAACCAGCAGGGCACCACCCTGGCCAACACGGCCACGCTGCGTTTCGACGATCCGGCGCTGGCCGACCGGATTGTGGCGGACGCCAACGCTGGCAATGACCCCGTAGTGACCGTGGTTGAGCCCGCGCTCTTCGTAGACAAGGCGGTCCCGGGGGGCGTGTTTGACGCCGGCGACCTGATTACGTATACCTTCACGATCAGTAACAGCGGCAGCCAGGCGGCCTACGACGTGACCCTGAACGACCCCCTCCCGGCCGTTGTGCAGAGCCCGCAGATCTCGACCTTGCCCGGCGACTTCACGGCCGGCGGTTTCTACAGTTCGTCGGTGGTGGCGGCTAGTACGGCCAACGTAACCGGCTTCGCCGGGGGCGCGTTCACCGGCGCGCCAACGGCGCTGGATGGCGTCGCGCTGGCGAACGGCGATCGCGTGTTGGTCAAGGACCAGGCCGCCCCGGCGGAAAACGGCATCTATGTCGTGGTCAACGCCGCAGTCGGGAACTGGAGCCGCGCGACGGACTTCGACCAGGCGGCCGAGATCACGGTGGGCTACCGGGTGCGCGTCGCCGGGGGTGTCACGCAGACAGGCTTCGTCTACAGCCAGACGGCGACGGTGGTGACGGTCAACACCGACCCGCTCGCCTGGGCCTTGTACGCGGGCTCCTCCGCCAATTCGGCGGTTGTGGCGGCGACCACCGCCAACGTCGCCGGCTTCGCCGGGGGCGCGTTCGCGGGCGCGTCGGCAGCGCTGGACGGTGTTACGCTGGTCAACGGCGACCGCATACTGGTCAAGGACCAGACTGCCCCGGCGCAGAACGGCATCTACATCGTCGACAACGCCGCAGTCGGGAACTGGAGCCGCGCGACGGACTTCGACCAGACGGCCGAGATCACGGTTGTCTACCGGGTGCGCGTCGCCGGGGGCAGCACGCAGGCGGGTCGTGTCTATCGTCAGACGGCGACGGTGGCAACCGTCAATGCCGATCCGGTTGTCTGGCAGCTCGATTCCGGACTGGTGGCGCCGACGGTCAACGATTTCGAGATCGTCGCCGGCACGTTCCGATCCAGAGCGTCTTTCAGCCTGGATATTCCGCCGAACGGCAGCATCACCCTCAAGGTCACCGGCACGGTGGGCAGCAATTACACGCCGGGTCAGGTGATCACGAACGCCGCGAGCCTGCAGTGGACGAGTCTCCAGGACCCCAACGGTGAAGAACGCACCGGCGGCGGCGGCGTCAATGACTACACCACCGCGGATACGGTGAGTACCGTGGCGGGCGCGTTGTCCGGCGCGAAGTCGCTCTTCAGCACCGATCGGACGGAGACCTCCGGCAGCAACGTAACCATTGGCGAGCAGATCACATACGCCTTGAAGGTGACTCTGCCGGAAGGCGCCACGCCGAACCTCACCGTGACGGACGTCCTGCCGGCTGGGTTGCAGTACGCATCCTATCAGCTTATCACGACCCGAGCCGGTAGCCAGAACGCGGCCGGAACCTATCTGCTGGATGCCAACCTGGCCGGCACGGTGCCCGCTCCCGTCGTCAGCGGCGGCGTAAGCAGCGGCGACGATGCGACGTTCACGTTTGGGGCGATTGGCATCACGGGCGACAACATCGTGACGAACAACGCCTTCCTTGTCCTGGTCACGGCGCGCGTGCTGGATGTCGTCGGCAATGTTGGGTTTGCGCCGCCCGGTCAGACGGTGCTGGCGAACAGCGCCTCCTTCGATGTCGCAGGGGACGGCCGGCCGCCAATCGTGGTCGGGCCGCTGAACGTCACGGTTGTGGAACCGCGCATGAGCCTCGGCAAGAACATTCTGCAGGCACGTGCCGACGCCACGGACGTCCTGACGGTGGTGCTGACTGTCACGAACAGCGGGACGTCGGTCTCCTACGACACGATCGTGCGGGACGTACTCAATACGAACCATTTCAACGTTGCCACGCTCAACACCGGTGTCGTCGGTGTTGACTATCCGATCGGTTTCACGACGTTCACGAACATAACCACCGGCGAGCTGCGCTATCAGGGTGGCTCGCTTGCGAACGGCACCGTCGCGACCTTCAGATTCCAGGTCGCGCTGACTGCGGGGGTTCTGCCCGGCGCGGTCAGCACCAACCTGGCAGCGGTTACGCAGGCGACGACGCTCGGCGGGACTGTGGCCGGCGAGCGCGACGAACCTGACGTTCAGGCGCAGGATACCGTTCGCATCAACGCCAGCGCGCTGCGCGGCTTCACGTACCTGGATGTCGACAACGACGGCGTGTTCGACGTTGGCGAGACTCCGATCGCCGGCGTGACGGTCCAGCTTTCGGGCACCGATTTCCTCGGCAATCCCGTGAGCCGCACCACAACGACCGACGGCACCGGGTTCTACGGCTTCGGCGGTTTGCGCCCGGGCTCCTATACGGTCACCGAAACCCAGCCCGTGGGCTACCTCGACGGCAAGGAAACCGCCGGTACGCCGTTCGGCGGCAGCGTAAACAACGGGGTGGAGAGCCAGGCGATCACGTCAGTCGTTATACCGTTGGGATCCGACCAGGCGGGCGTGGACTACAACTTCGGCGAACTACGTCCAAGCAGTCTCGCCGGATCGGTGTACCTGGACGTCAACCGGAACGGTGTTCTGGACGGCGGCGACACGGGCCTCGGCAACGTAACCGTCACGCTGACGGGTACGGATGATCGCGGCGCGCCGGTGTCGTCCGCCCTGCTCTCCCTGGTCAATGGTACCTACGTTTTTCAGAATCTGCGGCCCGGCACCTATACGATCTCCGAGACCCAGCCTTCGCTCTATAACGACGGCCAGGATGCCGCGGGCACCGCTGGCGGAACGGTCGGTAACGATGTCGTCTCGGCTATCTCCCTGACCCAGAACCAGAACGGCACGGGTTACAACTTCGGCGAAATGAATGCCGGGGTTATCGGCGATCGGGTCTGGTTGGACGAGGACGCGGACGGGGTGCAGGACGCGGGCGAGTCGGGGATTGCCAACGTAACGGTGACCGTGCGCGACACGAACAACGTTACGATTGCGACAACGACCACCGACGCCGAAGGCCGCTACCTCTTTACCGGCATGCCGGTGGGCACGTTCACCGTGCTCGTGAACACCAGTTCCATGGCGGCCGGGCTGGCGGCAAACCAGACGTACGATCCGGACGCGACCGTGAACAATCAGACGACCGTGACGTTAACCTTGGGCCAGGTGGTCCTGACCGCCGACTTCGGCTACAACTGGGCGCCCACCTCCGACGTGACCGGCGGCACGAACACGGGCGCCATCGGCGACCGCGTCTGGGTGGATGCGGATGGCGACGGGAGACAGGACCCCGGCGAGCCGGGGCTGGGCGGCGTCACGGTGAGCCTGCTGGTGGACAGCAACGGCGACGGCGTCTACGGCGGTGCGGGCGACGCGGCGGCGGTGACGACCGTGACGGCGGCCGATGGCAGCTACATCTTCGACGGCCTGGTGGCGGGCGGCTACGTGGTGCAGGTCACGGCGCCGGGTTCGTACACGCAGACCGGCGATCCTGACGCCACGCTGGACAACAAGACGACGGCGCCGATCGTGCTGGCGCCGGGCGATGTCTTTGTGAACGCGGACTTCGGTTACCGGCCGACCGCCGGGACGACGGGCACGGTTTCGGGCACCGTCTGGATGGATGCCAACGTGAACCAGCAGGGGCCGGCCGGCACGCCCGGCGGCACGGATACCGAACCCGTCATCCCGTCCGTGACGGTGGCGTTGATCAGGGACAGCGACGGCGACGGGGTCTGGGATGCGGGTGAGCCGATCATCGCCACGACGCAGACCGATGCCTCCGGCAGCTACGCGTTCCCAGGTTTGGCGGTGACGGATGGCGCCGGCACGGATGACTACCTGGTCTGGGCGAACGACACGGGCAATGTGCTGGCGGGCCATGCGCAAACCTACGACGCGAACGGGACGGGTACGCCTAATGTCAGTGCAGCTTCCAACCTGGCCGTTGCCGGCAACGACTTGCAGGACTTCGGCTACACGGCGGCGGGACAGACGGCGTCGACGGGGCTGATCGGCGATACGGTGTACCTGGACCGCGATGGCAACGGCAGCCAGGATCTCGACGGGGCGGACAACGTGCTCGGTACGGCGGATGACGAGCCGGGGCTGGAAGGCGTGATCGTGCAGTTGTGGAATGCTGGCGAGACCACCCTGCTGGCCCTGGCGGTGACGGACGAGAACGGGCGCTACGCCTTTGGCGGGCTCGGCGCCGCGACCTACGTGGTCAAGGTCACGACGCTCAGCCTGCCGGGTGCGCCGGGCGATGCGCTGACCAACACGGGCGATCCCGACGGCGGCGGCAACAGCAAGTCCAGCGTGACGCTGGTGGCCGGCCAGATCAACCTGCTGCAGGACTTCGGCTACCGCGATACGACCAGCCCGAACACGATCGGCGGGACGATCTGGGTCGACACGAACGCCGACGGCACGCTCAGCGGCGAGAGCGGGCGCTACGCGGGGGTGACGGTTGTCCTGCGCAACAGCGCCGGCAACATCGTCGGCACGGCTGTCACGGATGCGAGCGGCAACTACAGCTTCCCCGGACTGCCGGACGGCACCTACACGGTGGATGTGACCGATACGGCCAACGTCCTCAACGGCGCCTGGAAGAGCACGGGGCCGACACCTGGCGCCGACAACAACAGCCAGGGCGATCCGTATACCGTGACCGTCGGCAACGGACAAACGGACACGACCGGTGACTTTGGCTACTACCGGTCGAGTGCGTCGGTCGGTAACCGGACCTGGCGCGACGTGGACAGCGATGGCATCCAGGATGTGGGCGAGGTGGGCGTGGCCAACGTGCTTCTCAAGCTCACCGTGGTCTATGCCAATGGCGTAACCAGCACGGTCTACACGGTTTCGGACGCGACGGGCCTGTACACCTTCGGCAACCTGATGCTGGACGAGAACTTCACGGGTGTCACCAACGTCGTGGGGCAGCCGACGTCCTACGCGTTGTCCGTCGTCAGTGCGCCGGTCAATCTCTACATGACCCGCAAGTGGATGGGTGCGGATCGGGCGATCGATTCGGACAATACCCAGGGCACATTCGTGAACCCGGTGCGCGGCGTGAACAACATGGAGCTTGCGGTTGCGCCGGGAACCGAGCCCGTCCCGGCCTGGGTTGACTTCGGCTTCAGCCCGACGCCGACCCTGGTCGTCGTCAGCGGCTTCCGCGCCTTCGCGCGCGACGGGCAGGTCGTGGTGGCGTGGGAGACGGCCACCGAGCTGGGCACCATCGGCTTCTACCTTGAGCGGAGAACCGCGGACGGCTGGCAGCGGGTCAATCCGGAGCTGCTCCCGGCGGACTTCTTCACGCCCCTGCCGCACGTCTACGAGCTGCCTGACCCGGCGGCGGAGGTCGGCGGGACGTACACGTGGCGGCTGATCGAGCTGGACAACCGCGGGCTGGCCACGACGTACGGCCCCTGGACCGTCACCGTGGACGGTCCGGGACACACCTATGAGGCATGGGCGGGTGCGCTGCTGAGCGCCGAGACGGCCGAGCGCCAGCTGCCCGGGGCCGACCCCGACGGCGACGGCCTGACGAACTTCGAGGAGTTCCTGGCGGGTACCAGCCCGCTCGACGCGAACTCGGTGCTGCGGGTCCGCGCCGTGAAGCTGCTGGACGACGGCAATCTCGTGCTCACCTGGCCGAGCGTGTCGAACAAGCTCTACGCCGTCGAGCTGGCAACCACGCCGGACGGTCGCTACCTGCCGTTCAGTACGGCTATCGGGGCGACGCCGCCGGCCAATGCGGCGACCGTGCGCGTGGACCGCGCCGCGGCCCCGCGAATGTACTTCCGCGTCATCGTGCAATAGGCGGCCTTCCCACCATGCTTGACATGCGCACGGTTGTTGGGCCACGCAGTGGATTTCGCAACAGGCGCGGCTTGCGCTCCTGGGTGCTGACTTGGGCCGCGGCTTCGGCCGCCTGCGGTCTCGCATCCGCTGGCACAGCCGCGGACGTCGTCGGGGCCGATCCTCAGCTGTCGGCCTGCATGCGTCAGGGCTCGACCGTCGTGCGGTGGGTTGTGCCGCCGGACGACAACACCATCGGCTGCTACCTCGAGAAGCGCGCCGCGGACGGGACGGGCAGCGGCGCAGCCTGGGGGCGTGTAACCGCCGACCTGGTTCCCGTTCCCCTCGAAGCGGTGTCGGGCGCGGTCCTGGAAGCAGACGACCCCCGCGCCCGCGAGGGTGAGCGTTGCACCTACAGGGTGGTGCGCATGGATCGTCGCGGCCGGGAGACGTTGCGGGGGCCGTACACCGTGACGGTGGCCGGACGGCCGGAGGCTCCGCCTGCCGTTGCTGCTGTGCCAGCCGACGGGCTGTTGCCCCACGCGGCGATCCCCGCGCCGGGCATCACCGGTGCGGCTTCGGAAGGAACGAGTCGCGTCCGCGTCACGCTCAGGGAGCGCGGGCTCTACGCCGTGGCGGCGACGAACATGGCGGCGGTGTTGCAGCGCACGGAGGCGGAGATCAGGGCACTGCTCGCGGGCAGGCAGCTGCGGCTGCACGGCCAGGGACGGGACGTAGCCTGGCTGCCGGCGCCCGCCGGGGACGCGCTGCTGTTCTACGGCGAGCCCTTCGCGTCGCTCTACACCGACAGCAACTGCTACTGGATCGACGTGGCAGCCGGTCCGGTCATGACGGACATGAGTGGTGCGGCAGGGACTGGTGTCGAGCCCCTGGGACGCACTTTCTCGGATACGCTTGAGTTCGAGGAGAATCTGGTTGCTCTGAACACCTCCTTTCTTGATCCGGAGGCGGATTTCTGGGTGTGGCAGTTCCAGAGAATCCTGAAGTCTCCGGTGCCGTCACTGCTGTTTCCTTTACTGGTACCGGGTGTAGATACGAATGCTTCAGTGGCGTTGGACCTCCGACTGGTTGGAAACACGGACTTTGCCAGTGCGCCCGATCAGCATGTTGTTGTCTCGCTGAACGGGCGCCGTATCGGCGAAACCTGGTGGGATGGGTTTGGCCCGACCAGCGTGACTTTCACCTGCGCTGCGGGCTGGCTGCGTCCTGGCACGAACGATCTCTCCGTTCAAGGGGTCTTCGACATGGGCGTGGTCGCCCAGTACTGGGGGCTTGACACCGTGAGTATCACGTACCCGCGGTTCTACACGGCGGAGAACGACCAGCTGTTCTGCAAGGCGGACGGGCATGACCGCATCACGGTCAGGGGTTTCTCCTCCGCCGACATCCTGGTCCTGGACGTCACGGCTTCCCACCGGCCCCGGCTGGTGACAGGGGCTCAAATCGCCCTCGATGGCACGGCACACCGGGTGACATTTGCCGCGGTGACCAACGCCGTCTACTTTGTCGCCGCCCGCGGCGCCACCCGGAACCCCGTCGCCGTGCAGGGGGCGGGTCCCGTCGTGCTGCGCGCCGCCGCGAATGCGGCCGACTACCTGCTCGTCACCCACGCGTCGTTGTGGGGCGGCGCGACGGTGCTGAGGGACTACCGCGAGGCGCAGGGCCTGAACGTGCTCATGACCGATATCCAGCAGGTCTACGATGAGTTCAACGACGGCATCGCCGATCCCCACGCTCTGCACGACTGCCTCGATTTCGCGTACCGGCGCTGGGCGAAGGCGCCCCGCTACGTCCTGCTCGCCGGGAACGGCAGTTTCGACTTCCGCAACTACCTGGGCTACGGCGAATGCCTCATTCCCCCGCTGCTGGTCGGCACGGCGAGCGGGTTGCGCGAAACGGACTATCCCTACGCGGACGTGGACGACGACGGCCTTCCGGAAATGGCGGTCGGACGGCTGGCTGTCATGCGGGCGGCTGACCTGGTCGGCCTGCGCGCCAAGATCGCGACGTACGAAGCGGGCGGCGCTTGGACCAATACGGTGCTGGTCGCGACCGACAATCCCGACGCCGGCGGCCCGTTCGATATCGATGGCGACAACGCCGCCGCTCTCGTTGGGGAGCCGGCCCGCGTCGTGAAAGCGTACCTGACGAACAGCGTGAACGTGGCGTCCACGCGGGCGTCCATGCTGGCGACGCTGAAGGCGGGCTGCAGTCTCTTCGTCTATGTCGGGCACGCCGGTTTCAACGAGCTGGCCGAAGAGAAGCTCCTCACAACGACCGATGTCCCTGCACTGACGAACGGCAACCGCGCGGCTTTCGCGGTCCTGGCGGCCTGTGCGACGGGCCGTTTCGCGCAACCGAACCAGACCACCCTTGCGGAGGCGCTTTCGGTCAGCACCAACGGCGGCGCCGTGGCGGCGCTGGCGTCCGCCAGCGCGACGTACAACAGCGACAATGGCGCGCTCGGAACCGAGGTAACGCGCGCCCTTTACGAAACCCGGCTGGCTCGCCTCGGCGATGCCGTCGGGGCTGCCCTTGTCGTCTGCGGCCTGGCTGGCGGGATGCCGCTGGCCCAGCGCGCGTGGAACTTGCTGGGCGATCCGGCCACCGCTTTTGGCGGCGCCCGGCTGGGACTGCAGCCCGGTTCGCCGTATGGCGCGGCGGGCGCGGTGGGCTTTGCCGAGTGGCAGCGCCTTCATTTCCTGCCGGTGGAACGTGCGCAGGGGCTGGCCGCCGCGGGGGCGGACCCGGACGGCGACGGTTTCAAGAACGCCGGCGAACACGGGGCCGGGACCCATCCGCGCGATGCGGGGGACCTGCTGCACATCGGCTCCGTTCGTTCCGCGCCCGGCGGCGGACTGGTCCTGACGTGGCAGAGTGTGACAAACAAGGTCTATGCCCTGGGTGCGGCCACGCTGCGCCCGGATGCCTTCCAGTCGCTCGGGGCTGCCATTCCCGCAACTCCGCCCTTGAATGTTCACACGGTTTCCGTGAGCCGGCTCGCGCCGCCGCGCGGTTTCTTTCGCGTGCAGGTTGCGCCCTGACCACCGTTCACCGTTCACTGTTTACTGTTCACTGCTCACTGTTTAGTCTTCCCCCATGCACGGTGACACATTGAAGGGCTCAAGCGCGCGGCTCCTGTTGCCTGGCGCTGTGCTCGTGGCGCTGTGGGGGTGGGGCGGGGCCTCGGACTTCCACCGGTCGCTGGCCGCCCTGCTGGTTTGCCTGGCCGTGGCGCTGAGCCTGGACCGCGACGCGTGGGCACGGGTGCGGGTGGGGTGGGCGAACCCCGTAGCGTGGCTGTGCGTGCTGGCCTGGGTGGGTGTGCCGTGGGCGGCGAATCCCTGGCTGGCCCTGGTGACGGCTGCGTTCGTGACGTCGGCGTGGCTGGCCAGCCTGCTCGTGGCGGGCGCCGGGGCGCCCGTCGCGCGGCGTCTGGCGGGCGCTGTGGCGCTCGTTGTCGCGGCCGCCGCGCTGTACGGCTTCGCGCAGAGGGCTGGCCTGCAGCCCCGCGGCTTCTGGCACAACGCCCAGTTTGCCTCTCGGTTCGTCAACGGGGCGCACTTCGGCTGTCTCGCCGCCGTGGGACTGTGTTTACAGGCGGGATTGCTGCTGCAATCCGTTGCGTGGTGGCAGCGGCTGCTGTGGTCCGGGGCCGTGGCGGTAACCGGCGCGGCGCTGCTGCTGTCGCACAGCCGGGCCGCCTGGGGCCTGGGCCTCGCGGGGGTGGGCGCCGTGGTGTTTGCCGAATGGCGGGCCTGCTACCGCAGCACCGGGGGGAGGCCTTATCGGGGACTGCTGGTGCTTGCCGTCGGCATCGCCATGCTGGCTGCCTGCGAATGGCGGTGGGGGATCGTGCAGGGGCGCCTGCACGACCTGGTGCTGACCCGCGGCCAGTCGCTCTCGCAGCGGGTGGACGTGTGGCGGGACTCGCTGCGTCTCGTTCGGCATGTGCCGCTTGGCGTCGGGGCCGGCTGCTTTGGCGAGCGCTACCTGCAGTACAAGGGCGGTCGGGACCGCTTCGATGCCGAGTACGCGCACAACGAGCCGCTGCAGGTCGTGGCCGAGCTGGGTTGGGTGAGCGTGCTGCCGTTGGCCGGCCTGGGGCTGGCCGTGGCGTGGGCGACGTGCGGGGCGTGGCGGCGTGCGGACGTTTCAGAGGACGCGACGGCGGGGCGTGCGCTGTCGGCCGGCACGCTGGTCTTTCTCGTGCATAGTCTCGTGGATTTCCCGCTGCGGCTGCCGGCCAACCTGTTGTGCCTGGCCGTTGTGTGGGGGGCGCTGGCCGCGGTGCGGCCGCAGCCGTCGGGGCCGTACCGTCACGTCGTGTGTCCCGCGGGTGCTGTGCGTGCCGGCGCGCTGGCGCTGGCCTGCGTCTGGGTCTACGTGTGTTGCGTGGACTGGCACTGGGGCCGCGCGCTGGAGAACCTGGTGCACCAGCGCCCGGGTGCCGCGGTGCCGGATTTGGAGGCAGTCTCCCGGCTGGCGCCTGCGCACGCCGAGGCCGCCTGTGAGCGCGGGACCCTGTACCTGGCCTGGTCGCGCCTGCAGCTGCCCGAGGGGCATGCCGCGCTCGTCCGGCAGGCCGTCGCGGAACTGCAGCGCGCCGTCCGCTGGGCGCCGTACCGTGCCCGGAGCCACAGCCTGCTGGCCGAAGCGCACGCCGCCGCCGGAGACCTGGCCGCCGCCGAGTCGGCCGCGCGCCGGGCCGTTGCGCTGGATCCGCAACTGGGCCGCTACCACAAGGTCCGCGCGGATTGCCTGCTGGCGCTCGGGCGTCGCGAGGACGCCGCCGGCGAGTATCGCGAGGCGCTGGTGCGCTTCGCGGACGCCCCTGACCTGTATCCCCGTCGCCTCTTCCTGGAGCTGCTCGAACGGACGGCGGATCCGGCCTATGTCCGCACCATTTGTCCCCGCGATCCGGCTCTCGAGCGCTGGCTGGAGGCCGCGCACGCCGATCTGCGGCGCAGCAGGGAGCGCCGGAAATGAAGGGCGGCAAGCGCAAACTCAAGCAGGTGTGGCTGGTGGCGCTGGCCGTGCTGGGCTGGCTGTTGCTGCTGCCGCTGTGGGCCGCCCTGCGCCGCCGTCGGCGCCCCGAGTTCCTGGTCCTCACCTATCACAGCGTCAGTGACGTGCGCCGGCACGAAACGAACGTGACGCCGGACGCCTTCGAGCGCCAGATGGCGTGGCTGGCTCGCGAGGCCACGGTTCGCGATCTGTACGCCCTGCTGACGGAGCCCGCGCACGCGACGACGGCAGGGACGCGGCCCGTCGTGGCGGTTACGTTCGATGACGGCTATGCCGACAACGCGCTGGTGGCGCTCCCGATCCTGCGGCGGTACGCGCTGCCGGCCACCTGCTTCGTGGTCGCGGGCGTCGCAGGATCGCAGGAGTGCCTGCCGCACGACCGTGGTGAAGCGGCCGGGGCGGCCCGCCTGCTCGCGTGGCCCGAGGCGCGCGCGCTCGTGGCCGGCGGCATCGCGATCGGCTCGCACACGTTGCACCACGGCCGTGTCGGCCAGCTCGCTGACGACGCGCTGCGGGTGGAGTTCCAGGAGAGCCGGCGGATTCTCGAGGCACAGGTGGGCTGCGAGGTGCGGCTGCTTTCCTACCCGTTCGGGCGCGCGCTGGACTTCGATGCGCGGGCCGAACGCGAGGCGCGCGCCGCAGGCTACGCGGGCGCCGCTTCGGCCCGCTACGGCTGCAACCGCTCCGGCGACAACCCGTACGCCCTGCGGCGCATCGGCGTCGAATCCAGCGACACGCTCTTCACGCTGCGCGCGAAGCTGGGCGGTGCGCTGGACCTCCTGGTGCTGATGGAAAGCGCGGCCTGTCGCCGTGCCATACGGCTGCTGAACCGGCTGCTCTCCGGCGAGGTGCATGCGTGAGAGTGCTACTGGCCAGCGTGGATTTCTCCCCGCATCGGGACGGCGTCAGCCGGCTCAGCTACCACCATGCGCGACGCCTGGCCGAACGCGGTCACGAGGTGCACGTCGTGGCGCCGCACGCTCCGGGGGCGGCCGCCGAAGACGCCGGGGCGCCGTTCAGGACCTATCGCTTCCCCGGCTATGGCCTCGGTCCGCTGCGCTTCTTCCCGTTTGCCTGGTGCGTGCTGCGGGCGATCCGGCGGACCCGGCCCGACTTGGTGCTGCCCATGAACATCGGCTACGGCGGGGTGCTGCTGGCGCTGATCCCGCGCGCCTGGCGCCCCCGGTACGCCTGCTTTGCCTACGCGTACGAGTTCCTCAAGGTCGCCCGCTGGCCGCTGGTCCGGCGGTTCTACAACCGCATTTACGCCGGGGCCGTGGCCGTCGTGGCGATCAGCGCGTTCACGCGCGACGCGCTGGTCCGCTTCGGCGTTGCGCCCGCCCGAATTCACACGGTGCTGCCGGGCGTGGAGGTGGACCCGGCGAGTCCGGCCGGCGCGGTGGGCGGGGCCGGGGAGGGGAGGGGGTGCACGATCGGGACGTGCTCGCGGCTGATCGCGCGCAAGGGGCACGATCTCGTGCTGCGCGCGCTGCCTGCGCTGCTGGCGCGGGTGCCGAACCTCCGCTACCGCATTGCCGGCGACGGGCCCGCGCGCGCGGGGCTGGAGGCGCTGGCCGTTTCGCTGGGCGTGCGGGGGGCCGTGGAGTTCCTCGGGGTTGTGCCGGACGCACAGCTGGGGGCCTTCTACCGCGCGCTCGACATCTTCGTGATGCCCGCCCGCGACGACCGTGCCCACGGCCACGTCGAGGGTTTCGGCCTGGTGTACCTGGAAGCCGCGCGGGAGGGCGTGCCATCCGTGGCGGCGCGTACCGGCGGCGTGCCCGAGGCGGTGCTGGATGGGGAGACCGGGCTGCTGGTGGCGCCCGAGGACGTGGAGGGCCTGGCGGAGGCGCTGCTGCGCCTGGCGACGAATCCGGCTGAACGGCTGCGCCTCGGCCGGGCGGCCTGCGAGCGCGTGCGCCGGGAACTCAACTGGGACGGACAGGTTGACAAGGTCGAGGCCGTGCTCCTGGCCGCGGCGGGCTTCGCGGCGCCGGCGCTGACGGGCTTGCGCGTGGCCGTGCTCACCCGCACCGGGCGCCGGTCCGGGCTGCGGATGGCCCGGGCGGTGGAGGAAAGCGGGCACCGGCTGGTCGGCATCCTGGCCGAGCGGCGCGGCGCGTTGCTGTGGCGTTCGCTGCGACGGCTGTCGCTCAAGGGCTTTGTCGCCAGGTATGGCGTGCGGCTCATGGCGGCGCGGGCGGCGGAGTGGGTGCGGTTGCGTTTCGGGCAGTCCGGCGGGCGAGCCCGGCGCGCGGCCGCGGGAAGCACGCGGGTGACGCCGATCGTGGTGCGGGCGCTCAACGCGCCGGAGGCCGTGCGCATCCTGCAGGCGTGGCGTGCCGATGTGCTGGTCGTGGCCAACGCCCCGGTGCTCCGCCCCGAGGTCTTCGCGGCGTGCCGCGTCATGGCGCTGAACTTCCACTCGGGGCATTTGCCGGAGTACGGCGGTGTGGAGTCGGAGTTCTGGGTGCTCTACGACGGGCGGGCGTCGGCTACCGCCACGATCCACCGCGTGGCGGCGCAGCTCGACTCCGGCGCGATCTACGCCGAGGCGGAACTGCCGATCGGCGCCGCTGACACGCCCGAGACCCTGCACGAGAGATTGATCGAAGCCGGGGCGGGTGCGCTGGTGGAGGTGCTGGATCGGATTGCCCGCGGCGACCTGGAGCCGCGGCGGACGCCCGGCCCCGCCGTACTCAAGCCCTGGCCCACGGCGGCGGAGCGACGCGCCCTGCCAGGGCGGCGGCGCGTCTTCGGGAGCGGCCCGGCATGAGCGCGACCGCCACACCGCGCGTGCGCGTGCTGCACGTCATTACCCGGCTCGATGCCGGCGGCGCCGCCATGAACACGATCCTGAGCGCGGAGCTGCTGCGGGCGCAAGGGTTCGACGCGACGATCTTCCACGGGCGCACGCACGATCCCGACGGGCGCATTGCGGCGGACCTCGCGCGCCGCGGGCTGACGGCGGTTGGCGAGCCTGCGCTCGTGCGGGAGGTGAGCCCGCTGCGCGACCTCCGCGCCGTGCTGAGCCTGCGGCGGTACCTGCGCGCGCAGCCCCACGATCTAGTGCACACGCACCAGTCCAAAGGCGGCGCCGTGGGGCGGGTGGCGGCCCGGCTGGCGGGTCTGCCTGTCGTCCATACGGCGCACGGGCACATCTTCTACGGCTACTTCTCCCCCGTCCGTACGTGGGTGTTCGTGAAACTCGAACAGTGGCTCGCGCGCATTTCCGGGACGCTGATTTCCCTGACCGACGCGGAAACCGCGGACGGCCTGGCGCGCGGCATCGGGCGGCCGGAGCAGTACCGCACCGTCCCCAGCGGTGTGCCGCTGGCGCAGTTCCGGAACCTGTCGCGTGCGGATGGGCTGGCGTTTCGGCAAGCTTGGGGCATTCCGGGGGAGGCCCTCGTGTACGTGTCGGTCGGGCGGCTCACCGCCGTCAAGGGCTTCGACCTCCTGCTGCGGGCCTTTGCCGGCCTGGAGCAGGCGGCGGTCCCGCCGTGGCTGGTGCTCGTGGGGGAGGGCGAGGAGCGTGCCGCGCTCGAGGCGCTGGCGGGCGCCCTGGGGGTGGCCGGCCGCACGCGCTTCATCGGGCAGCTGGCCGATGTCCGGCCCGCGCTGGCGGCCGCGGACGTCTTCGTGCTGGCCAGCCGTAACGAGGGGATGGGCCGGGCGCTGGTCGAGGCGATGGCCGCCGGGCTGGCCGTGATCGGTACGCGCGTGGGCGGAGTGCCCGAGGTGGTGCGCGCCGGCGAGACGGGCCTGCTCGCCGAGCCGGAGAGCGTACCCGCCCTGCGCGCGGCCATGCAGGCGTGCGCGGCGTCCCCCGCCCGACGGCTGGCCCTGGGGGTTGCCGCCGCGAGCAGTGTCTACCCGGCCTACGATGTGGGCACGATGATCGAGCGACTGGCCGCGATCTATCGGGCCGCCCTGGTGCGGCGCCCGCATCCGGCCATCGCGCCCGCAGTCTGAGCCTGGCATGCCCGCCGAGGGTGGCCTTCCCTCGCACTAGGGAGCGGAGCCGATTCGCCGGGCCCGGATCGAGGCGCCGCCGTTGCGTGTGAACTTCTCGATCGCACCCACACCCCCCTCGACGACCCAGTACTTGATGTCGGCCGTGCCGAGATTATTGGGGTCGTTGACATTGTATGCCGTTGCCTGCCATTCGTTCTTGCTGTCGGTTTGCCCCTTTCCCGCAATCTCCATATCCAGCTGTTCGATGGAAAAACCGTGCTTGCCCGTCACCGCGATTGCATGCGTGCAACGTTGCGCGCCCACCCGGCCAAAGCGGGAGGCATGATGGGCGAAGACAAATTCCAGGCCGTTGACGTTGGAGGCCAAATTGATGTTGTCCCCGTCCGTGTGCTCGTTGACCACGATACCGGTGTGATAGCCGGTCACGACCACGTTACGCAGGATGGTCAAGGCAGCGTTGTTGCACGCCGGGGTAATCAGGCCGCTGGTGCGTTGGGTCGGTTTGGAGGCCTGCACGTTGTACATGCCGGTGTTGATGAACACGTTCTCCAACCTGCATTGAAGCGCGTACTGCAGGTCGATACCACCGATGCCAGGATCGTCATAGGTCCGGACATCCAGGTTCCTGAGGACCACGTTGACCGCCGAGAATCCCCCGTACAGCGCTGCGGACGAAGAACTGGCGGAAATGACCGCCGGGCCCGATGGGGACAGGCTTTTGACAATCGTTCCGTTCGCCTGCAAGGGGAATGAGCCAATCGTGCCAAACACAGGTGTGGGTTCTCTTTCGCCGACGATCTCCACGGTGATCCAGCTCGGTAGCGGTTTCGAAACCGCGGGGATCAATATGCCGCCGCGATACACGCCTGCCGGCAGGTACATCCGCCCCCCTCCGGCCGCGACCACGGCCTTGAGGCATGCCGAGAATGCGGCTGTGTTATCCGTCTTGTCGTCGCCCAGCGCACCGAATGTCAGCACATTGAACCCCCGCGCTTCCCCGGTGCCCGTATCGGGGTTCATGTCCTTGCCTCCCTCCACTTGCGCGACAGCACACGCCACAAGCCAGCACAAACACATCGTCATCCCAGCCAGCGTTAACCGCATTGAGGTCTCCTTTCTTGCCGCGAAGCAACCGCAGCTTCAGTTTACCATATTCCACGCCTTGGACGGCTACCCCATCCTCAATCGCGAGAGAGGCGGCAGCCCCGGCGCTCTGCCCCAGGATCATGACAGATAATCCTAGAAACGGAAGTAGCCCTCCACTTTTTCTCTGCACATTCACAGCACTGTACCGGTGAGGACGCG